>CAYUAX010000247.1:0-6611 GCA_964442845.1 uncultured Bifidobacteriaceae bacterium | reverse complement strand
CGAGCCAGATGATCGACTCGATGTCGAGGTGGTTGGTCGGCTCGTCCATCAGCAGGACGTCGGGCCGGCCGAGCAGCACCCGGGCCATCGCCACGCGCATCTTCCAGCCGCCCGACAGCGCGCCGACGTCGCCGTCGATGCGTTCGTCGTCGAAGCCGAGGCCGTGGAGAATCTCGCGCGCCTGCGCCTCGAGCGCGTAGCCGCCGAGATGGTCGTACTCCTCCTGCACCTCGCCGAAGCGGGCCAGGATGCGCTCCATGTCGTCGGCCTTGGCCGGGTCGGCCATGTCGTGCTGCAGCTGCTCCAGTTCGTGGTGCAGGGTGCCGACGCGGCCGCTGCCGGCGATGGTCTCGTCGAGCACCGAGCGGCCCGACATCTCGCCGACGTCCTGGCGGAAGTAGCCGATCGACAGCCGCTTGGGCACCGACACGTCACCCTCGTCGGCGGCCTCTTCGCCGACGATCATCCGGAACAGCGTGGTCTTGCCGGCGCCGTTGGGGCCGACCAGGCCCACCTTCTCGCCGGGATTGAGCTGGAAGCTGGCGTCGACGAAGAGCACCTGCTTCCCGTACTGCTTGCCGATACGTGCGAAAGAAATCATGGGCCGAGCCCACTATCGTAGCGCGACCCAGTGCGCTCGCCCCACCCGCTACGCTACCCGGCCGCGAATCGCGTTGGCCGCGGCCCGGCAGGTGATGGGCCCGCCCGCCTCGGCCCCGAGGCGTCGCTGCAGCCCCGCAATCAACGCCGCGTGCGCGTCGGGCGGCAGCGCCTGCAACGTGGCGCCGAGACTGGCGCTGCCTTGGGCGGTGGTCCAGTAGTCGGCGAAGTCGCTGAACTGCCGCGACGCGGGGATTGTCGTGGTGGCGAGGTCGCGCAGGCCGGCGGCGGCCCACGCCGCCCGAAGGGCACCGAGCGCCGAGACCTCCGGATGCGGCGGTCCGGGAACGTCCATCCGAAGCGCGCGCATCTCCTGGAGCAGCGCGTCGTAGGGAAAGCCGCCGCCCGGCATGTCCCACGCATACGCGGCCACGAGGCCACCCGATCGCACCACGCGCGCCATCTCGGCGACGCCGCGGGCCGGGTCGGGCAGGAAGAAGATGACCAGCGGCATCACCGCCACGTCGAACGACGCGGCCGGCCAGGGCAGCGCCATGGCATCGCCCTGCCGGAGGTCCGCGCTGGCGAGGGCGGGGCGTCCGCGCGCGTAGGCGAGCTGCGCCGCCGACGGATCGATGCCGCAGACGCTGGCGGGTTGGCACCGCGCGACGATGCGTTCGGTGAACGCGCCGTTGCCGCAGCCGACGTCGAGCCAGGCGAGGCCGGGGGACGGCGCCAGCCAGTCGAGGAAGCGCTCGGCGACCATCTGGCTCCACACGCCCATGAAGCGCTCGTATCCGGCGCCGTCGGAGAACTGAATCGGAGGTGTCGCCACGGGTGTCTGCCTAGTCGAGGTCGCGCAGTTCGTCGTCGAGCTGCGCGACCAGCCGCGCGTCGCCCGCTGGCGCCGGCGCCAATGCGGCCAGCGACGACGACGCCCGCGCCGCACGAACCACCTTCCAGGCGACACCGCCGAACGTGGCGACACCGAGCAGCGCCGGCAGCAGCCACGCCAGCCATCCGATGCCCGCGGCGGGCGGCGCGCCGAGGATGGCCTGCCCGTACTGCCGCACCAGGTCGGCCCGCACAGCGTCCACGGACTCGCCCGCACCGAGGCGGGCGGCGATCACCTCGCGCAGCTCGTACGCCTGTGACGAGGTGCAGTCGACCAGCAATCGGCCCGGGCAGAACGGGCTCATCAGCTGTGCCGACAGATTGGCCGCCTGCTGGCGCGGCGATCCCTGGGCCGAGGCCGACACGGGCACCGCGAGCGCGATTAGGACCAACGCAACGACGAGGTGACGTCTGACAGCGTCGAGCATGCACTCCTCACTTCTGCAGCCAGGGATTGGCGAACCGAGGGTCGCCGATGAATGCCAGGTCGGTGAGGCTCTCGAGGAACGCCACCAGATCGGCGCGCTCGTCCTCGCTGAGCGTGAACCCCTTGACGAACTCGCTCTTGTGCGGATTGTCGGCGCCGACGCCCTTGTGTTCACCGTCGGCCACGGTGCGTCCGCCCGCCTCGTAGTGACGGATGACCTCCGGCAGGGTCCGGATGCTGCCGTCGTGCATGTAGGGCGCGGTCAAGGCGATGTTGCGCAGCGACGGCGCCTTGAATCGGCCCATGTCGTCGGCCAGCCCGGTGACCGCGTGCACGCCGGTGTTGGGTGCCGGATACGCGCCGTCGCGGCCGAGGTTGTACAGCCCGGTGTTGTGGAACGCGATCTCGGCCGGTCCGCGGCCGACGAAGTCCACCGCGCTGCCGAACGTGAACCCGGTGTGGCATTGGAAGCACTGCAGGCGTTCGGAGAAGAACAGGTCCTCGCCGCGCAGCACTGCCGGAGCGACCCCCGCCGGCGAGCCGCTGGTGCGGTAGCGGTCGTACGGCGATCGGCCCGACAGCAACGTGCGTTCGAACGCCGCGATCGCCTTGGTGACGCTGGCGACGCTGATCGGCGCGGCCTCGCCGGGAAACGCCGCCGCGAACATCGCCGGGTAGCGCGGCTCGGCGCCGAGCCGCGCCAGCAGCGGCCGCTCCTGGCGCGCCAGCCCCATCTCCACGGGGGTCTGGCCGAACATCGGCACGAGCGCCTGGGTCTCGAGGCGTCGCTGGGTCGGATCGGCCCAGGTGAGCACCGGACTGTAGGCGACGTTGGCGAGGCTCATCGCGCCCCGCGGATGCACCTGGGCGGTGACACCGACCGCACGGCCCCTGCCGTCGGTGAAGGCGAGACGCTGCTCGTGGCACGTGCCACAGGAGAACGTGCTGTCCACCGACAGACGCGTGTCATAGAAGAGGTGACGGCCGAGTTCCACCTTGGCGGCGCTCATCGGGTTGTCGGCTGGCACCTTCGGCGGCGGAAACCCCGGCGGCAGGTCCCAGGCGTAGCCGGCGCCGCCATCCGTGGCCCGGACGGGGAGGCGGATACCACCCAGGCTGCGCACCCAGGCAACGAGCTGCTGGCGAGCGGCGGCGTCGAGATCGGCAACCAGCGTCGGCTGGTGGGCGCGACGCGGCGTCTCGATGGCGGCGCCGACCTCTGCCGCCGTGCGCGCGCGGCGCACCAGCGCGACCAGGTCGCGCTCCCGAACCGGGGCCGAGCCGTTCACCTGGCCATCGCCGCGGACGCCATGACAGGAAGCGCAGCGGATGGCGTAGACCCGCCCACCGGCCTCGAGCTCCCGGTCGGTGAGGTCCGCCGGCCCCGGCGCCTGCCGCGCGGCCGCAGTCACCGCCGCCGACAGCAGCACCGCAACGAACGCCGGCCGTCGGCTCATCGGGTCGAGCCTATCGCACCCGATAGACGAGGAAGTGCTGGCGCGGCAGGAACTCGTGGCTGGCGTCGAGCGAGTAGCCGGCCGCGGCCATCTCCGCCGTGATCTGTTCGGGAGTGAAGCGGAAGTGCGCCGGCGGACCTTCGCCCGGCGCGTCCTTGCGGAAGTCGATGATGGCGACCCGCCCGCCGGGACGCAGGCTCGCCTTCACGCCGGTGAAATACGCGGCGCGATTGCCGATGTGGTGGAAGGTGTCCACGACGAGGACGACGTCCACGGGCTCGGGCAGCTGCGGACTCGTCGCCGACGCCTGCACCGCCCGCAGGTTCGACAGATGCTCGGCCGCGGCGCGTTTGGTGAGGTAGCCGATCATCGCCGGTTCGATGTCGACGGCGAACACCATCGGCTTGGCCGCTGCCTTGGCCAGCCGCGTGCTGAAGTAGCCGGTGCCGGCGCCCACGTCGGCCACCCGGTCGTTGGGCTTCAGCGCGAGCGCCGCGATCACCCGGTCGGGCATCTGCCAGGCATCGCGCGCCGGGTCGTCGAAGCTTTTGGCGTAGGCCGCCGGGTCGTCGAAGCGGTGCGCCATGTGGTCGGCACCGGGCGGCGGCTGGTGTCCCTGCATCGCCGGCGGCGTCTGCACCGCGGTCGCCGGCGCGGGCACGGCCAGGCGCACCACGCGAATCGTCGCGGCGGTGGGTGGACCGGCCGTGAACACGGCGACGACCTCGGCGCCAGCGCGCGCCAGCACCGGGTAGAGGGTGGGTCCGTCGCCGGGCACGAGGCGTCGCGGCGTGCCGAAGCGGATGGCCCCCTCCGCGGTCGGCTGGCCGGTGACGACCGCGGCGGTGCGCACGCCGTCGATCACTTCGTCCCAGGCGACGACGACGCCGCCAGCGCCGTCCTCGATCACCTGCGGATGCGACGGCTTGGGACTCACCAGCGTCGGCACGCGGACGCGCGGCGAGAAGCCGCCGCTCGCGCCGCGCGACGCGTAGAACAGCGCGCCCTGCGGCTGTTCGCCGGGGATCACCGTCGGCCACACGATGTGCACACGATCGCCGGTGCCGGCCGCCAGGGACGGCCCATCGTCGGGGCAGCCGTTGATCGCCCAGCCGTCCTCGCTCACCCGGGCGATCGGCGCGAAGGTGCGGCCGCCATCCCGCGATTCGGTGAAAGCGATGTCGCGCAGGTTGCCGGCGTAGACGTGGCGCCACGCCGACAGCAGCCGGCCGCCGCCGCTGGCGACCAGCGCCGTCTTGCAGCAGTAGCAGACGCCCGGCGTGAGCTGGCGCTCGCCGGCCGCACCCGCCGCCGATGTCGTGTAGCGCAGGCCCGATCGCTGCGCCATCGCCACGCCGTCGTGCTCGCCCTGGTGCCCGCCCTCGCTCTTGGCCGCCGCCAGCCCGCGATGGTCGAGCCAGACCACGTGGGCCACGCCCTGGTCGTCGATCGCCAGCGCGTGCCAGCCGCGATCGCCGGCGGCGCCCGCCGTCTGCAGGGACTCGGCCGGACCGAAGGTCCGGCCGCCATCGCTCGACCGCGCGATCTTGATCTCGGTGCCGCGATCCTTCGCGTTCCAGACAACGACCACGTCGGGGGCCGCCGCGCCGGACCGCCGATGCAACGCCACGCGCGGCGGGATCTCGCCGCTGGCCCGGCCGTCGCCAGCGACACGATTCACCTGCACGGGCGCGCCGAACGTCCGCCCGCCGTCGTGGCTCGTCGCCAGGAACACGTCGGTAGCGCCGCCGCCGGTCGCCCCCCAGGTCACGGCGACGAACGGCCCGTCGCCCGCCACCCACGGCGTGGCGTTGGTGCGCCCCGGCACCGCCAGCGTCACCGCGCCCTCCTGGGCGTGCAGCGGCCCGGCCATCAGCAGCAGTCCCGTCACCCCCGCCATCGCCACTCGGGTTGCGTTCATCGTCATGCCTGTTCCCTGTTCCCTGTTCCCTGTTCCCTGTTCCCTGTTCCTGTTCCCAGTAGTCTAGAAGCGAAGCCGTACGGCGAGCTGCCACGACCGCGGATCGCCCACCGCCGTCACCTGGTTGTAGGTGGCCGACGGGCTGGTCGGATACGCGCCCGATCCGAAGTTGCCGTTGCGCGCCGTCTCGTGGACCGTGTCGGTCACGTTGAAGACCTCGGCGAGCGCCTCCAGCGAGACGCCGCCAGAGAGCCGGAAACTGCGGTTCAGCCGCAGGCTCATCGTGAAGAACTCGTCGCCGACCCCCGAATTGCGCGGGATGAAGGCGCCGTTGACAATCGGGCGCCCGGCGGTGCCCTGCACCGTCGTCACGCCCGAGGTGATGTTGAACGGCGCCGCCGAGTAGGCTTGCACCATGGTGCTGAGCTGGAAGCCGTGGGTGACGCGCTGCCACGCAGTGGTTGCCGGCGTCGTCGGGGTATTGAGCCCGGCCGATACCACTAAAGCGTGCCGGCGATCGTTGTCGGCGCGGCTCCAGTCCTTGGCCAGATCGAAGGGATCGATCGGCCCGCTGAAGAAGAACTCGCCGACGTTGTTCTCCGCCTTGGCCAGGGTGTAGCTGGCGCGGTAGTAGCCCCACGGCCCCGGCCGCCGCGCGAACGAGACCAGCAGCGCGTGATAGGTGGACTCCCCCGCCGAGCGGTACTGGCTGTTGTTGGCGTAGTCGGCGATCGGCCGGCAGCCGTTGTTGGTGCCGGCAGCGACGCAGCTCGGCACGTTCTGGTTGATCGCCATCAGCAGCCCGCGCCCGTTGAGGTACGAGTAGCCGACGCTGCCGGTGCCGAAGCGGCCGAACTGGCGCTCGACCTCGAGGCTGGCCTGCCGCGAGTAGGCGTTCTGCAGGTCGCGCTGCATCGTCGTCAGGTTGTAAAGCGTCACCGACGGCACCGGCGCCGTCAGGATGTTCGGAAATACCGGCGCGCCGGCCTGTCCGGGCGTGAGGGCGATGTTCTGCTGGCGGAGCTGCGCGAGGTCGGTGGTGTTGCCGGCCGACAGCAGCGCGTTGGCCAGCGCGCGCAGCGGCACGCGGTCGAAGTACAGACCGGCGCTGCCGCGCACCACCAGGTCGCGCGACGCGCCCGGCGTCCACGCGAAGCCGAGCCGCGGCGACACGTTGTTGGTGTCGGTGTCGATGGTCTCGAGCCACTGCAGGTCGTAGCGCAGGCCGGCGTTCAGGGTCAACTGCGGCGTCGCGCTCCATTCGTCCTGCACGTAGAGGCCGAGATTGGTGTTGCCCTGCTGCACCTGCGTG
>CAYUAX010000246.1:0-6727 GCA_964442845.1 uncultured Bifidobacteriaceae bacterium | reverse complement strand
AGCAGGCGGCGCTGACATCGAAGCCCCAGGCGCGGCGGGCGCCGATCTTGTGCTGCAGCAGGCACGCCGTGCTCGGGAACAGCATGTCGGGCGTGACGGTGCCGACGACGATGAGGTCGATGTCGTCGGGCGTCAGCCCGGCGCGGCGGATCGCTTCGATCGACGCCTCCTTCGCCAGGTCCGACGTGCCGACGCCGGGATCGACGATGTGCCGTTCGCGGATCCCGGTGCGCTGCAGGATCCACTCGTCGCTGGTATCGACCATCTTCTCGAGGTCGTGGTTGGTCAGCACGCGCGGCGGCACGTAGGTGGCCAGGCTCTTGATCTCCGCCCGCACCACCGTGGCGCTGCCGGCCAGACTTGCGATGGAAGCCGTCAAAACAGTCCTCTCCCCGGCGCCTGGCGCCCGAAGTACTCGTAGGCCCGCGCCGTAGCCACGCGGCCGCGGGGCGTGCGATCGAGCAACCCTTCCTGGATCAGGTAGGGTTCGTGGATGTCCTCGATGGCGTCGGGCTCTTCGCTGAGCGCGGCGGCCAGCGTGTTGACGCCGACCGGCCCGCCGCCGAACTTGTCGATGATGGTGCCGAGCAGCCGGCGATCGATCTCGTCGAAGCCGCGATCGTCGACGTCGAGCATGGCCAGCGCCGCCCGCGCCACCGCCACCGTGATGCTGCCGTCGGCGCGCACCTGGGCGTAGTCGCGGACGCGGTGCAGCAGCCGGTTGGCGACGCGCGGCGTGCCGCGCGAACGCCGCGCCAGTTCACGCGACGCCTCCGGATCGATGGGCGTGTCGAGGATGCGGGCCGAGCGCCGGACGATCTCGTCGATGTCGTCGACGGTGTAGAAATCGAGCCGGTGGACGATGCCGAAGCGGGCGCGCAGCGGCGAGGTCAGCAGTCCGGCGCGGGTGGTCGCCCCGACCAGGGTGAAGCGTTCGACCGGGACCTTCACCGATCGGGCTCCCGGCCCCTGGCCGATGACGATGTCGAGCTCGAAGTCCTCCATCGCCGGATAGAGGATCTCCTCGATCGTCGCCGGCATCCGGTGGATCTCGTCGATGAAGAGCACCTCGCGGGTCTGCAGCCCCGACAGCATGCCGGCGAGGTCGCCCGGCTTCTCGATCACCGGCCCGGCGGTGGTGCGGATGGCGGCGCCCATCTCGTTGGCGATGACGTAAGCGAGCGTGGTCTTGCCGAGGCCGGGCGGGCCGTAGAGCAGGATGTGGTCGAGCGCCTCGCCGCGCTGCTTCGCCGCTTCGATCGACACCAGCAGGTTCTCGCGGACGCGGTCCTGGCCGATGTAGTCATCGAGGCGGCGCGGCCGCAGCCCGGCCTCGAACTGCGCGTCGCCGTCACCCGGTGCCGGCGACACCACCCGGTCGCTCATGACCGCGCCAGATCCTTCAGCGCGGCGCGCAGCGCCGCGTCGAACGGCGGCGGATCGCCGTCGGCGAGCTGTCGATCGAGCACCTTGTCCACGGCTGAGCGATGGTAGCCGAGATTCACGAGCGCCGACACGAGGTCGTCGCGCAGCGCGTCGGCGGGCGGCGGCGCCGGCGCCGCTGCGCCGTCGGCGTCGACCACCGGCAGGCGATCCTTCAGCTCGAGGCAGATGCGCTCGGCGGTCTTCCTGCCGACGCCGGGGATGCGCGTGAGCCGGGCGACATCGGCGCGCTGCACGGCGCGGACGAGGTCGGCCGCCTCGATGCCCGACAGCACGGCCAGGGCCAGCTTCGGCCCGATGCCGCTGGTGGCGATCAGCCGCTCGAACACCGTCAGCTCGAACGCGGTGAGGAAGCCGAACAGGGCCAGTGCGTCCTCGCGGACGTGGGTGTGGATGCGCAGCGTCACCTCGGCGCCGGGGTCGCCCAGCGCGTAGAAGGTGGAGACCGGCACGGCGACGTCGTAGCCGACGCCCTGGACGTCGACGATCACGCGGGTCGGCGCCTTCTCGATCAGGCGGCCGCGCAGCCAGGCGATCACGACCTGGGGCTCCCGCGGCGCGGCCGCGGCGCGGCGGCGCCGGCCGGACGATAGGCGCGCCAGCTGCGCAGCGCGGCGGGACGCGGTCCCTGGGGGACGACCGCCGCCGTCTGCCCCGGCAGGCGATGCACGTGGCACAGGGCGACGGCCAGCGCGTCGGCGGCGTCGTGCGGGGTGGGGGCGCGGTCGAGGCCGAGCAGCAGCTTGATCATCTGCTGCACCTGCGCTTTCTCGGCCCGGCCGTAGCCGACCACGGCGCGCTTGATTTCGGACGGCGAGTACTCCACCACGGCGACACCGGCGTCCACGGCGGCGAGCATCGCCACGCCGCGGGCGTGGCCGAGCTTGAGCGCGCTGCGGACGTTGACGGCGTGGAAGAGGCTCTCGATCGCCACCGCGTCGGGACGGCACTCGCGCAAGTGGCCGAGCAGCGCGCGGTGGATCGCCGCCAGGCGGGCGGCGAAGTCGCCGCTGCCGGCCGTGCCGATCGCACCGCAGACCACCAGGCGATGGCGCCGACCATCGGTTTCGACGCAGCCGTAGCCGGTGCGCTCGGAGCCGGGGTCGATGCCGAAGACCCTCACGCCAGCGAGGCCTCGATCTCCTTCTCTTCGATGTCGAAGTTGGACCACACGTTCTGCACGTCGTCGTGATCCTCCACCGCCTCCATCAGCCGGAGCATCTGCGCCGCTTCCTTGCCCTCGAGCTTGATGTAGTTCTGCGGCAGCATCGACACCTTGGCGGTGACCGGCTCGATGTTGAGGGCCTTCACGGCCTCCTTCACCGCCTCGAACACCGCCGGCTCGCTGATCACTTCCCAGTTGTCGCCGTCGTCGCGCAGGTCGTCGGCACCGGCCTCGAGCACGGCGTTGAGGAGCGTCTCCTCGTCGACGCCGGGCTTCTCGATGACCATGTAGCCCTTCTTCGAGAACATCCACGCCACCGAGTTCTCGGCGCCGAGATTGCCGTTGTACTTGGCGAGCATGTGGCGAATCTCGCCGACGGTGCGGTTCTTGTTGTCGGTCATCGTCTCGATGATGATGGCCGCACCGCCGGGGCCGTAGCCCTCGTAGTTGATCTCTTCGTAGGTGACGCCGGGCAGCTCACCGGTGCCGCGCTGAATCGCCCGCTTGATGTTCTCGGCCGGCATGTTGGCGGCCTTGGCCTCGGCGACGACGGTGCGCAGCCGCGGGTTCATGTTGACGTCGCCGCCGCCGTTCCTGGCGGCCACCGTCATCTCCTTGATGAGCCGGGTGAACAGCTTGCCGCGCTTGGCGTCGAGGGCGCCCTTCTTGTGCTTGATCGTGTGCCACTTGGAATGGCCGGACATGGCGGTGCTCCAGACGGGAAGACCCGGAAAAAACGACCCTTTAGTCTATCAAACCCGCCGCGTGGTCCGGGCCGGTCAGCCGGTGCGCCGCGCCAGGACGATCCACACCTCGGCCCGCGGATCCCACGGGCCGCCCTGGTAGTCGCCGAGCACCGCTTCGACCGTGAAGCCCGCCGAACCCAGCCGGCGGGCCATCTGCGGCACCGACAGGGTGCGGAACGTGAGCGCGAAGGCGCGCCGCCGGGTGGCCCGGCCCTTCCGTTCGACGAACTCCTGGTCGAAGATCGTCAACCCGCGGGCGCGGTCCTGCCGCACCGATTCGATCAGGGTCACCTGGCTGCCGCCGGGGCTGCGCCGGCCGCGCAGGCTGACCCGGCGCGAGTACTCGCCCCACGCCGGGAGGTCGGCCACCAGCTCGAGCCCGAAGAATCCGCCGGGACGCACCACTCGCGCCACCTCGGCGAGCGTCGCCTTCAGGTCGCGCTCCGACAGCAACGACTGCAGGATCCCGTAGGGCGCGATGGCCATACGGAACGCGGCGTCCCGGCACGGCAGGTGTCGGATGTCGGCGCGCAGCAAGTCGGGCGGCACCCCGCGGCGCTGCCGGCGGACGCGGCGCCGCGCCCGGTCCAGCATCTCGGCCGATCGGTCGACGCCGACCACGTGGACGCCCTCGTGGGCGAGCGGCATGGTCACGCGGCCGGTGCCGCAGCCCAGTTCGAGCACCGGCCCGCGGACGGCCGCGGTCATGCGCAGCCAGAAGGGCACGTCGCGGCGGCCCAACGTCCGGGCGTTCTCCCAGTCGTAGAAGGCCGCGTAGTCGTCCCAGCCGTGCCAACCTTGCGGGGCTCGGGGCTCGGGGCTCGGGGCCCGGGGCGCGGGGCGTGGGGCGCGGGAAGGGACTCGGGATCGTGCCGGGGCGGACTGCCGACCTCGATCTACGGCGGCGCGGCGCGTCACGTCCAGGGCACCGCGACCGCGCCGGCGGCCTGCGCCTCGGCCAGCGCCTGCAGGCGATCGACGAACTCGACGACGACCGGCGGCAGATCGCGCGGCCGGAAGTCGCCGTCCACGCAGGCGGCGCGCACGAAACCATGCGCGACCTGGACGCGATCGGCGTCGCGCGTCATCGCGAAGGTGTAGCGGATCCGCCGCGGGTTCTCGACCGCGGCGTCGACGGCGATGCGCAGCAGCGCGCCGATCGGCACCGGGGCCTCGAAGCGGATGTGGGCCTCGACGCGCGGCAGGCCGATGCGCTCGCCGTCGAGCAGCGACTGGCGTGACCGGCCGAGCGCCGTCGCGTAGAGCTCTTCTTCGACGTCTTCGAACCAGCCGAGGTAGCTGGCGAACCAGGCGATGCCGGCGGCGTCGCCATCGGACCAATGCACTTTCTTGTGGACGACGAAGGACGCCATGCCGGGGCGAGTATACCGACTCGGGGCTCGGGGCTCGGACACGGGGCTCGGGCACGACGCGAGACCCGCCGGATCCGGTGCGGACGCGGCTACCATCACGTCGATGCGTGCTTCCGGACTCTGTGCCCCGCTCCTGACGATCGCCCTGTCCGCATGCGATGCGGTGCCGCCACCGCCCGCTGACGACCCGACGCCGCAGACGCTCGACGATTTCAAGGCGGCGGCGGCGAGGGTGCTCGAGGAGACCGGCGTGCCCGGCGCCGGGCTGGCGCTCGTGACGGTGCACGGCACCGAATGGGCCGGCGGCATCGGCTGGGCCGACCGGGAGCAACGGATTCCGGTGACCGCCGACACCCACTTCCGCGCCGGGTCGATCAGCAAGAGCTTCGTGGCGCTGGGTCTGGTGCAGCTCTACGAGGACGGCAAGCTCGATCTCGACGCGCCGATCGCGACGCTGCTGCCCGAGGTGGCGATCGACAACCCGTGGGCGGCCGAGGCGCCGATCACGGTCCGCCACGTCCTCGAGCACACCGCCGGGTTCGACGACATGCACTTCAACGAGACCTATGTCCTCGACGATGGTCCCGATCTGCCGCTGGCGCAGGTGCTGCGCCGCAACCCGGCGTCGCGGCGGGTGCGCTGGCGGCCGGGCACGCGCATGAGCTACTCCAGCCCGGGGTACGGCGTGGCCGGGCTGCTGCTCGAGACGGTCGGTGGGATGCCCTACGACCAGTACATCCAGCAGCGCATCTTCGCGCCGCTCGAAATGTGGACCAGCACGTTCCAGCTGGCCCCGAAGGACGACCCGGCGCTGGCACAGGGCTACGACAGCGCCACCGGGCCGCCGGTGCCGGCGCGGCGCATCTACCTGCGTCCGGCCGGCGCCCTGCACACCTCGGCGGCGGAGCTCGCACACTTCGTCCAGGCCCTGCTCGGCTGGGGCGAACGGGCCGGCGGCTACGTGGTCGACCCGGAGTACCAGTCCAACATGGAGTGGCCGCGCACGACCCTGGCCAGTCAGGCCGGCGTGCGTGCCGGCTACGGCCTGGGCATCGCCAGCACCATCACGCTCCCCTACGCGGTGCTGGGGCACAACGGCGGGATCGACGGGTTCCTGTCGAGCTATGGCTACTCGCCGTCGCGCGACGTCGGCTACGTGGTGCTCGTCAACTCCACCCACGCGCCGCAGGCGGTCACGCGTCTCTCGTCGCTGGCCTTGCGGTATCTGAAGCGCGACGTCGAGCCGCCGCCGAAGCCGGGGCGACGGGTGGCGCGGGAGGTGCTGGCCGCCCATGTCGGCTACTACCGTGACGCCAGCCCTCGCAACGCCTTCCTGCGCCCGCTGCAGTACCTGACCGACGGCCGCACGGTGCGGCTCGACGGCGACCAGCTGGTGCTGGCCCGCGACGTCGGGCCGAGCGAGCCGCTGATCGCGGTCGAAGACACGCTGTTTCGCCGCGAGCGCGAGATCGACGCGTCGCTGGCGTTCACCAGCGACGAGCTTGGCCAGAGCGTCCTGACCGGCCCGGGCGTCTACGCCGTGCGCTCCGCGCGCTGGCCGATCACCCTGGTGCGCGTCGGCCTGGCCGCGGCGCTGCTGCTCGCGATCGTCGCGCCGCTGGCCGCGACCACGCGGTGGCTGCGGGCGCGGCGGCGCGGCACGGCTCCCGTCCCCGTCCCCGGCCTGGTGTGGTGGGCGGCGGTCGCCCTCATGGCGATGCTGGCGGCGGCCGTCCGCGGCGCCGAGCTCGCGGACCTCGCCACGGCGTCGCCACGGGCGTGGTTGATCTACGTCGGCACGCTCGCCTACCCGGCCGTTGCCGTGGCGGCGTGCCTCGCGGGCTGGTGGGACTGGTGGCAGGGGCCGCGCCGGGGCTTCGCCGTGTTGGCCGTGCTCACCGGGCTGGCCCACGCCGGGCTGGCGTCGTACCTGGCGGCGTGGGGTCTGATCGGCTTCCGCACCTGGACCTGGTAGCCGGCCGGCGTCACGCCCGCACCGT
>CAYUAX010000245.1:0-6729 GCA_964442845.1 uncultured Bifidobacteriaceae bacterium | reverse complement strand
TGGCGAGCCGGTCGCCGTACTTCACGCTGAAGCCGCCGGTGGCCAGCTCGAACTTGTGGATTGTCTCCGGGTTGAACGCGCTCGCCAGCCCGAAGAGCCGAAACGGATCGTGGACTTCCACGCCATCCATCATCGTCAGGTTCTGGTCGGGAGTGCCGCCGCGGACCGCGAGGCGGCTCCCGAGTTCGTCGGCCGCCATCACGCCGGGGAGGGTCTGCAGCGTGCGGAACACGTTGTCGAGGGCGCCCGGCGTGCGCAGGACGTCGACCGGGCGCACGGCCTCCGCCGTCGGTGAGCTCGTGGGAGCGACAGCCACGATGTCGAGGCGTTCGGCGTAGCCGGTGTCGGCGGCGAGGGCGACTTCCATGTCCACGGTGCGTCGCTGGGTCGCGTCCACGACGGTGCTGGCCGGGTGGTAGCCGGTGGCCGAGACGACCAGAGTCACGGTACCAATCGGCGCGTCCACGGCGAAGCGTCCGTCGGCGGTGGTCGTGGCGGTCGCGATGCCAGCGGTAAGATGTGCGCCGGCGATCGGCCGTCCGGTAGCCGCGTCCACGACGACGCCGGTCACCCGAGCGACAGGCGCTGGCGTCTGGGGCGAGGCAAGCTGGGCGCCGCGACCGGTGCCGGCGAGGGCCGTGGCCGGAGCGCTGCAGGTCATGAGACAGCAGAGCGACAGGAACAGGGTGGGCGACATCGGGACGGACTCCTTGCGGGGCGCGGCGCGGCAAACTTACGATGTAAGGCAGTGACTTTCGTTCTATACCTTACGGTGTAAGTGTGTCAAGGTTCCGTCCAGGCGCGCGTTCCTCGCCGCGACGCGGCGCCACGGCCGCCGGCCGGCCGCGCGCCCGCGCGCCCCTGAGCCGCGATCGGGTCCTGTCGACCGCCGTCAGCCTCGCCGACGGCGGCGGGCTCGAGTCGCTGTCGATGCGGAAGCTGGCCGTGGCGCTGCGGGTCGAGGCGATGTCGCTGTACCACCACGTCGCCAGCCGCGACGACCTCCTCGACGGCATGGTCGAACGGGTCGTCTCGGAGATCGAGGCGCCCGAGCCTGGCGTGCCCTGGAAGGAGGCGATGCGACGGCGGGCCATCTCGGCGCATGCCGTCCTCGGACGTCACCCGTGGGCCACTGCCCTGCTCATGTCACGGGTCAACGTCAGCCCGGCGATGCTGCACTACATCGACGCCACCGTGGGCTGCCTGCGGCAGGCGGGGTTCTCGATCGCGTTGGCCGATCGCGCGTGGAACGCCCTCGACTGCTACATCTACGGGTTCACGCTGCACGAACAGAAGTTTCCAGTCGAGCCCGAGGAGTACGCCAGCGCCGCGCAGCACTTCCTGCCGATGCTCTCGCCGGAGACGTATCCCTACATGCGCGAGATGGCCGAGAAGGTGGCGGACGGTTCTCACGACGGTCGGATGGACTTCGGCTTCGGGCTGGAGCTGATCCTCGACGGCCTGGAGCGGCTGCTCGGCGCGCCCCGCTCCAACTGAGGCGAGCGACCACGCCGCCGACCGCGAAGCGTTCATGACCACGGCGACGAGAGTCATCCTCATCCACGGCAACGGCGGCTGCACGGCGGCCGACGGCTGGCTGCCCTTCGTCGAGCGCGACCTCACCGCCCTCGGTTTCGACGTGGTCAACCAGACGTTTCCCGACAACGTCCGCGCCCGAGCCAGCATCTGGCTGCCCCACCTGGACGCCCTCGGAGCCGACGAGCACAGCGTGCTCATCGGCCACTCCTCTGGAGCCGTGGCCGCGATGCGCTATGCCGAGACGCACCGCGTCCTGGGCTCGGTACTCGTGGGCGTGTGTCACACCGACCTCGATGATGCCGGCGAGCGCGCCAGCGGCTACTACCGCGACCCCTGGCGGTGGGACGCCATCCGGGGCAATCAGCAATGGATCGGCATCTTCCAGTCGACAGACGATCCGCTCATCCCGATCGCCGAAGCTCGCCACGTCGCGGCACAGCTCAGGTGCAGCTACTTCGAGTTCACCGACCGCGGCCACTTCGTCGATCGAGCCCCGTTCCCGGAGCTCGTGAGTTTCGTGCGGCGCCAGGTCGTCGGCCCTGCGGGCGGCAGGCCACGCGTCTCGTCGGGGTCGTAGTCAGCGCCGCCCCCCCAGCGAGCCCCTCCAAGCCGCCTACCAGGGCGGCAGCGTGTTGACCAGGTACTCCTTCACGTACGGATCCTCGCAGGCGAGGAGTTCCTCGGCGGTGCCGGTGAACTGAATCCGACCGTCGCGCAGCAGCATGAACTCGGCCAGTGGCGGCGGTCCCGGGGCGGCTGCCGCGATCAGCACACGGCCGTCGTGGCGCACGGCCTGATGGGTCGCGATGTAGAAGGCGTCGCGGATCTGGTGCGTCGCGACCAGCGACGTGACGTGTTCGAGATCACGCAGCTTGATGATCTCCCCGTCGACGGTGGTCGCGATCAGCGGATCGAGCCCGGTGATCGGATCGTCGAACAGCAGCAGGCCCGGCCGCGGCGCCATGGCGCGGGCAATCGCCACCCGCCGGCGCTGGCCGCCCGACAGCTCCGAGGGCAGGCGCTCGCCGTAGTCGCCGAGCCCGACGAACCCGAGGACCTCGTCCACGCGGGCGCGGACCTCGTCGGCGGTGCCGTCGTTCCGGTCGGACAAGCCGAACCCGACGTTCTCGGCCACGGTCAGGGAATCGAACAGCGCGTTCTCCTGGAACACCATGCCGATGCCTCGCCGCACCCGCAGCAGCTCGGCTTCGGTCATCGTGTCCACCCGTTCGCCGTTCAGGCGGATCTCGCCAGCGTCAGGCCGGATCAGGCCGAGCACGAGCTTCAGGAGGACGGACTTGCCCGAGCCGCTGACGCCGAGCAGAATCCGCATCGCGCCCTTCGGGATGCTCAGGCTCAGCTCGGAGAGCACGACGTGCTCGTCGAACGCCAGCGACACCCGATCGAATTCGACGGCCGGCGGCGCGCCGTCGACCTGCGGTTGCCCGGACACCGGTTCGATCCTAGCTGAGTCGCCTCGAGCGCGCCTCCGGCCCGTCGCGAGCCGGACCGAATCCCTTTTCTACCGCGGTCGCGCCGTGGCCGCGTCGGGCGCGCCACGGCGGATGCTTCTACTCCGTCCGAATCACCGCCATCGGGTCGATCGACGTCGCACGCCGGGCCGCCGGCAGGCCGGCCAGCAGCGCGACGGCCACGGCGAGGGCCGACGCCGCGGCATAGATCACCGGCTCCATGGCGCCGAGCGGTTCGGGGCCGAGGGTGAGTGGCGTGCCCATTACGTCCTCGAGGCTGCGGATGAGTACCGCAGCGATGACCAGGCCGCCGGCCACCCCCGGCACCACGAGCTTCGCCGTGTCTCCCACCGTCAGGCCGAACACGCGCCGGCGCGTGGAGCCGAGGGCCATTCTGATGGCGAACTCGCGCGTGCGCGTCGTCACGAGGAAGCCCACCACGCCGAGGATGCCGAGCGCCGCGACGACGAGCACCAGCCCGCCGGCCACGCCGACCGCCGTGCCCTCGGCCACGAGATCCGCCTTGCTCTTCTCGTCGAGCTCCGGGCCAGTGACGATGCCCGGAAAGGCGACGCCGGGCAGCGGCTCGACGCCGAGGCCGCGCAGGGCGGTTTCGAGCGCTGACCGCAGGCGCGGCTCGTCCCCGGGCTCGCCGCGCACGATGAGGTGCACGGCCGACGCCGTGTCCGACGTCGCGGGGACATCCGGCAGCGGAAGGAGCAGCTGCAGTCTGGTGGTCGTGAGCTGCGACGTGGCGAAGTCGCCGCTCACGCCGATCACTGTCACCTCGCGCTCGCGGCCATCGCCGAGCGGCACCGTCAGGCGCTGGCCGACGGCGTCACCGCCGGGGAAGAGCCGATCGGCGAGCGGCTGTGAGATGACGGCGACGTCGGCGTTCATCAGGCGGTCGTCGCCGGTGATCGTGCGTCCGCGTCGCAGCGGCGCGCCGACCGTCTCGAGGAAGTGTTCGCCCACGTGGGTGACGTGCGCCGTCGCGAACGCGGCGTCGTCGGCGCGGCCGACCCGGAACTCGCGGTAGTCGAAATCGATCGGCATGCCGTCGGCCATCGCCACGGCGCGCACGCCGGGCGCTTGTCGCAGACCCTCGACGGCCGCGCGGAGCGACCCGAGTGCCGCCGGCTGCACCGGTGCGGGCACGCGCGCGCCGGCCAGGCCCTCGACGGCGAAGCCATAGCCGGCCGTCCGCACGCGGTCGATCATGACGCCGCTGACGACGAGGAACGGCACGGCGATCGCAATCTGCACCATGGCCGCGATCCGATGCACGCGGATGCGGGGCGTGCCGCCGCGCGTGGCGTTCTGCTGCAGGGCCGGCAACAGGCTGGGGCGACTGAAGCGCATCGCCGGCACGAGACCGAAGAGCAGGCTGACCACCAGGCAGAGGCCGGCGGCCACCAGGGCGCCGATGGCGTCGAAGTCGATCTCCTGCGGCACAGGTGTGCCCATCCACCAGCCGATGAGCGCCGGGATGCCGAACAGCACGCCCACGCTGAGTGCGCCGGCGGCGGCCGCGAGCACGAGCGCCTCGAAGAAGAGATGCAGCGCGAGGCTGCGGCGGTCGGCGCCGAGGGCGGCGCGAATCGACAGCTCGTGCGCGCGCGTCGCGCCGCGGATGAGCATCATCCCCGAGATGTTCACGCACACGATCAGCAGCACCACGCCGGCCAGGCTGAGCAGCACGCCGAAGATGCGCATCGACTCCGGCCGGCCGGCGGCGCCGAGCGAGGCGAACGGTTCCACGGTGGCCGACTTGTGCCGATGGGTGGTGGGATACCGGCTCGCCAGGCTCGCGGCGATCGACGAGACGCGCCCACGCGCGTCGGCGAGGCTCACGCCCTCGGCAAGCCGCCCGTGCAGGCGAATCCACTCGGCGGCGCTGTCGTCGCGAAGGCTGGGATCCTGCCGGAGGCGCGGATGCTGTTCCAGCGGCACGAACAGCAGCGACGGAGGCGCCTGGAAGAAGTGGAAGTGCCCGCGGAAGTCTGGCGGCGCGATGCCGACCACGGTATGTGGCACGCGGTCGACGAGCACTGTGGTGCCGACGACGTCGGGGTTGGTTGCCAGGCGACTGGTCCAGAAGTCGTGGCTCAGGACGACCGTCGGGGCAGCCGACGGGGCGTCATCCGCACTGGCGTCGAAGCCGGTGCCGCGCGCGAGCGACACCCCGAACGTGCGGAAGTAGTTGGGGGAGACGTACAACGTCGACACCCTTGTCGGCGTCTTCTGCTCCGGCGTCGGCTCGCCGAACTCACGGGATTCCAGGCTCCAGCCGGTGACGTCCATGCCCACGTCCCCGTCGCGCAGGGCCCGGTAGTCCGGATACGACCATCGCTCCAGCGCCCACACGCCGGCCTTCTCGCGCAGCGGCCCCTGGGGCACGACCAGCAGCTCGACCAGTCCGTCGGAGGAGACACCGCGTGCCGGCGCCGTGATGGTGCGGCCGAGCGTGGCAAGCGCCACGACCGCGCCCATGCCGATGCCCAGGGAGACGACGCAGACCAGGGTGAAGGCGCGTTCCCTGGCGAGGGTGCGGACGGCGTGGACGAGGTCGCGCTGGAACGACTGCAGTCTGTTCATGGTCTCCATCCGGACGAGTTCAGTAGTGCTACGCAGTGGCGGCCGGCCGGGTTCCCTGGCTGAACCATGCACACGACGAGGGCCGTTTCGGCCTTAGAATCGGGGGCGTCCAGCAGTCCGTCGGAGACACGATGAGACGTCATCAGAACGCAAGCGCACCTGCCGCAATCGCAACGATTCTTCTGGCGACCATCGTCGTCGGCGCGGCGCAAGACGCACCGGCGTCGCGTCAGGGCGGCACGCCAGCCACGATTCCGGCCGCGGTGGTCTCGGCCGCGGAGAAAATCGCCAACGACCCGCAGGTGGCGGCCCTGCTCAGGGAGCAGAGCACGGCCGAGGCAGCCAAGGCGCGGTGGAATCAGTTCCTGGAACTGGTCCGCATCCCCTCGCCGCCGCGCCAGGAACACCTGAAGGCGGCTGAGATTCATCGCCGGGCCGTGAGCGAGTGGGGATTCTCTCCCGAGGAAGTGATGACCCGCGCCGACGGGGTCATCCCCGCCAGCGACACCAATATCGTGGACGGCCTGCCGGTCTACAACGCGTGCGTGGTGATCAAGGGGTCGTACGCGGGCCGCGCCGACGCGCAGCACTACCAGGGCCAGTATCCCAAGGTGCTCGTCGAAGGCCACATCGACGTCGTCAACCCCGAAGACCTGCCGAAGTCGGGCGACCCCTCGATCCGCATCAAGCTCCAGCCGTACGCCCAACCGGTGGTCGCAACGCCGGAAGAGCTGGCGGCGATTCCCGACGAGCTGTCGTTCGACGCGCGAGGCCGGGTGGTCGAGGACGACAAGTACGCCATCGCCAGCAAGGTCTTCAGAGACGCCAAGGACGCCGAAGCCAACGGCGGCGTGCGCATCTACGTGCCCGGCTACGGCGACATGATGCCCAGCACGTCGAACGCGTTCGTGCTCGCGGCGGCCATGAAGAAGCACAAGATCACCCCGGTCTACGACATCTGGATCTGCGGCACCGCTGGCGAGGAAGGCAAAGGCAACCTGGCCGGCGTCAAGCAGCTCTACGGCTTCGACCAGAAGGCCGGCACCGGCTCCAATCCGCTCAACATCGTCGCCAACTTCGGCCTCGAGGGCGGCGGCATCGTCAACTTCGTCGGCAGCTA
>CAYUAX010000244.1:1616-6763 GCA_964442845.1 uncultured Bifidobacteriaceae bacterium | reverse complement strand
GCGCGCCTGCTTGGGGTGCAGGAGGTCCCGGGTTCGAATCCCGGCATCCCGACCACTCTCCACCAACCCCCCGCACCCCTCCGCGCCAGGCGCGGAGCCTTGACCGGCGCGCTATGAACAAGAACGGCATCCTCGCGGTGGTCGTCGTGATCGCCGCCGTGATTCTGATCGGCCTGTGGGTGTTGCGCACCGGCCAGCAGCGCGCCGGCGCCCGCCAGTTCGACTGCGCCGCGGCGCCCAATGCGCCGGCCAACCTGGCCTTCACCAAGGCGGCGGCCGACCTGGTGCGCCTCACCTGGGCGCCGCCCAGCGGCGGCGAGCGGCCGACGACGTTCATCCTCGAAGCCGGCACCGGCCAGGGCAAGAACGACATCGGCACCTTCGTCGCCGCCGGCAACGCCACCTCGATGGACCGCCAGGCGCCGGCCGGGCAGTACTTCGTGCGGCTCTTCGCGCGCAACGCCTGCGGCACCAGCCCGGCGTCGAACGAGCTGGCGATCACGATGCCGTAGGCGCCGTGGACCGCATGGCCACGCGGTCCACCACGCGGGCGGGGATCGGTCCCTGGCGCGGCGTGGCGGCGTTCGCCGGCCTCGCCGGCCTGCTGGCGCTCACCCCGTCGGGGCTCGCCGAGGCGCTCTACGCAGGTGGCCTGTACCCGTACCTCCAGCCGGCGCTGACCGGCGCGTCGAACGTGCTGCCGTTCGCCGTCTTCGACGTCGTGCTCGTGGCGCTCGTCGCCGCGCTGCTCGTCACCTGGTACGGCGGCCTCCGCCGCGTCGAGCGGCAGCGGGTGGGCACGGGGCGCGCGCTGCTCGTGGCGCTGATGCGCACGCTGGCGATCGCCGCCGCCGCGGTCGTGTGGTTCCAGCTGACGTGGGGCCTCAACTACGCGCGGCCGCCGGTGGACGTGCGCCTCGGGTTGCCACCGGGGGCGCCGACGGCGGAGGAGGTGACCGCATTGCTGGAGCGGGCGGTGGCTGGCGCCAATGCCGACCACGCCGCCGCGCACGCCGCCGGGTTTCCCGCCGCGCACGACATCCCGGGTTCGCTCGTCACCGCCTTGCACGAGGTGGAACACGCCGACGGCGGCGCCGGCCGCACCGTCGCCGGCCGGCCCAAGACCACCCTGCTCGGCGCGTACTTCCGCGCCGCCGGCGTCGACGGCCTTACGGCGCCGGCGATGCTCGAGACGCTGCTCAACCCCGATCTCGTCGGCCCCGAACGGCCGTTCGTGCTGGCGCACGAATGGGCGCACCTCGCCGGCTACGCGCCCGAGGCCGACGCCAACTTCGTGGCGTGGCGGGCGTGCGCGCGCGCCGATGTGGCGTCGCGCTACAGCGGGTGGTTGTTCCTGCTGAGCGAGGCGTCGCGGCAGGTGTCGCGCGACGTGCGCCAGCGGGCACTGGCCGAGCTGGCCGCCGGGCCGCGCGCCGATCTCGACGCCATCGCCCGCCGCGCCGCCGCGCAGATCGACGTGGTGCGGCGCCTCGGCTGGCGCGTGTACGATGGCTATCTGCGTTCGCAAGGCGTGGCCGACGGCGTCGCCAGTTATTCCCGTGTCGTCGAGCTGGTGGTGCGGGCCGAACGGCGTTCGTCCCCCGAGTCGTCCCGGCCCTGAGGCGAACCATGTGCCGCGCCGCGACGTCTCTCCGGTGTCGTCCCGTCGTGTCGTGAGGAGTTGTCCGATGCCTGGTCGCATTCCCGTCGTCGTCGGCCTGGTGGCCGCGCTCGCCGCGCCGCTGACCGCCGCGCAGGCGCCGTCCCCGGCGCCACCCGCCTTTGCCGTGCCCTACGAGTACTTCACGCTGCCCAATGGACTGAAGGTCGTGGTCAGCCCCGATCGCACCGCGCCGGTCGTGCTCGTGGAGGTCATGTACAACATCGGCTTCCGCGTCGAGCCGAAGGGCCGCACCGGGTTCGCGCACCTGTTCGAGCACATGATGTTCCAGGGCTCGACGTCGCTGAAGAAGCTCGAACACATCCAGATGGTGTCGCGGGCCGGCGGCGTGCTCAACGGCTCGACCCGCTTCGACTACACCAACTACTACCAAGTGGTGCCGTCCAACGCCCTCGAACTCACGCTCTGGCTCGAAGCCGACCGGATGCGCGGGCTCGATCTCACCCCCGAAAACCTGAAGAACCAGCAGAACGTCGTCAGCGAGGAAGTGCGCGTCAACGTGCTCAACCAGCCGCACGGCAGCTTCGAGTGGCTCGACCTGTGGGAGAAGGCCAACACCAACTGGCACAACGCCCACAACTTCTACGGTGACCTGTCGGAGCTGGAGGCGGCGACGCTCGACGACGTGCGGGCGTTCTTCCGCACCTACTACGCGCCGAACAACGCCGTGCTGGTGGTGGTCGGCGACACGACCGCGGCCGAGGTGAAGGCGCTGGCCGAGAAACACTTCGGCGGCATCCCGCGGGGTGCGCCGATTCCCCCCGCCGACGTCAGCGAGCCGCCCCAGACGGCGGAAAAGCGCGCCACCCGCGACGACGCGCTGGCACGCACGCCGGCGCTGGCCATGGCGTGGCACCTGCCGCCGCGGCTGTCCACGGACTTCTTCGCCCTGGCCGTGCTCGATCCGCTGATCGTCGGCGACCAGAGCGCCCGGCTGCACCAGACGCTGGTGCGTGAGACGCGGCAGGCCACCGCGGTGGCCGGCGCTTTCAACCTGCTGGGCACCAATTGGGACATGAAGGGGCCGATGTTGTACACGGTGCGCGTGGACTACCGGCCCGACACGACGGCCGACCGGGTGGTGCAGAGCGTCGAGGACGTGCTGGCCGACGTCCGCAGCCGCGGCGTGACCGCCGCGGAACTGGCCAACGCGAAGCGGGCGCTGCGCTCGGCGTTCCTCGAAGACCTCGAGGGCGGCGGGCTGCCGCGCTTCGGCCGCGCCAACCTGCTGGCCGCGTTCGCGCTCTTCGACGACGACCCCGGACGCATCAACACGATCCTGCCGGCCCTCGACGCCATCACGCTCGACGACGTGAAGGCCGCGGCCGCGCGCTGGTTCGTGCCGGCCAACCGCACCGTGCTCGACAGCCGGCCGGCGGCGGCGCCGTCGGCGCCGGGAGGGGCGCGATGACCCGCCGCGTGGCGCACGTGATCGCGGGCGGCCTGATCGCGTTGGCCGTGGCGCGGCCGTCGGCGTCGCAGTCCACGGCCGTGCCGCCGCGCCCGGCCCTTGGCCCGGAACGCGCGTTCGCGCCGCCGGCCCGGGTCGAGCGCACGCTCGCCAACGGGCTCAAGGTCGTCGTGGCGCGGTTCCCGACGGTGCCGAAAGTCTCGGTCGTGCTCACGCTGCGTTCCGGCCTCGCCGCCGATCCGGCCGACAAGTCGGGAGTGGCGCAGTTCGTCGCTGACGCCGCGCAGGAAGGCACCACCACGCGGACCAGCCGCCAGCTGCGCGACGAGGTGTTCGCGATGGGCGCGTCGCTCGGCGCGACGGTGGGGCAGGACGCGACCACCTTCACCATGCGCGGCCTGGCCGAGACGCTGCCGCAGATGCTCGGCGTCGTCGCCGACGTGGTCCGCCGGCCGACGTTTCCGGAGGCGGAGGTGCAGCTGCTGCTCGCCAACGCCGCGCAGCGCACGCAGGCGCAGCTGGCCTCGGCGTCGTTCGTATCGAACCGCCAGTTTCGCGCCGCGCTCTTCGGCAGCCATCCGTATGCGCGCATCGGCGTCACGCCCGAGTCGGTGAAGGCCATCGACCGGGCGGCCATCGTCGCCTATCACGGCGCGCACTACCGGCCCAACGACGCGTTCCTGATCGTCAGCGGCGACGTCGAGGCGGCGGCGGTGCTGCCGGCGATCGAGCGGGCCTTCGGCGACTGGCCGCGCGGCGAGGTGTCGCGGCCGTCGTTCCCGGCGCCGCCGGCGCTCCGCGGCCGCACGCTCGTCTTCGTGCACCGGCCGGGCAGCGTGCAGTCGTCGATCTCGGTGGGGAACGTCACGCTCAAGCGCGACGACCCGCGCTGGTACATGCTGCAGCTCGCCAACCAGATCTACGGCGGCGCGTTCGATTCCCGCCTGGTGCGCAACATCCGCGAGGACAAGGGCTACACCTACTCGCCGCAGTCGGTGTTCGCGGCCTTCGGCGACACCGGCGTGTATCGCGCCGTCGCCGACGTCCGCAACGACGTCACCGGCGCGACGCTGAAGGAGATCTACGCCGAGATGGACGCCCTGCGCACCACGCCGCCGCCCGCGGCCGAACTCGACGGCGCCAAGGCCTACGCCCGCGGGCTGTTCGTCATCCAGAACGCGACGCAGGGCGGGCTGGCCGCCACCCTCAACGCCGTGCAGACCTTCGGGCTGCCGGCCGACTATCCGGAGACCTACCAGGCGCGGATGACCGCGCTGGCGCCCGAGGCGGTGGCCACCGGCGCGCGGATGCTGCTCGGCTCGGCCGATTCGCTGGTGGTGGTGGTCGGCGACTACACGAAGGTGAAGGACCAGCTCACCGGCTTCGCGAACCTGGAGATCGTCGACGTGGCCGGCAAGCCGATCCCGGCGCCACAATAGACGCGTGCTCCAGCGCCCGACGGTGACGCTCGCGGTCGATCGCGCCGCGCCCGATCCCGCGGCGATCGCCGAGGCCGCCGCCGTGCTGCGCGCGGGCGGCCTGGTGGCGTTTCCGACCGAGACCGTCTACGGCCTCGGCGGGGCGGCGCTCGACCCGGCCGCCGTGGCGGCGATCTTCGCCGCCAAGGGCCGCCCGGCGACCGATCCGGTCATCGTGCACCTGGCCGCGGCCGGCGATTTGCCGTTGGTGGCGGCCCGCATCCCGGCCGCCGCCGCGACGCTGGCGGCGGCGTTCTGGCCCGGCCCGCTCACGCTGATCGTGCCGCGCCGCGACGTGGTGCCGGCGGCGGTAACCGCGGGACTGCCGTCGGTGGCCGTCCGCGTGCCGGCGCATCCGGTGGCGCTCGCGCTGCTGCGCGCGGCGGGCACACCGGTGGCCGCCCCCAGCGCCAACCGGTTCTCGCGACCCAGCCCGACGACGGCGGCGCACGTGCTGGCCGACCTCGACGGCGCCGTGGACGTGGTGCTCGACGCCGGCGCCACCGACGTCGGCGTGGAGTCGACGATCGTCGATTGCACGGTGGCCCCGCCGGTGATTCGCCGCGCTGGCGGCATC
>CAYUAX010000244.1:0-1586 GCA_964442845.1 uncultured Bifidobacteriaceae bacterium | reverse complement strand
GTGACGACCGACGGGACGGCCGCCGACGCGCAGCTCGCCCCCGGCCAGCTGCTGCGGCACTACGCGCCGTCGGCGCCGGTGACGGTCTACGCCGGTGAGGCCGACGCAGTGGTGCGGCGCATCGCCGCCGAGGCGCGGACGCACACGGCGTCTGGTCGCCGTGTCGGCGTGCTGGCACCCGACGAGGTCCTGACCGCGCTGGCGCCGGCGATAGCCGCGGCGGCCGCGCATGGACGCATCGCGGTCGCGGCGTTGGGCCGTCGGGCCGAGCCCGACGCGGCGGCGCAGCGGATCTTCGCGGCGCTGCGCACGCTCGAAGCAGACGGCGTGGACGTGATTCTCGCCGCCGGTCCGGACGTCGTCGGGCTCGGCGCCGCGGTGTGGGATCGGCTGCGCCGGGCGGCCGAGGGCCGGGTGATTCAGACGTGACGAGCACGATCGGTGAGACGACGCTCGAGGTCGCGGCGATCGGCGGTGACGCTCATCCCGGATCCCGAGCCCCGAGTCCCGAGCCCCGGCTCGTTCAGCGATCGAAGCCGGTCCAGTCCAGGCGGTAGCGGCGGCGCACGTCGCGCTGCGTGCCGGGGAGCACGCCGGCACGCCGTGCCGCGTCGCCGGCGGTGCGCATCGCCTGGCCGAACTCGCGGCTCATCGACGTCATGTCGTTGAGCCAGTACGGACAGTTGCGATCGCGGCCGGTGTACTCGACGCGGCCCTCGGCGATGCCGAACCACTCGCGATCGCCGCCGCGGCCCGGCCGCGGCGCGCACGACGCCGTGAAGCGCTGCCAGTGGCCGTCGACCTGGGCCGCCTGTTCGGCCAGGGCGGCGACGGTGCGCTCGAAGATCTGCTCGCCGTCGGCGCGGCGGGCATCGGCGCTGGAACCGCCGGGGGCGAATCCCGGCATCGCGTTCGGCGACGCGCCCGCCGTCGGCGGGGCCGGGGGCGGCGTGCCGGCGGCGACCGCGACCTGGGTGGACGACTGCCCGTCGACCAGCGCCGCGACGTGGTCGGCCGCCACCGCGAAGCCGAGGCCTTCGGCCTGCCCGCCCATCTTCAGCGTCGTCACGCCGACGACGACGCCCTGGCGGTCGAGCAGCGGGCCGCCGCTGTTGCCCGGGTTGATGGCGGCGTCGGTCTGCAGCAGCACGACGCTGCCGGCGCGGCGCTGCGCGCTGACGATGCCGCGCGTGACGGTGTTCTGCAGGCCCAGCGCCGAGCCGATGGCGATCACTTCCTGGCCGGGCCGCACGCCGGCGGAACGGCCGAGCGGCAGCACCGTCGGCGATCCGGCGCCCGAGAGCCGCAGCAGCGCGAGATCGACGTCGGCCACCGTGCGCTCGACGCGGGCCGCGCGCCCCGAGCCATCGTGGAGCCGCACCGTGACCGCGGACGCGCCGGCGACGACGTGATCGTTGGTGACGATGAGGTCGGGGCGCACGAAGAAGCCGGTGCCGCGCGAGGCGCCGGCCTCGATCATCACGACGGCCGGGCCGGTGCGCGCGACCAGGTCTTCGAGGCCGATGGCGCCGGTGGTGGAGGACGCAGCCGGAGCCGTCGGCGCCGGCGCCGGGTCGGGCGTGGCG
>CAYUAX010000243.1:4525-6793 GCA_964442845.1 uncultured Bifidobacteriaceae bacterium | reverse complement strand
GTGCCGGAACACGCCGAGCTCTACCTGCTGCTGCAGATGGTCACGCCGATTCCGTGGCTGGAGCGGGTGCCGACCTACAAGGAGATCGCCGAGCAGCTGGCCGACCGCGACCTCAGCAGCATCGGCTTCCTCGGCTATCCGCTGCTGCAGACCGCCGACGTCACCATCTACGACGCCAACGTCGTGCCGGTCGGCGAGGATCAGGTGCCGCACCTCGAGCTGTCGCGCGAGGTCGTGCGCCGCTTCAACCACCTCTTCGGCGAGGTGCTGGTCGAGCCCCAGGCCATGCTCACGCCGACCCCGCGGCTGCCCGGGCTCGACAACCGCAAGATGAGCAAGAGCTACGGCAACACCATCGACCTGTCGGACGACGCCGCGACGGTGGTGAAGAAGGTGCGGCAGATGTACACCGACCCGAAGCGCGTCCGCGCCGATATCCCCGGCACGGTCGAGGGCAATCCGGTGTTCATCTACCACGACGCCTTCAACCGCGACCGCGACGAGGTGGACGATCTGAAGGCACGCTACGCCGCGGGCAAGGTCGGCGACGTCGAGGTCAAGACCAAGCTGGCCGCGGCCATCAACCTGGTGCTCGAGCCGATCCGCGAACGCCGGGCGGCGGCGCTGGCCCGGCCGGGCTATCTTCGCGAGCTGATGGTCGAGGGCTCGCGGCGGGCGCGCGTGGTGGCGGTGGAGACGATGGAACGCGTCCGCGCCGCCGTGCACTTGAAATACTGAGACGGGCGCCGGGTCATGAGCGGAACGCCGGACAAAGACCGCGGGAAGTCGGCCGCCGACGGCTTCGAGTCGCAGCTGGAGCTGTTCCCGCTGCACCTCGAGAGCTTCGACGGGCCGCTCGACCTGCTGCTGCACCTGATCAAGAAGAACGAAGTCAACGTCTACGACATCCCGATCGCGCTGATCACCGAGCAGTACCTGGCCTATCTCAACCTGATGCAGGAGCTGAACCTCGACGTCGCCAGCGAGTTCCTGGTCACCGCGGCGACGCTGATCCACATCAAGAGCCGGCAGCTGCTGCCGCGCCCCGAGTCGGCGGTCGGCGTCGAGGACGAGGACATCGACCCGCGCGACGCGCTGGTCCGCCGCCTGGTCGAGCACCAGCGCTTCAAGGCGGCGGCCGAGCTGCTCCACGAGCGCGAGACGCTGCGCAACGCCCAGTGGACCCGCCCCGACGCCCGCGTCGCCGCCATCGCCGGCGAACCGGTCGAGCCGGAGCTGGACGTCGACCTGTTCGGCCTGCTGGCGGCGTTCCGCCGCGTGCTCGAGCGGGCCAAGGACCGCCCGCCGGTGCTGTTGCCGCCGGAGCAGATCTCGATTGAGACGCGGATCGATCAGCTGCTCGAGCGGCTGTCGGAGACCGAGGCCTGCGGCTTCGACGACCTGTTCGACGACGTAGCCAGCCGCGGTGACCTGATCGTCACCTTCCTGGCGATGCTCGAGATGATTCGCCTCAAGCTGGTGCGGGTGTTCCAGCAGGGTGGCGGTGGCGCGATCCGCATCTACAAGCGGGCGCGGCCCAAGGACGCGCCGCACCCGATCCACGACCCCGAGGACGAGTACAAGGCGCACCATCCGGCGGCGCCGGCGCCCGCCGCGCCGGCCGGTCCCGGATCCGAGGACGACCCGTCATGAGCGACGAGATGCACGAGCAGGATCCCGAGGCGCCCGAGACCGCCGCCGTTCCCGACGGCGACGACGCGCCGGCGCCGGCCGCCGAGCGGCCGCGGATGGATCAAGAGCAGCTGAAGGCGATCGTCGAGGCGCTGGTCTACGCGTCGCCGGAGCCGCTCACCGCGAAGACGCTCTTCAAGCTGCTCGGCGACGAGCCGAAAGAAGACGTGCAGACGGCGCTCGACGCGCTGGTCACCGACTACCAGCGGCCCGGCGGCCTGCATCTGGCGCAGGTGGCCGGTGGCTACCAGATCACCACCCGGCCCGAACTCCACGACTGGGTGCGCCGGCTGTTCCAGGAGCGCAACGCCGGCAAGCTGTCGGTGGCGGCCCTCGAGACGCTGGCCGTCGTCGCCTACCGCCAGCCGGTGACCGCCGCCGAAGCCAACGAGATCCGCGGCGTCAACACCTCCGGCGTGCTGTCCACGCTGCTGGAGCGGCACCTGGTCAAGATCGTCGGCCGCAAGAACGTCGTCGGCCGGCCGTTCCTCTACGGCACCACCAAGGAGTTCCTGATCCGGTTCGGGTTGAAGGACCTCAACGACCTGCCGAAGATCGAGGACATGGCCCAGGCGC
>CAYUAX010000243.1:0-4515 GCA_964442845.1 uncultured Bifidobacteriaceae bacterium | reverse complement strand
CACCGAACGGCCGGTCACCGACGAGATGCTGCCGCGCGAAGAAGGCGACGAGGCGCTGGCGGCGTCGCCGGGCGCCGAAGAGCAGTAGCCCGGCCGTCCCGGGTCACTCCTCGCGCAGCGTCTCGACCTCGGCGGGCGTCAGGTCGCGCCATGCCCCTACCGGCAGACCGCGCAGCGTGAGCGACCCCATGCGCACGCGCTGCAGGGTGCGCACCGGGTGGCCGACCCGCGCGCACATCTCGCGCACCTGCCGGTTGCGGCCCTCGAACAACGTCAGGACCAGCTTGGTGGTCTGCTCGCGGCCCTTCCCGACCGTCGGGCCGCGGCTGACGTCGGCCTCGGCGGTGCGCCGGCCGTCGAGATAGACGCCGCGCCGCAGCTCGGCGATCGCGGCGTCGTCGGGCACGCCGGCGACGATCGCCTCATAGACGCGCGGTACCTCGTGGCGCGGGTGGGTGAGGCGGGCCGCCAGGTCGCCGTCGCTCGTCAGCAGCAGCAGGCCCTCGGTGTCGTAGTCGAGCCGGCCCACCGGGTAGACGTATTCGCGCACCCCGCCGAGCAGATCGAGCACGGTCCGCCGGCCCTCGGGATCGCGGCGCGTCGTGACGTAGCCGCGCGGTTTGTTGAGCAGGATGTAGCGGGCTCGCTGGACGGCGCCGATCCGCCGGTCGTCCACCTTGACGACATCGCGTCCGGGGACCGCCTTGGCGCCGAGCGTGGTCACGACGGCGCCGTTCACCGTCACCCGGCCTTCGGCGATCAGCACCTCGGCGGTGCGCCGCGATGCGACGCCGGCCATGGACAGGAGTTTCTGCAGGCGTACCGCGCCATCGGGCTGGGCCGGATCCGCGCGCCGCGCCGAAGCGGCGCGCTCGGCCGCGCCCCCCTTGCCAGAGGATTGCGGGCGGTGACGTGTGGCCGGCGCCTTTGCGGTGCGGCGGCGGGTGGGAGCGGCGGGACGGCGCGGCATGGCTGCGGTTCTAGCGGCTAGCGGCTCGCGGCTAGCGGCTAGCGGCTAGCGGCTAGCGGCTAGCGGCTAGCGGCTAGGGGATCACGCTATCACGCTGCGGACTGTGTGTGTCGCTCCAGCCGCTAGCCGCGAGCCGCCAGCCGCCAGCCGCCAGCCGCTAGTCAATACCGCATCACCGCGCGCCAGAACGACGTGAGTTTCCAGACGTCGCGCGCGGCGGCGGAGCGATCGACCTCGGCGTGGGTGATGAGGCCGCTCAGCAGCGCGCGCACCGGGGTCTTGCCGTGCAGGTAGCGGGCGAGCAGCACGCTCTCGACGGTCGGGATCACGGTGTCGTCGGCGCCGTGCAGGAGGAATACCGGCGCCGCCGGCGGCGTCGCCCGTTCGGGCGACAGCGAGGGATTGGCCGGGTGGTCGTCGAGCCGGTCGACGATCGGGAACAACAGCGGTCCCAGCTTGTCGACGGCGCGATCGTTGACATGGGTCATCAGCGTGCGCGCCGGGTCGGGCAGGCCGTCGGCGTAAGCGCGGGCGCGGGCGAACTCCGCCTCGGCCAGCTTCTGGTCCACCAGCGTGAGCGACGAGGCGCGCAGGTAGATGCCGATGCCGTCGCGCAGCGGTTGCACCTGATCGGCCGGCACCACCTGGTCGGCGAACGTGAGCAGCACCACCGTGACGCCGTAGTCGTGGGGCGGATGCACGGCGACGTGCTCGGCGCCGGTGATGTCGGCGGCAGCGGGGCCGGGATCGGCCGTCGGTGCCTGGCCGGACGTGAGGTAGCGCATCACCCGGATCAGGTCGCCGTGGCCGCCGAACGACAGCACGAAGGCGACGTGGTCGCGCAGTCCCGGCCGGCCGGCGGCCACCGTGGACAGCCCGCCGGAGAAGCTGATGCCGATCAGCCCGACCTTGCCGTCGGGCGCCAGGTCCGGCTGCGCGGCGATCCATATCGCCGCGTCCTCGAGCACATCGGTGTTGGCCGGCGTGATACGGAACTGCCGCAGATCGGGCGGCGCCACCGTGACGACGGCATAACCGGTGGCGGCGAGATCGCCGGCCATCCCGACCAGCCGGGTCTCGTCGATGCCGTCCATGTGCACGCCAGGCGCCAGCAGCACCGTGCGTGTGAACGACGCTGGCCGGTAGAGGCGCGCCGGCACGGCGCCGTGGCGCGTCGCGATCGGCGGCAGGTCGGTGCGGGTCACCGCCGACGCGCGCCACGCGGCGAGCCGTCCGGGCGCGCCGTCGGTGAGGTCGGCGGCGCGGACGATGAACGCCGCGGCGTCGAGGTAGGGCAGGGCCACCGCCGCGGCCGTGGCGCACAGCGCCACGAAGAACAGGACGAGGCGTGGCGCGGTCACCGTGGGCACCGGACCCGCATGGTACACTGGCGGGTCGTGAAGCGCCTGATCGTCGCCGTCGATGGGCCCTCGGGCGCCGGCAAGGGCACCGTCGCGCGGGCGACCGCGCGGGCGCTCGACTACACCCACGTCGACACCGGCGCCATGTATCGCGCCGTCGCCTGGCTGGTGGTGCAGCGGCACGGCCGGGCGGACGCCGACGGCGCCGCCGCCCGCGTCGCCCGCGACGCCGCCATCGACGTCAACGACGGCGCCGTGCGTATCGACGGCCACGACGTGACCGCGGCGATTCGCACCCCCGAGATCGACATGGCTGCGGCGGCCGTGGCGCGGCTGCCCGAGGTGCGGTCGGCGCTGGTCGAGCGCCAGCGGTCACTCGGCCGCGCCGGCGGCGTGGTGATGGAGGGGCGGGACATCGGCACCGTGGTGTTCCCCGATGCCGACGTGAAGATCTACCTCGATGCCTCGCCCGAGGAGCGGGCCCGGCGGCGCGCTGCCGACCCGGCGCACACCGGCGGCGGCGCCGGTGTGGCCCACGTGGCGGAAGGTCTGGCCGCGCGCGACAGGTCCGATTCCAGCCGCAGCGTCTCGCCGTTGACGAAAGCCGCGGACGCGGTTTACATCGACACTACGGGTCTCGCCGTCGAGGATGTGGTCGCGCAGGTGCTGGCGCTGGTGAACGAACGAGCAGCGGCTCGCGGCTAGCGGCTCGCGGCTGGTGGGATCACGCAGCCGCGCTGAAACACGTCGGGCCCGGCGACGTCGCCGGGCCCGCACTTTGTACGCCTAGCCGCTAGCCGCCAGCCGCTGATCATTCGACGAACGCGTCAGCGTTCGTCGAAGTCGTCCGACGACGCCGGATCCAGCTCCCAGCGGTCGCGGTCGCGGCTGGCGATTTCGTCGCCGCCCTGCAGCTCTTCGTCGTCGTCGTACTCGACGCCGAGCGCGCGGCCGATCTCGTCCACCACGTCCTGATCGGGCGTCGGGTTGTCACCGCCCGGGGCCTCGTCGCCGACGGTTTCGGCCGCGGCCCAGTCGGCGTCCACGTCGCCGGCGGTGAGCGCCGGTCCGGTGCCCGTGTGCGACGCCAGCTTGACGCGCAGTTCGTCGCCGCCGGACCGGGCGGAGCTGGCGTGGCCCGGCGTGAGGCTCGACGGCGGCATCGGCAACGGCGTGTCGCCGACGGTGCGCCGTTCGCGGTTGAGGGCCGGGGCCTTGCGCGCCGGGGCCGCCTTGACGACGGGCTTAGGCGCGGCCTTGGCGACCGGCTTCTTCGCGACCGTGGCCTTCGGCGCCGCCTTCTTCGCCGCTGGCGCCTTGGCCACCACCTTCTTCACCGCCGCCGGCCTGGCCGCCTTCACCACCGTCGGTGCGGCTTTTCTGGCCGTCTTCGCGGCCTTCTTCGTGGTCTTGACCGGCCGCTTGCCGGCGGCCTTGCGGGCTGGCGCCTTGCGGGTGGCCTTCTTCGCGGCGGCTTTGCCGGCCCTCTTCGCGGCCGGCCGTTTCTTCGCCGCCGCTTTGCCCGCCTTGCGGCGCGTGGGCGCCTTGGCGGCCGACTTCTTCTTCGCTTTGGTGGTCTTTGCCATGGCGGTCCCCCGGAGACTTGTTGACACCAGAACCGTAACTAACGTAAATTCTGTTGGTTACGCCGACGGGAACTCATGGTTCCCGCGGCGGACAATCGCGGGGCGCCGGCCCCCGCTCACCCCGACCGGCAAATTTGAACGTCAGGAGGACGCGCACGTCAATGGCAACGCACGAACAGCAGGCAGTGGAGCCTCAGGGCGCGTCGGCCCCCGGAGCTTCCCAGTCCGCGGGCCGGCACACGCTCAAAGCCACCCCGCAGCATCGGGGTGGCTTCGAGGAGGAGATGGACCCGGCGGAATTCTCCCGCCTTTTGGACCTTTACGATAACAGCTTCCGCAACATCGCGGAAGGCGAGGTCGTCAAGGGCACGGTGCTGAAGGTCACCGACAACGACGTCGTCGTCGACGTCGGCTACAAGTCGGAAGGCGTCATCTCGGTCAACGAGTTCCTCGACGAGACCGGCGCGGTCATGGTGCAGCCCGGCGACGTCGTCGACGTGCTTCTCGAGCGCACCGAAGACCGCGACGGCCACATCGTCCTCTCGCGCGAAAAAGCCGAGAAGATGAAGATCTGGGACGAGGTCGAGAAGGCCTTCGC
>CAYUAX010000242.1:0-6816 GCA_964442845.1 uncultured Bifidobacteriaceae bacterium | reverse complement strand
CCGCCGACGCCGCCGCGAGCAACGGCCGGCCGCAGCGCTCGTCGCCGCTGGTGCGTCGCATCGCCAAGGAACACGGCGTGGACATCGGCCGGATCAGCGGCACTGGTGCCGGCGGGCGGGTGACCAAGCACGACATCCTCGAGCACCTCGAGTCCGCCGCCGCGGCGCCGGCGGCGCCGGCGGCCGCCGCGGCGAGGCCGGCGGCGCCGGTGCAGGTGTTCAAGCCCGGCGAGCGCGTCGAGATCCAGCCGATGTCGGTGATGCGCCGGAAGATCGCCGAGCACATGGTGCTCAGCAAGCGCACCTCGGCCCACGTCTACTCGGTGTTCGAGGTCACGTACAGCCGGGTCGAGGCGCTGCGCAAGGCGCGCAAGGCCGACTACGAGCGGCAGGGCGCCAAGCTCACCTTCACGTCGTTCATCGCCAAGGCGGTGGTGGACACGCTGCGCCGCCACCCGGTGCTCAACGCCTCGATCGACGGCGACAACGTCGTCTACAAAAAAGACGTCAACCTCGGCATCGCCGTGGCCCTCGACAACGGCTTGATCGTGCCGGTGATCAAGGACGCCGGCGAGAAGAACCTGCTCGGGCTGGCGCGGGCGATCGGCGACGTCGCCGAGCGGGCGCGGACCAAGAAGCTCAACCCCGAGGAAGTGCAGGGCGGCACCTTCACCATCACCAACCCGGGCAGCTACGGCGCGCAGTTCGGGATGCCGATCATCAACCAGCCGCAGGTGGCGATTCTGGGCGTCGGCACCATCGAGAAGCGGCCGGTGGTGATCGACGACATGATCGGCATCCGCCTCAAGGGCTACCTCACGCTGGGCTACGACCACCGCCTGGTGGACGGGGCCGTCGCCGACCAGTTCATGGCCGAGGTGAAGAGCTACGTCGAGGGGTTCGACGAGAAGACCGTCTGAAGACCTGCCAGCGGCTAGCGGCTGGCGGCTAGCGGCTAGGACAGCCAGGATGGCCACCCGCGAGCTGCACGTTCGGCGCCTTGGAGTCGTCCCCTACGGGGAGGCGCTGCAGTTGCAGCGCGAGCTGGTCGAACAGCGCAAGGCGGGGGCGATTCCCGACACGCTGCTGCTGCTGCAGCACCCGCACGTGCTCACGCTCGGCGTGAAGGGCGACGGCGGGCGCTCGCACATCCTCGCCGCCGACGAGATTCTGCGCGCGCGCGGCGTCGAGATCTTCGAGACCGGCCGCGGCGGCGACGTGACCTACCACGGGCCGGGCCAGCTGGTCGGCTATCCCATCATCGACCTCGACCCCGACCGCCGCGACGTCCATCGCTACGTGCGCGATCTGGAAGAAGTGATGATCCGCGTCTGCGCCTCCTACGGCGTCGTCGCCGGACGCATCGCCGGGCTCACCGGCACCTGGGTGGGCGCCACGGACGGGCCCGGCGGATCCAGCCAGGTGGACGAATCCGAGAGAAGTTCAAGGCCCGCCGAGAAGATCGGCGCGATCGGCGTCCGGATCTCGCGCTGGGTCACGAGCCACGGCTTCGCGTTCAATGTCAGGACCGACCTTGAGTTTTTTCGATTGATCGTCCCATGCGGCATCGCGGATCGCGGCGTCACGTCGCTCGAACGCGAAGTTGGCGCGGAAATCCCGATGATCGAGGTCGAGGCACGGTTCGTGCAGTTCTTCGGTGACGTATTCGATCGGCGGGTGCCGGTCGTCACGCCACCCTGATGACGCACGCGGCACGCTGCACCTACAACACCCGGCTGGCCGGCTGGATGAGCGCACTGGTCGCCACCGCCACGTTCTCGTTCCTCCACTCGGCCTACGAGCGGATTCCGATCGTCGTCCCGATCAGCTTCGAGGGCGGCAGCCCACTCAACTTCGCCGTGAAGTCGGCGGGGCTCGTTTACCTGCCCTTCGGGCTGCAGCTGGCCCTCGGGCTCATCTTCGCCGCGATCGTCGCCGTGGTGCTGCGGCGTGGCGACGCCGCCGACGGCCGTGACGCCGAGCGCCTGGTCGTCGCCCAGCACACCGCCGAGGGCGTGGCGCTGATCGCCGCCGTCTGGATCGCGTTCCAGTGGGTCAACGCGTGGCGGCTCACCGAGCTGTGGCGGCGCCTGTTCGATCCGCTAATCGAGCTGTACGTGCTGGCGCTGGTCACCGCGTTCACCGCCTCGATCGTCATCGGCGCGCGCGTCGTGCTCAAGGTGCAGGAGGCCGGCGGCGGGCGGCCGCTGCGCACGCCGGTGCTCGAAGGCCGCCGCCGGGTCGCCACGGCCGGCCTGGCCGCCCTGCTGGCGCTGGGCATCGGCGCCCCGCTGGTGCTGCTGTCGATGGTCTGGGCGGTCCTCCAGCAGTACTCCTAGTCTCGTGGAATAGCGGCTCGGCCCCGGGGGTTCAGTCACGGTAGACACCCCAGAGGATTCAGCCGTGACCGCTACCCCAGATACCCGACTCGTTCAGCGCCTGCAGGCCGGCGACGATTCCGCCGTGGCCGACCTGGCCGTGCTCTATGGCGCCAGGATGTTCCAGCTCGCCCTGCGCTACACCCGCAACCGCGAAGACGCCGAGGAAGTCGTCCAGGACGTGTTGATGAAGGTGCGCGACAAGATCGCCGCCTTCCGCGGCGACGCCGCGCTGTCGTCGTGGATCTACCGCATCACGTTCAACACGGCGATGTCGCGCCTGCGGGCCGGCCGGGCGACGCGGCTGCACGAGGTGCCCGACGAGCTGATGCCGGTCGGCGACGAATCGACGGCGCGTTCCGTCGAGCCGGCGGATTGGAGCGGCCTGGGCGACGACCTGGTGATGCGCGCCGAACTGCGCGACGCGCTCGCCGCGGCCGTGGCCGAGCTGCCGGCCATCTACCGGGCGCCGGTCATCCTCCGCGACCTGCGCGGGCTGTCCACCGAGGAAGCCAGCCGCCGGCTCAAGGTGAAGGACCAGACGCTGAAGTCGCGCCTGCATCGCGGCCGCCTGATCCTGCGCGAGCGGCTCGCGGCGTTCGCCGGCGGCCTGTCGCTGCACCATCCGGCCGCCGCCTACTGAGGCCCGCTACCGCGCCAGCACGCGATCGAGCCGGACGCGGTCGCGCGCCGTCAGCGTCGGCATGGCCACGCGCAGCCCGGCCGGTGCGAAGTTCACGGGCAGCGCGGCGGCGGGTCCGGCCAGTCCGCTCTCGTGATCGGGCACGGCGACGAGGCACGCCGTGCCGGGACCGCCGCTGAGCGCCAGCCGCACCACCCGACACGCCGCGGCGGCCAGCGCCGTCGGCCCCGCCGGCCAGAGCCGCGCCAGGCGTGCGTCGAGCCTGGCGAGCGCTGGTGGGGAGACCACGTCCTCGACCCGGCGGCCGGCGATCGACGCGTCGGCCCAGGGCACGAAGGCATCGGCCGGCGGCCGGCCGAGCAGCGCCAGCGACACGTCGCGCGGCGCGCAGCCGGCCTCGAGGCAGAGCAGTGCAATCGCCCCGGCCCGCGCCGCCTCGGGCGCGGAACCGACCAGCCGGCGGCGATCGGCGCCGTGCTCGGCCACGGCCCGTTCCACCAAGGTCAGCTGCGCCGGTCCGGCGCACACGACCAGGGCGCGCGGATTGAGCGCCCGGACCCGGCCGAGCAGCATCAAGCCCTCATCGCCGGCCCATTCGCCGCGGCCCTGGCGGTCGGCGAGGACCACGGCAGCGGCGCCGACGACCGCGGCAAGGTCGCCGGTGGCCCCGACCTCGGCGTCGGCGGGTTCGACGGCCCCGGCCTGCCGGATGTCGAGTGCCTTGCCCCTGGCCACGTCCACGGCGTCGTCCACCAGGGTGACGCGGCGAACCACCCCCGCGGCCGCCAGCGCGCGGGCGGCGGCGCTGCCCAGTTCGCCGGCGCCGAGGACGACCACGTGGGACACGGGGGACATTGTACTGACGCCCGAACAGCGGCTAGGGGCTAGCGGCTAGCGGCTAGGATGTAGGGAGCAGGGAACAGGCATGGCTGTCGCACTGGTGACGGGGGGGACGCGGGGGATCGGGTTCGCGGTGGCGAAGGCCCTGCTCGAACGCGGCGATCACGTGGCGTTCACGGGCACGAGCGACGACGGCATCCTGCGCGCCGAGCACGCGCTGGCGGCGGCGGTGAACGACCCGACGCGCGTGATGGGCGTGGTGTGCGATGTGCGCGACCGGGCCGCGGTGCAGCGCGCCGTGGCCGCCGCCACGCAGCGCTTCGGCGGCCTCGACGTGCTGGTGAACAACGCCGGCGTCGGCGTGGGCGGTCCCGTGGCCGAGATGACGCCCGAGGAGTGGGCGCGCATCGTGGACACCAACCTCACCGGCGTGTTCCACATGTGCCAGGCCGCGCTGCCGCACCTGAAAGCGAAGGGCGCGGGGTGGATCGTCAACGTCAGCAGCCTCGCCGGGAAGAACCCGTTCGCCGGCGGCGCCGCCTACTGCGCCACCAAGGCCGGCCTCGACGCCTTCAGCGAGGCGCTGATGCAGGAGGTCCGCTACGACGGCGTGCGCGTGGCGCACGTGTGCCCCGGCTCGGTGGCCACCGGCTTCAACGGCCGCGAGACCACGGCCGGCGCCGACTGGAAGCTGCATCCCGACGACGTGGCGCGCGTGATCGTCGATCTGGTCGGCCATCCCGGCCGCAGCTTGCCCAGCCGCGTCGAGATCCGGCCGGCCCAGCCGAGGAAATGAGCCAGATGCTGATCGAGTCCGCCTGCGCGCCGCCGTTCCTGAAGAACGGCTTCGTCCTCGGCTGCGAACGCACCCGCGAGGCGGTCTACATCGACCCGGGCGACGAAGTGGACGAGCTGCTCGCGCACATCGCGCGTGAGCGGCTCACCGTGTCGGCGATCCTGCTCACTCACGCGCACGTCGATCACGTGTCGGGCGTGGCAGCGGCGAAACGCGCGCTCGGCGCGCCGATCTGGCTGCACCCCGACGACGCCTGGATCTACCAGCACGCCGTGCAGCAGGGCGCGATGTTCGGCTACCAGCTGGAGCAGCCCCCGCCCGTGGACCGCTACTTCGACGGCCCGGGTCCGCTCGCCTTCGGCGACTACGACATCGCCGTGCACCACACGCCCGGCCATTGCCCGGGCAACGTGTGCTTCCAGGTGGGCCGCCGCGGCGAACCCGGCATGGACCTGTTCGTCGGCGACACGCTGTTCGCCGGGTCGATCGGGCGCACCGACCTGCCCGGCGGCGACTACGAGGTGCTGATGCGGGCCATCACCGGGGTGCTGCTGCCGTTCGGCGACGACGCCCGTGTGCATCCCGGGCACGGCCCCGACACCACCATCGGCCGCGAGCGGCGCACCAACCCGTTCCTGCTCGACTGGGCGGCGCGTCCGGCCGCCCGCTGACCTTCAGCTCTGGCCGGAGGTGGCGTCGAGGGCCACCCGATCCGCCGCATGCGGATCACGACCGCAGCATCAGCCGCGCAAATGCCAGGAAATCGTCGAGATGGTCGGCGACGATCCGCCGCACGATGTCGAGATTCAGCTTCTGATACTCGCGAATCGCGACGTTGCGGAAGCCGACCATCTTCTTCATCCGGTCGGCGAGCCCAGGGTCGATCAGGCCGGCCGTCAACAGCAATTCGAAGGCCTCGCGCGTCTCCTGCGGGATGCCGAGGCGATGCACCCTGACCAGGTGCATGGCGGCATCGATGCTGGTTTCGCAGGCGCGCTGCAGGTTGAGGATGATGGCGTCCTGGCGGGTCTGGTTCTCCAGCAAGTTGCGGTCGTCGCTGGCGTGCTCCTCCCGCACGCGACCGACGGCGCGCTCGATGGCTGCGGCCTTGTTGAACAGGACGTCATCGGCCATAGACCGTGCCCTCGGCCGCGATGCGCTCGAGAATGCCGCGCCGCTCTTCATTGAGTCGCGCGTACGTGCTGAGCGTCAGATCCTCGAACGCGCCGCGTGCGACCGGGGCCCCGTCGTAGAGCAGGTGGCCCCGCGCCACCACCTGGACGGCCATCACCGGTGTGGCCGCCGCCAGATCGACCAGATCGACGTCCTGTCCCAGGCGGCCGGCCAAGCGCTCCTGGAGGTCGAACCGTTCGGTCGGGCCCAGGCGGCGGGGCGCCAGGACACCGATGTCCAAGTCACTGGCGCGGTGCGCCGTGCCCTGCGCCGTCGATCCGAAGACGTAGATCGCTACTGCATCGCCGAGGGCCTGGCGAAGCCCGTCGACGACGAGTCGAGATCGGGGGTCGAGAGTGGGGGTCACGGCACGACCTGCCCGAATCTTATCCCGGCGTCGTCGGGCCGCGCCCGCTGGTGGCCGCCGTCAGGTCTTCTTGACCGCGAACTCGACCCGTCCCACCCGCAGCCGGTCGCCGCTGGCCAGCAGGCTGCGCCGCACCCGCTGACCGTTCACGAACGTGCCGTTCGTGCTCTCGAGGTCTTCGACGAGCACGCCGTCGTCCTGCAGGGTGAGCCGGCAGTGCAGCCGCGACACCAGCGGCGCGTCGACGACGAAGTCGGCGCGCGGGGCGCGGCCCACCGTCTTGATGGCGCCGGGGAGCAGGCGGAACAGCAGGGGATCGGGGGCGTCAGGCGTCGATTCGAGCAGCCACATGCGGGTCGGCCGCGATTGTAGCAGGGCGATCCCGCGGCGCCGGGAACACGTCCTGGTGCCGGGCCGTAAATGTAGATGGCCGCGCCGTCCCACAGGTGCGGGAGGGGCAGTGCATCCATGAAACGGTCGAGGAAGATCGCCGTCGGCGGCGCGGTGCTGGGAGTTGGCGCGCTGGTGGCCTACATGGCCACGGTGAACGGCGCCGCCACCACCATCGACCCGTCGCGGCTGGCCACCGTGGAGCGCGGCACCATGACCCGCTCGGTGG
>CAYUAX010000241.1:0-6885 GCA_964442845.1 uncultured Bifidobacteriaceae bacterium | reverse complement strand
CGTGCAGCCAGTACTCGCCGCTCCACGCCGAGTCGTGCATGCCGAGGATGTGGAGCAGCGTGCTCTTGCCGGCGCCCGACGGCCCCATGATCGACACGAAGTCGCCCTGGGCGATGTCGAGGGTGACGCGGCGCAGCACGAAGGTCTGGCTCACGCCGTGGCGGTAGGACTTCTCGATGTTGGCTAGACGGATCATGGACTCTCGACAGCGGCTAGCGGCTGGCGGCTAGCGGCTAGAACCCTCGCAGGATGGTTACTCGGCGCGGAGCGCCTCGGTGGGCGCGATGCGCATGGCGCGCCGGGCCGGGAGATAGCATGCCACGACCGCGGCCAGCGACATGAAAAGCACCAGGAGGCCGATCACGACCGGGTCCAGCGGCGCCGTCTCGTAGAGCAGGCCTTCGATCAGCCGGCCGAGCGCCGCGGCGACGGCCAGGCCCAGCGCGAGCCCGGCGGCGGTGAGCGCCAGGCCCTCGCGGATGACCCCGGCGCGCATCGCCGCCGGCGTGGCGCCGAGCGCCAGTCGGGTGGCGATCTCGCGGGTGCGGCCCGACACCGTGAAGCTCACCAGGCTGTAGAGCCCCAGCACGGACAGGGCGACCGCCGTGGCGGCGAACGCCGCCACCAGCCGGCTGCGAAAGCGCGGCTCGGCGGTGCTGCCAACGACGAGTGCGGCGAGCGTTTGCGGCGGGTCGAACGCCAGGTCGGGCGCTTCGGCGCGCACCGCCGCCAGCAGGGCCTCGCGGGTCGCGGCCTCGGGGCCGGTGCCGCGGACGATCAGCCGCATGAACGGCAGCGTCAGATGCGTGTGCGGCAGGTAGGCGATCGGCTCGGCCGCGGCATCCACGCGGGCGGCCCGGGCGTCGGCCACCACGCCGACGACGGTGTAGCGCTCGTCGTCGCCGTCGCCGAGCCGCAGGTGGCGGTCGATCACGTCGCCGCCGCCGAGCAGGCGATCGGCGAAGGCGCGGTTGACGATGACCCGGCGCGAGGTCTCGGGCAGGTCGCTCGTGTCGAAGCGGCGGCCGGCGACGAGCGCGATGCCCATCGCGTCGAAGAAGCGCGGCGTGATCGACCCGAGCCGCACGGTGTACTCCCGATCGGCCGGGTCGCCGGGGGCCGGGCGATCGAGGCGGATGGTCGCCGACGCCTGGCTGCTCACGAACGGCGAGGGGAAGACGACCCCGGCGGCGGCGACGCGCGGGTCGGCGTGCAGGCGATCGGTGACCGCCTCGTAGAAACGGATCTGCGCCGCGCGGTCGTAGCGCGACTGCGGCAGCACCAGTTGCTGCGTCACGACGCCGTCGGCGCGGAACCCGACATCGACGCGCTGCAGCTTGAGCAGGCTGGACACCATGGCGCCGGCGGCGGCGAGCAGCATCGCGGCCAGCGCCACCTGGCCGACGACCAGGCCGCGGCGCAGCCAGTGCCGTCCGCCCGTGCTCGTCCGGCCGCCGTCGCGCAGCGCGTCGAACGTCGCCAGGGCGCGACTCATCCACGCCGGCGCGGTGCCGAACGCGAGGCCGACCAGCACGGCCGTCGCCGCCGCGAAGGCGACCGCGGCGGCATCGAGGCGGATGGCCGACACCCGCGGCACGCTGGCGGGCAGCAGCAGGCGGAGGCCGTCGAGCGCCCACCCGGCCACGACGAGGCCCAGCGCGCCGCCGGCGGCCGCCAGCACCAGACTCTCGACGATCAGCTGACGCGCCAGGCGCGCGCGCGGCGCACCGAGCGCGGTGCGTACCGCCAGCTCGCGGCGCCGGCCGAGGGCGCGCACCAGCATCAGGCTGGCGATGTTGGTGCAGGCGATGAGCAGCACGGCGCCGACGGCGGCGAACAGGAGCAGCAGCGACTGGCGGATGTCACCGACGATGGTCTCGTACACCGGTTCGAGGTCGAAGCCTCGGCCGGCGTCCTGGTCGGGGTGGCGCGCCGCCAGGGTGGCGGCGAGCACGCGCAGCTCGGCCGCGGCTTCCGCCGGCGTGACGCCCGGCGCCAGTCGGCCGACCACGTCCATGTAGCCGACGTCGCGGTTGGCCAGCAGATCGCCGGTGACCTCCATCGGCGGCGCCGGCACCGTGCGCCGCGCCAGTCGCCAGAAGCGGGCGGTTTCGGGGAAGGCGAAGTCGGGGGGCGCGATGCCGATCACTTCGTACGGCTGGCCATCGACCCGCAGCGTGCGGCCGACCAGGGCCGGGTCGGCGCCGAAGTGCTGCCGCCAGGCCTGATCGGAGAGCACGACCAGCGCGGCGCCGGCGCTGTCGGCCGCCGCCGTGAACACGCGGCCGCGGGCGGCGGTGACGCCGAGGACCGCGAAGAAGTCGGCGGTCACCTCGGCGCCGGCGAGCCGCGCCGGATCGCCGGCGGTGGCGACGGCGGCGAGGCTGTTCATGTACCCGGCGGCGCCCGCCAGGCTGCGGGCTTCGCGCCGCAGGTCGAGGAACGCGGCCGGCGAGAACGAGCCGCGCTGGCCGTTGCCGCCGGCGGTGTGCCACAGCCGCACGAGCTGCTCGGGTGCGGTGAAGGGCAGCGGCCGCAGCAGCACGCCGTAGACGACGCTGAACATCGCCGCGGTGCTGCCGATGCCCAGCGCCAGGGTGAGCAGCGCGAGCGCGCAGAAGCCGGGCGCGCGGCCCAGGGCGCGCAGGCCCTGGCGCAGATCGTCCACGAGGCCCGTCATCGCCCGTCCGATCGAACGGGCGCGCCTAGGCCAGCGCCGCGACGTTGTCCTCGACCACGCGGCCGTCGAACAGGTGGATGGCGCGATCGGCGTGGGCGGCGTAGCGCGGGTCGTGCGTGACCATGCAGATGGTCGCGCCGCCACGGTGCAGCTCGCGCATCAGCTCCATCACCGCCTCGCCGTTCTTCGAGTCGAGGTTGCCGGTGGGCTCGTCGGCGAGCAGGATCGAGGGCTGGCCGCCGACGGCGCGGGCCACGGCGACGCGCTGCTGCTGGCCGCCCGACAGCTGCGAGGGGAGGTGTTTCGCGCGATGGGCCATGCCGACGCGTTCGAGCGCGGCATTGACGCGCTCGCGCCGCTCGTTGGCCTTCATGCCGCGATAAATCAGCGGCAGTTCGACGTTCTCGAACACCGTGAGGTCGCCGATGAGGTTGAAGCTCTGGAAGATGAAGCCGATCTCGCGGTTCCTGACCCGGGCCCGCTGCGACATCGGCAGGTCGGCCACCTCCTGGCCGTTCAGCCAGTACTTGCCGTCGGTGGGCGAGTCGAGCAGGCCGAGGATGGCCAGCAGTGTCGATTTGCCGCACCCCGACGGACCCGAGATGGCCACGTACTCGCCCTGCTTGATCTCCATGTGGATGCCCGAGAGGGCGTGCGTCTCCACCTCGTCGGTCAAGAACACCTTCTTGATGCCGTCGAGACGAATGAGGGACTGGGCAGACTCGGACATCGGGAGCTCCTCCAAGAACGGGGACCAGGGACCGGGGACCGGGAAACGATTCCCCGCCCCATCCGTATCAACGCAGCCGCACGCTGTTGAACGCGTCCCACGCGGACATGTCCGACAGCACCAGCTGATCGCCTTCCTTCACGCCGCCTTTCACCTCGATCGTGTTCACCGAACTGCGGCCGAGCTGTACCTGGACGCGGCTGGCTTCGCCGGTCCCGCTGTCCACCAGGAACAACCCGACGGCGCTGTTCTCCTGCCCGAATGCCGGCCGCCCGACGTACAAGACGTTCTCGAGCCGTTCGAGTTCAACGGTGCCATCGACACTCAGGTCGGGCCGGGCGCCGCGCGGCAGCTCGCCCTGCAGCTCGACGTCCACGGTGACGGTGCCGTTCTGCGCCGCCGGGTCGATACGGATGACCTTGCCGGGAATGAGGCCGTTGCGGGTGTCCACCGAGGCGACCTGGCCGATGGTCAGGTCGCGCGCCTGGGTCTCGGCGATGCGCAGCTCGGCTTTGAGGCGGGTCGGGTCGGCGACGCGGGCCACGTTGGTGCCCGGGGCCACCTGCTGGCCGACCTCGACCGGCACCTGTTCGAGCACGCCGCTCATGCCGGCGCGGACGCGCAGGTCGTCCACCTGGTCGCGGCGCAGCGTGTACAGCGTGCGCAGCTGATCGACGCGGGCCTGCTGTGCCAGCAGCTGGGCGCGGACGCTCTCTTCGTTCACCGACACCCGCTCCTTCTCGAGCTGGGCGCGGGTACGCAGCGATTCCGATCGCACCGTCGACTGCTTGAGGATCAGGTTCGAGACCAGGCCGTCCTTCGCCAGATCCTCGTTGACCTCGCGCTCGAGGCGCGCCTGTTCGTAGTCGGCTTCGACGGTCGCGGCGATCGAGCGCTGATTCAGCCGCTCGGTGTCGAGGCGGGCCTTCAGGCTGGCGAGGTCGGCTTCGGCGGCGCGCAGCTGGTTCTCGGCCTCGAGCAGCTGCTGCTGCAGCTGCGGGTCGGCGAGTTCGATGATTACCGTGTCGGGTGTCACCTGGGCGCCCGGGCGGAGCACGATGCGTTCCACCCGTCCCTGGGTGGACGACGCCAGCCAGCGGCGCGCCTCATCCACCGGCACCAGCGTGCCGAGGCCGCGCACCTGGCGCACCATCGGCCCGCGCTTGACGGTGTCCACCCAGACGGTCGCCCGCTCCACGGTGGGTGAGGCCGGCTTCAACCGGGCCAGGAACACCGACACCAGGGCGACGACGGCGACGGCGCCGATCCCCATGTAGATGCGGCGCATCTTCTTCTGGCGGGCGACGGATGCGGGTCGTTGAACGTCCATGAACTCGAATCGCTCCTTAGACGGGCGCGCCGGCCAAACGGATGGCGCCCGCCGGGGGGAATCTTCTCAAACGCCGTGCCACTTGTAACCGGTGGCAACACCTTGATTCAACGAGAGTTCTCGGCCGCGTGTTCCGGGTGGCGCCGTCGCGGTCGTCCGAAACTGGGACGGGTTGGCCACCGGTGGGACTCGAGGGCGGTGGCCAACAACCGGGGCTCGGGGCTCGGGTCTCGGGGCTCGGGAGGAGTCCCTGACCCACCTGGCGATGACAGGAGCGGAGGGCTGCGTGACAGCGTGAGAGCGTGACAGTCCGGAAGTCCCGAGACCCGAGCCCCTAGTCCCGAGACCCGACGGCGTCGTGCCACAGGTCGGGCTCCGTCACTCCCTCCGTGGCGATGACGAACGCGCGGGTGGCGGGCGTCACACCGAGCGCGAGCGCGACGCCCTCGAGAGCCGGATCGGCGCGCAGGGCCAGCAGCGCGGCGACACCGGCTGCCCCCGACGCGCCGACGGCCAGTGCCGGGTCGGTGCCGTCGGGGCGGGCGAGGCGCCGCATGGCCTCGCGGGTCCAGGCATCGTCCACCGCGACGTAGCCGTCCACCGCCGGGGCGATGGCCTCGAACGCCAGGGGCGAGACCTCGCCGCAGCGCAGGCCGGCCATCACCGTGGTCAGCGGTCCGCCGACCACGGTCGGCCGCCCGGCGCGAGCCGAGGCCTGGACGCAGGCGGCGTGCAGCGGCTCCACCGCCAGCAGCCGCGGACGGGCGTTGCCCCACGTCCAGGCCGACCAGCTCGCCACCGCCGCCAGCAGACCGCCCACGCCGGCCTGCACGACCAGCAGATCGGGCGGCCGGCCATCGGGCCAGGCCGCCGCGGCCTCGTCCATCAGGCGCGTGTAGCCCAGCATGATGTCGCGCGGGATGGCGGTGTAGCCGTCCCACGACGTGTCGGAGACGACCAGCCCGCCGGTGGCCGCCGCCTGCCGGGTCGCCTCGCGTACCGCGTCGTCGTAAGTGCCTGGCACGCGCACGATCGCGGCGCCCTCGCTGGCAATCGCCGCGACGCGGGCGGGCACGACGTGCTCGTCGAGAAAGATCGTCGCGGGCATGCCGGCCTCGCGGGCGGCGCGGGCCACGGCCCGGCCGTGGTTGCCGGCGCTGGCGCAGACGAGCGACGTGACGCCGGCCAGCTCGCCGCGGGCGGCCAGCGCGGCCACCGCGAAGCCCGCGCCCAGGCCTTTGAAGGCCGGCAGGCCGAAGCGCGCGGTCTCGTCCTTCACCCACAGGGCGCCGAGGCCGAGGGCGGCGGCGAGCGCCGGCCGGGCCACCAGCGGCGTCGCCGGCGCCTGGCGCGTTGTGAAGTACGCGCGCTGGCGGGCATACTCGTCGGCGTCGAACAGGCCGCGCGGTACGGCGCCCGGGGCGCGGGGCGTCAGGAAGACCGAAGACGGCAGGGGCATCGCGCGCCAGTATAGAAGCGCGTACGGGAGCGGCGACGCATGAGCGGACGAATCTGGGCGGCGGGTTTCACGGCCGTGCTCGCGATGGGCGCAGCCGCCTGCGGGTCGGCGCCGCACTTCGACGTGCTGGTCCGCGGCGGCCAGGTGCTCGACGGCCGCGGCACGCCCGCGCGGCGCGCCGACATCGGCGTGAACGGCGACCGCATCGTGGCGCTCGGCGACCTGTCGGCGGCCACCGGCGCCACCCTCATCGACGCCAGCGGCCGCGTCGTCAGCCCCGGGTTCATCGACGTGCAGGGGCAATCGGGCACGTCGCTGCTCGTCGACGGCGGCGGTGAGAGCCACCTGCGCCAGGGCATCACCAGCGAGATCATCGGCGAAGGCGACTCGCCGGCCTTCTGGAGCGCCAAGACCGCCGGCGGCGAGGCGCTGGCCCGGGTCGGGCAGGCGGTGGACTGGACCACCTACGACGAGTACTTCGCACGGCTCGTCAAAGGCGGCACCACCGTCAACGTCGGCACACTGGTGCCGGCCACGCTGGTACGCAGCGAGGTCATCGGCCTCGACAACCGCCCGCCGACGCCCGCGGAGCTCGGCCGCATGACCGCGATGGTCGAACGCGCGATGCAAGACGGCGCGTTCGGCCTGTCGAGCGCGCTCATCTACATGCCCGGCTCGTTTGCGAC
>CAYUAX010000240.1:0-6893 GCA_964442845.1 uncultured Bifidobacteriaceae bacterium | reverse complement strand
GCTGGCGTCAGGTGTTACCTATGTCCTGACGTCCTACACTAAAGAGCTGCCCTACTTCTGGCCTTACGCTGACGAGCGATGCTAGTCGAGCGGGATGCGGCTGGCGTTACCGGCCAGCCAGGTGTTGAAGTCCTGCAGCGCCGGGTTCAGCGCCTTGGAACGCGCGACGTCGCGGGTCTTGTTCAGTGGTCCCGCGAACTCGTCGTAGACCTGGAACATGTTGCCGAGGTCGTCGGCGCCCGGGAAGCCGAAGCTGCGGTAGGTGGCGGGCGAGACGCCGTTGTAGCGGACGGTTTTGCCCAGGGCCTTGCTCAGCGCGGCGGCCATCTCGTCGCCGGTCAGGTGCTCGCCGGCCACGCCCACGCTCTGGCCGATGTACTGGCTGCCAGCCTTGAAGATGCCGTAGGCCACCCTGCCGATGTCGTCGGCGGCCACGCCGGCCATCTTGGCCTGGCCGATCGGCAGCGTCAGCAGGTAGTCGCCGTCGGGGCCCTTCTTCGGGCCCGAGCCGAAGTGGATGAAGTTGTCCCAGTAGAACGACGCCAGCAGGAACGTCGTGGGCACGCCGGCGTCGCGGAAGTACTGGTCGCTCTCGCCCTTGGCGTCGAAGTGCGGCACCTTGTACTTGCCCTGCAGCGTGGGCATGCGGTCGTCGCTCAGCGGCACCAGGGTGCGAGTGTCTTCGAGCGTCGACCAGACCACGTGCTTCAGGCCGGCGGCCTTGGCCGCCTCGGCCATCGCCTTGGCCTGGGCCATCTCCTTCTCGGGCGAGAAGTGCGCCCAGAAGAACGTCACGCAGTAGGCGCCGTAGCAGCCGGCGAAGGCCTGCTTCAGGCTCTCGGCGTCGTCCACGTCGGCGGCCACCACCTCGGCGCCGGACGCGGCCAGGGCCTTGGCCGCCGGCGCGTTCGGGTCGCGGGTCAAGGCCCGCACCGCGAAGCCGCCCTGCGGGTCGGCCAGAATCGCCCGCACCAACCCGCTGCCCTGGGCGCCGGTGGCGCCCACCACTGCAATCACCTTGCGATCGGCCATGTCAAATCCTCACGAGGATAATCGTCTCGACGACCATCATACTGCACTGTAGACGCCGTCGGCCCGGCCGGCGTCCCCGCGCCGCGTTCGTCCCGACGCCGTCACAAACGACTTGCCACCCCGGCAGCCAACTGGCTACGGTGTCGCCATGATCCGCACGAGTGCCGTGGTCCTGATGGCGGCAGCCGCCACCTCTGCCATGTCCTACGCCCAGGTGCCGGCCACCCGGGTGCCGCTGACCGGCACCGTCGTCGCCGTCAACCAGCAATCGGACTCGGTGACGCTCATCGACCTGAAGACGATGACCGCCTACCGCCACGTGGCGGTGGTCGGCGGCCCGCACGAGGCGGCGGTCTCGCCCGACGGCCGCACCGTGGTGGTGACCAACTACAACAAGCCGGGCGTGGGTCAGCAGAAGACGCTGAGCGTGCTGGCACTGCCGAGCGGCGACACCGTGAAGACCATCGATCTCGGGGAGTACCGCGCCCCGCACGACGTGCGGTGGGTGGATGCCACCCGCGTGGTCGTCACCGTGGAGGGCAGCCAGGCGCTGCTGCTCGTCAACGTCACCTCAGGGGCGATCGAGCGGGTGTTCCGCACCGAGGCCGGCGTCTCGCACATGCTGGCGCTCTCCACCGACCGCACCCGGCTCTACTGCTCCAACATGCGCGACGGCAGCGTCAGCGCCTTCGACTTCCAGACCGGCCAGAAGATCAAGGACGTGAAGACCGGCAAGGAGTGCGAGGGCGTGGGCGTGACGCCCGATGGCCGCTGGGTGTGGGCCGGCAACCGCGCCGAGGACACGATCTCGATCATCGACACCCGTACGCTCGAGGTCACCAAGCGCATCCCCTCGCCCGGGTTCCCGTACCGCGTGCAGTTCACGCCCGACGGCAAGTTCGCGCTGATCCCGCACGCCAACGCCTCGTCGCTGGTCGTGGCGGACGTCGCCACCCAGACCATCGTGAAGTCGATCCCGCTCGGCCTGACCAAGGTGGACAAGCCGTCCACCGCTGGCGTCTTCCCACATCCCGACAACCGCCACGCCTTCGTCACCGTGCGCAACGACAACTCGATGCTGGTGCTCGACCTGACCACCGGCGAGACGCTGGGCCGGGTCGAGGTGCAGAACAGCCCCGACGGCGTGAGCTATTCATCCGTGCAGCGCTGAGCGTCAGCGAGCCCAGGGGGCGGCTAGGATAGGGGGCCCATGCTGCGGCTCCCCGCCCCGCTGCCGCCCATCCACGCCCTCGATGCCCTGATCGAGACCGACAAGCGGCTGCTCACGCTGCTCGACGGGCTATCACTGGGCGACTGGGACCAGCCCACCATCGTGCCGCGCTGGCGCGTGCGCCACGTGGCCGGCCACCTGCTCGACACCGCGCTCCGCCGCCTGTCGATCGTCCGCGACGGCTTCACCGCCGACGGACCGGCGTCGGGGTCGCCCGAGGACCTGCGCGCCTTCATCAACCGCATCAACGCCGACGGCGTGGCGATCTACGGCCGGCTGAGCCCGGCCGTCCTCACCGACCTCATGCGGGCCGCCGTTCCCGGTCTGCACGCCTACTTCGGCGAGCTCGATCCACACGCCCGGGCGGCATTCGCCGTGAGCTGGGCCGGCGAGAGCACCTCCCCGGTGTGGTTCGACCTGGCACGGGAGCTCACCGAGCGCTGGCACCACCAGGAACAGATCCGGCTCGCCCTCAACCGGCCGGGCATCATGACGCCGGCGCTCTACCACCCGGTCCTCGACTGCTTCATGCGCGTGCTGCCGCACGCCTACAGGCACGTCGAGGCGCCCGAAGGCACGCATCTCGAGTGCGAGATCACCGGCGGCTGCGGCGACACCTGGCGGCTGGTCCGCAGCGGCGGCCGCTGGCTGCTCACCGGCGATCAGGTCGTCGACCCGACCACCCGGGTGACGATTCCCGAAGCGGTGGCCTGGCGCCTGTTCACCAAGGGCCTGAGCCGTGCCGACCGCGACGCCGCCGTCACCATCAGCGGCGACCGCGCGTTGGCGGAGCCGCTGCTGCACGCGGTGGCCATCGTCGGCTGATCGTTCGGTTGGCGTATGGCTGAGCCAGCGGCAAAAATCGCCGCGAGCGCGAGGCGGCGCCGTAGAATGCCGTCCATGTCTGTGTTCTCGTCCGTGCTTTGTGCCGTCGACGATTCGTCGCTCGCCCGCCGTGTGTTCAAGCACGCCGTCGGGCTGGCCGGTCACTGCGGCGCGCGTCTCACCGTGATGACCATCACCAAGGGCGACACCCGCCGCGCCGACGCCGAAGTGCGGTCGATGATGCGCTCGGTGGTGCCGCTCGACGCCACATTCCTCGACGGCCTGCAGCTGCGCGTCGTCAACCTGGCGATGGGCGAGCCGGTGGACGCCATCCTCGACGAGGTGAAGGCCGGCGTGGACGTGGTGGTCGTCGGCACGCACGCCAAGTCGAACCTGTCGCGCTGGCTGCTCGGCTCGACCAGCGCGTCGCTGCTGCGCGAAGCGGTCTGCCCGATCATGCTGGTGCCGCCCGGGCAGGTCGAGATCGCCACCGTGGACGCGCAGGGCGCGACGTTCCACCCGGGCGCGGTGATGGCCGCCGTGAAGCTCGAGGAGCAGAACGACCGCCAGCTCCAGCTGGCCGGTCAGCTCGCCGCGCTGGCGAAGGCGCCGCTGTCGGTGATGACGGTCGCGACCGGCACGACCACCGACGAGGCCGCCGAGGCGGCGCTGCGCGAGCGAACCCGCGGCCTCGGGCCGGACGTCAAGGTCTTCGTGCGGCGCGGCGCGGTCGCCGACGCCATCGACGAGGCGGCGCTGGCCGAGCACGCCGGCCTGGTCGTGATGGGCGTCCGCGGCTCGGCGCGCAGCCAGCCGGGCGAGACGGCGCGAGCCGTCGTCAAGGCCATGGACGCCCTGGTCATCGCCGTGCCGCCGGCCTGAGCCGTCATCCGCGAACCTTCAAGGAGCTCGCCATGCGCCGTTCACCGCTCGCCGCTGCGTTGGTCGCTGTCTTCACCGCATCGCTCGCCGCTCAGACCGTCCCCGAGGTCAAGCTGCCGCCGTCGCCGGCCGGGTCGGCGGCCGTCCAACTCGGCGGCCGCTGGGAGCAAACCGCCAACGGCGAGCGCTACCGCGACGGCAAATGGGTGGTGGTGCAGTACGGGCGGCCGCTGCTGCGCGGCCGCACCGGCATCTTCGGCAGCGGCGCCGACTACGGCAAGCGGGTCAACCCCGATGCCGCGATCTGGCGCGTCGGCGCCAACGACACCACGACGCTCACCACGCAGGTGCCGCTGCAGATCGGCAACGGCACGATCCAGCCGGGCGTCTACAACGTGTTCGCGGACCTCAAGGCCACCGGCTGGACACTGGTGCTCAACACCCAGCCGCGCCAGCCCAAGTACGACCCCAACGACAAGGTGCTGCTCTACGGCGCCTACAACTACGACGCCAAGCACGACGTGCTGCGCGCGCCGATGACCGTCAAGACCGTGCCCGAGTCGGTCGAGCAGCTCACCATCGGCTTCGTCAACGCCACCGTCAGCGTCGCGACGCTGACCGTGGCGTGGGACAAGACCGTGGCGTCGATTGACGTGAGGGTGCCGGCCGGCGGCACGCGCTAGCGAGCCCGGGGTGAAACGCCCGTAGGGCGGCTGTCTAGAGCTGCCGGAGGGCGGAGCAGACCAGCCTCCGCTCTTCGAGCTACGGCGGTCCGCCGAAGCCTTGGCGAAGGCGGAAGCTCCGCCCTACGCCGGGTGCGGCGCGCGGCGCGGCACGCCGGCGGCGGCGTAGATGTCCGGCTCGTCGAGGCTCTCCTTGGCCAGCAGCTCGGCGACGATCGCGTCGAGCTTGGCGCGGTGTTCGCGCAGCAGGCGGCGCGCCTCGGCGTAGCATTCGTCGGTGATGCGCCGCACCTCGTCGTCCACGGCGCTGAGCAGCGACTCGGACACGCCGGCCATGCGCGGGTCGCCTTCGGACGGCAGCACCGACAGCGGCCCGACCCGATCCGACATGCCCCAGCGTCCGACCATCGAGCGGGCGATGCGCGTCACCATCTCGAGGTCGCTCTCGGCGCCGCTGGTGATGACGCCGAACACCTCCTGCTCGGCGGCCATGCCGCCCAGGGCGCCGACGATCCGGCCGCGCAGATAGGCGGCGTCGTAGCCGTAGCGGTCGGTGTCGGGCGTGGACAACGTCACCCCCAGCGCCCGGCCGCGCGGCACGATCGACACCTTGCGCACCGGGTCGGCGCCCGGCTGCAGCATGCCGAGCAGGGCGTGGCCGGCCTCGTGGTAGGCGGTGCGCCGCCGCTCCTCGTCCGAGATCACCACGCTGCGGGCGGTGCCGAGCTGCACCTTCTCGAGCGCGTCGGTCAGATCGCGCTGGCGCACCACGTCCTGGGCCTTGCGCGCCGCCAGCAGCGCCGCCTCGTTGACCAGGTTGGCCAGATCGGCGCCGGTCATGCCCGGCGTCGCCGCGGCCAGCGCCGCCAGGTCGGCGTCGGGTGCCAGCGGCACCTTGCGCGTGTGCACCTCCAGGATCGCCAGGCGGCCTTTCAAGTCCGGCGCGTGGACGATGATCTGCCGATCGAAGCGTCCGGGGCGGAGCAGCGCCGGGTCGAGCACGTCGGCGCGGTTGGTGGCGGCCAGCACGACCACGCCCTCGTGCCCCGAGAAGCCGTCCATCTCGGTGAGGATCTGGTTCAACGTCTGCTCGCGCTCGTCGTGGCCGCCGATCGCGCGGGCGCCGCCGCGGGCCCGGCCGATGGTGTCGATCTCGTCGATGAAGATGATCGCCGGCGCCACCTTGCGGGCCTCGGCGAACAGCTCGCGGACCCGGCTGGCGCCGACGCCGACGATCATCTCGATGAACTCCGAGGCGCTGGCGCTGAAGAACGGCACGTTGGCCTCGCCGGCGGTCGCCCGGGCCAGCAGGGTCTTGCCGGTGCCCGGCGCGCCGGCCAGCAGGACGCCCTTGGGCGCACGGGCGCCGAGCTTGCGGTACTTGCCGGGGTCCTTCAGGAAATCGACGATCTCGTTGATCTCGCTCTCCACCTCGTCGATGCCGGCGACGTCGTCGAAGGTGACGCGGATGGCGTCGCGGTCGACCGGCTTGCGCGCCGCGCCGCCGCCCAGCAGGCCGCCGCCCATCATGCTCTGCTGGCGCCTGAACATCCAGACGTAGAAGCCGATCAGCAGCAGGAACGGCGCCATCGAGATCACCAGGTTGGTGAGGATGCCGCGTTCCTGCGTGAGCGGCGTGGCCCGTACCGCCGCGCCGCCGCCGGAGAGTTCGTCGAGCAGATCGTCGCTCGCAAACGTCGGACGTTCGGTGGTGAAGCGGGTGTAGGTGGTCCCGGTCTCGCCCGGCACCGCCGCCGGCTTCCGGAGTTCTCCCTGGATCGAGTCGCCGCGGGCGAACACCTCGCCGACGTTCTTGGCCGCCACCTGCTGTTTGAACTCGGTGTACGACACCGCCTCGGGCGCCTGCAGGCGGTCCTGGACGGTGAGCACCCCGAAGACCACGGCGTAGCCGATCGCCGCCAGCAGCAGCGTGGTCCAGCGCGGCCCCTTCGCCGGCGGCGGCGCCTTGGGCAGGCCTTCGGTGCGCCACGGCCGCGCCGGCGGCGGCTCGGGAGTCTCGGTGGGCGGACGAGGCTCCGGCTGGACGGTCGGCGACGACGGGCTCATCGTCAGCGCTTCCCGGCCTGGATCTCGCGGGCGATGCGCTCGACGTCGGCCATCACGCGCAGCAGGTTCCCGCTCCACAGCTTGCCGATCTGCTCTTCGGTGTAGCCGCGCGTGACGAGTTCGAGCGTGACGTTGAAGGTCTCCTCGGCGCCGTTCCAGCCGGCCACGCCGCC
>CAYUAX010000239.1:0-6908 GCA_964442845.1 uncultured Bifidobacteriaceae bacterium | reverse complement strand
CGCCTGGATGCTGCGCACGCATTTGGAATAGACCGCAGATCGACATTTCACCAGATGCGGGCAATCGATCAACCGATCAGCGGATCAACCGATCACGCGATAACACAGTCTAGAAACGCCATAGCCGGGTGGCCTTGATCACCAGCGTCCGGTTCATCAGGCTCGGCACCCCGCGCCGGTCGGTGGTGTCGCGGCCGTCGCTGTAGACCACGAACAGGTCGCTGCCGGCCTGGTACTCCCAGCGGTAGCGGATGCTCGAGATCACGCTGTTGGTGGTCGAGTTGAACTGGACGTTGACGGCCAGCGCCATGCGCGGCGACAGCGTGAGGTTGGTGCGGTTGGTGAGCAGCTTCGTCGTCGCCCGGCCGACCGGCAGATCGAGCCAGTTGAGGGTGATGCCGGGCTCGAGGGTGAGCCGCGGCGACAGCACGACCAGGCCGCGATACCCGGCCTCGGTCTTGGTGCCGTCGTAGAACCCGCCCTGCGCCACCGCCACCGTGCCCGACAGCCGGCGCTGCGGCCCGAACTGGTACTCCGAGCGCACGTCGTCGAAGCGGTAGCCGCCGGTGGGAATCACCCGGCCGGGCACGACCTGGAACGGTTGGCGCAGCAGCTCGTAGACACGGCCGTACTCGAGGCGGAACTGGTCGTTGTTCTGCAGCTCGAGGCGGTAGTTGGCGCGCGCCTCCTGGGTCTCCAGCACGCCGTCGGACCCGGTGATGTAGTCGAACTCGGCTTCGTAGTAGTGCTTGCGGATGCGGGTCGCCTGGCGCGGCCGCGGGCTGAAGCGCAGCGTGCCGTAGTGACGTGAGAACGCCGTGCGGCGCAGGAAGCCGATCTGCGGGTCGTAGCGCTCGCCCACCGTCAGGTGCTCGACGCGGGCGCCGTAGCGATCGCCGTTGTACTCGAACTCGCCGCGGTAGCTGCTCCGGTCGGCCACCGAGCCGCGGCTCGACCCGGTATCCGACACGGTCCAGAACCCCTGGGCGATGACGTTCTGGAAGAACGCCAGGTTGGCGTCGAGGCCGTAGACCGAGTTGGCCACGCCCTCGCCCGGCGCGCGGTGGGTCACGATCAGCCCGACGTTGCTGCGCCGCAGCACGTCGCGGCGCAGGCGCACCACCGAGAAGTTGGTGGCCGGCGTCCGCGCGATCCGCGAGTCGTCGGTCTGGATGTTGAGCAGCCCGACGCTGTAGCGGCCGACGCGTCCGCTCACCCGCGCGCCGGCCTCGATCGGCACGCTCTGGCCGGTGCTGCTCAGCCCGATGCGCCGGCTGTAGAACACCATCGGCGTCAGGCTCTGGCCGCCGCCGCCGTCGCCGCCGCGCTGTCCGGCCCCGAAGTTGAACAGCCCCTGGCCCTCGAGGAAGAAGTCGCGCCGCTCGGGGAAGAACAGGCTGAAGCGGGTGAGGTTGACCTGCTGCTGGTCCTCCTCCACCTGGGCGAAATCGGTGCGCACCGTCAGGTCGGCGACCAGGCTCTTGGTGAGGCCGTATTTCACGTCGCCGCCGACGTTGGCCGACGGGTCGTTGGTGAAGGGCGGCTGCGCGGTGTTGTTGGTGGTGAGCGAGCCGATCGCGTACGGCTTCACTTCGAGGTTGCGCGACTGCGACGGCGTCTCGACGCCGACCAGCGTGGCGAAGATGTCGAAGCGGTACATGGCGCGGTTGCCGGCCGAGGCCGGGATCGGCGCGATCGAGTGCTGCTCGTTCTTCCAGCGGATGACCCGCCGCAGGTTGAAGCCCCACACCTGCGGGCCGGCGGCGCGGAAGCGCAGCGACTTGAAGGGGATGGCGATCTCGGTGGTCCAGCCGTCGGGCAGGATCTGCGAGCGCGTGTACCAGACCGTGTTCCAGTCGTTGTTGTTGCTGCGCTCGTCGAACACCTCCTGGTCGCGCAGCGCCCCGAGCGCGTTGGTCTGGAAGAAGTAGCCGCTGCGCCGGGTGTAGAGCGAGTCGATCGACACCGTCAGGTTGTCGTTCTGGAACACGTTGAAGCTGTCGCGGCGCATCTCGTTGGCGACCAGCCGCTCCGGCGCGCTGTCCCACGACCGCACGGCGACGTAGAAGTTGCGGTCGTCGAAGAACAGCCACGCCTCGGTGCGCTCGGTGGCCGGCTGACCCTGGCGCGGCTCCATCTGCACGAAGTGCGAGATCGCCTTGACGTCGCGGTAGATGGCCTCGTCGAGGGCGCCGTCGAGCGTGAGCGGCGTCGTCAGCCGGGTGGCGCGCAGCGTGATGCGGCCGGCGTCGTCCTGCGCGAACACCTCGGGGGCGGCCGGCGCGGCCGGGCCGGAGAACGACGGCAGCCCGGCGGGGAGGTCGGCGTCGCCGCCGGCGCGTGGCTGTGCCGCCGCGGTCGTCGCCGTCACGGCGATCGCCAGCGCCATCGGCAGGAAGGCTCGAGTCATCGGCAGCCTTCGATTATGGAAGCGCGAGCGCGGCGGCCGGGGCTCGGGCCCGCCGGTTTTACGAGGTTTTTACCAGCGGAAGAGCTTGGTGAGCTTCACCACCACCGAGCGGTTCTGCATCGTCGGGAACCCGCGTCCCTCGGTAGTGCGGCCGTCGCTGTAGACGACGAACAGCTCGCTGCCCGGCTGGTACTCCCAGCGGAACCGGGCGTTGGTCGAGACCGACGCGAACAGCGACTGGTACTGGATGAGCGCGGCCACGAACATCCGCGGCGTCACCGTGTAGGTGAGCCGGCTGCTGACGAGATTGGCGTTGCCGCTGCCGTACGGCGCGTTGACGCGATTCCACGAGATGGTCGGCTCGGCGTAGAAGCTGGGCGAGAACTCGACCCGGCCGCGCCACGTCGCCTCGCTGAGCGTGCCGTCGTAGAAGCCGCCGTACCCGACGGTGAGGCCGCCGCTGATCCGCCGCTGCAGGCCCATGAAGTAGGACACCCTGGCTTGCGTGAAGCGGTAGTCGCCGGCCGGCACCGAGACGCCGCGGGCGACGTCGAACGGCGTGACGATGGCCTCGAAGGCCTGCGTCACCTCGCTGTTGAAGAAGTCGCCGTTGCTGAACTCGACGTTGAACTGCGCCTGGTACTCCTCGGACTGCACCTGGCCGTCGGCGGCGCCGGTGAAGTAGTCGGCGCTGGCGTTGTAGAACAGCTTGCGCACGCCGGGCAGGCGGGTCGGGCGCGGGCTGAACCGCAGCTGGCCGAACGACCGGCGGAACGCCTGCCGCCGCAGGAAGCCCACCTGCGGATCGAAGCCTTCGCCGACGAACAGGTGCTCCGCGTTGACGCCGTAGCGGTCCGCGTTCCAGTCGAACCGGCCCCGGTAGCTCGACTGGTCGCCCTGGGCTGCGGCGTTCTCCGAGCGCGCCCAGAAGGCGTTGATCTGCGTGTCGGCGTTGACGTTGATCAGCGCGTCGGCGCCGGCGACGTAGTTGTTGGCGCCGCCGCCCTGCGGCGCCCGGGTGGTGGCGATCATGCCGACGCGGCTGCGGCTCAGCACGTCGCGATTGACGCGCAGCACCGAGAAGTTGGTGGACGGCGCCTCGAGCGACGTCACGTCGTCGGTCTGCATCGACAGCGCGCCGACCTGCCAGGCGCCGGCCCGCCCGAGCACGCGGGCACCGCCGATGATCGGCGCGACGCCGCCGTTCACCAGGCCGATGCGCCGGCTGTAGAACAGAATGGGCGTGGGATTGTTCCCGCCGCCGCCGCCCCCCCCCCCCCCCCCCCCCCCCCCCCCCCCCCCCCCCCCCCCCCCCGCCGCCGCCCCCACCCCCACCGCCGCCCACGCCGCCGAAGGCGAACGCATCCTGGCCCTCGAGGAAGAAGTCGCGCCGTTCGGGAAAGAACAGCGAGAACCGTGTCAGGTTCACTTGCGCTTCGTCGTCCTCCACCTGGGCGAAGTCGGTGTTGTAGGTGAAGTCGGCGACGAGCTGCTGGGTGATGCCCCACTTGGCGTCGCCGCCGAAGTTGGCGTCGCCACGATTACTGAACGCCGGCGTGGCCAGGCGGTTGGTCAACATCGAGCCCAGCACGTACGGCTTGATGTCGATGTTGGCGCCGCGGCGCGGTGTCTCCAGTCCGGTGAGGGTGGCCTCGCTGGAGAGCTTGTTGAGGCCGCGCCGGCCCCACGAGCGGGGCACGACGTTCAGGTACGAAATTTCGTTCTTCCAGCGCACCATGCGGCGGAAGTTGACGCCCCAGGTGGTGCTGCCCTCGCGGAACCGGATCGAGCGGAACGGAATCCGCATCTCGATCGTCCACCCGCCCTCGATGTCGGCGGCCTGCGACCACCACAGGCCGTTCCAGTTGGGGCTGGGCTGCTCGTTGGTGGCGGCCCAGTCGAACATCCCACCGAGCCGGTTGGCGGCGAAGCCGAAGCCGTTGCGGCCGTCGTTGAAGGTGTCGAAGATGACGGCGAGGTGGTCGTTGTTGAAGGAATTGAACGAGTCGCGCCGCATCTCGCTGGCGACGCGCCGGGTCGGTTCGCTTTCGTGCAGACGGGCGCCGATGTAGATGTTCTTGTCGTCGTAGAACAGCCACACCTCGGTGGCTTCGGTGGCCGGTTCGCCCTCCTCCGGCTCCTGCTGCAGGAACCCGGTGTAGGGCAGCACGGTGGTGTAGATCGACTCGGTGAGGCGGCCGTCGAGGGCGAACTCGCCGTCGAACCGCGTGGCCCGGACCGTGGCCGCGCCGTTCTCGTCGCGGGTCATGGTGACCGCGGCGGCGGCGCTGCCGCCGGCGGGGGCCACCGTGCGTTCCGCCGTCTGCGCGCGGGCGGATGGCGCCGCCACCGCGCTGAGCGCCGCGAAAAGGACCCAGACGAGGCGGATATGGAGCAACGCGGGCACTGAGCGCACGCCGGGAAGCTGTCATTTCACCACACCGGCTCGGCCGCGGCGAGTAACGAGTTGTCATCGACGCGCCGGCCGCATCGGTGCCATCCGCCGCACGCAGAAACGGCCGTGCTGCGCGGTGCAGCACGGCCGTTCTGGACGCCGGGGAGGCCGGTGTCTTCAGTGCACCTGCGGACGGTGCAGGGTGCGGGAGGCGGTCCAGTCCTCGGCGAGAATCGCCCAGAGGTGCTGGTCGTAGTGGCGGCCGTGCCGGTCGAACGACTGGCGCAGGACCGCTTCGCGCACCGCGCCCACCTTGGCGAGGGCGCCGTTGCCGCGGCCGTTGGCCACGGCGGCACGGGCCTCGAGGCGGTGGACCCCGATGGTCTCGAAGGCGAAGTCCACCACCAGCCGGGCGCCGTCGGCGAACAGCCCGGTGCCCCAGTAGGGCGAGCCGAGCACGAAGCCCCACTCGGCCGTGTCGAACGCGGCGTCGAGCTGGCGCACCTGGAAGATGCCCACCGCGGTGTCGGTGCCGGTCGGCACCACCGCGAAGCAGGCGTAGCGGCCGGCGGCCTGCTCGGCGTGGGCCCAGGCGATGAACCGCTCGAAGCCCTCGACCGTCGTCGGCGGCGGCGAGATGAAGCGCGCCACCTCCTCGGTGGTGAGCAGCGCGTGCAGCGACCGCGCGTCGTCGGTGCGCAGCGCCCGCAGCGTGACCGACCCGGCGGCCAGCACCGGCAGCTGACGCCGCCAGTCGGTGGCCGTGGACTCGTGGGCGGCCGGATATTCCATGGCCGGCAAGGCGGCGTGGACCGCGTCGACGAAGGGCATCTTCTCCATTAGAAGAGCCCTCCCGTCGTGCCGCCGACCACCGTCACCGCGTCGGGGTTGTTCTCGAGATCCCAGAGATACGGGTCGAACGCCTCCACTTCGGCGGTCTCGTCACCGAACACGTAGCCGTCGGTGCCCGAACTGCCCCACGTGGCGTTCGGGTCGGTGCTCAGGCCCCACACGATGTTCGAGCCGCCGGCCAGGCCCCACACGATGTTGAGCCCCCAGACGATGTTCGAGCCGTTGGCGCCCAGGCCCCAGACGATGTTGTCGTCCAGCCCCCAGACGATGTTGTCGTCGAGGCCCCACACGATGTTCAGGCCCCAGACGATGTTGTCGTCGAGGCCCCAGACGATGTTGTCGTCGAGCCCCCACACGATGTTGAGCCCCCAGACGATGTTGTCGTCGAGGCCCCACACGATGTTCTTGCCCCACGCCACGTCGTAGCAGGAGCCGACGCAGTTCTCGCCCCAGACGATGTTCTTGGCGAGCGAAGCCGCCTCGCCCCACACGATGTTGGTGCCCCAGGCGTTGGCGCCCGGCGTGATGACGCCGCCGCGCACGCGGTGGTTGCCCCACAGGATGTGCTGGCTCCACGACCGCGACAGCGGATAGCGGCTGCCCGGCTTGGCGTCCTTGAAGTACTTGGCCAGCGTGACCGCGCCGCGAGCGTTCAGGAAGCCGGCGCCCTGGGTGAGGAAGTCGTAGTCGTCGTTGACCTCGGCGGTGAACTGCAGGATGCCCTTCACCAGGTTCGGCGTGAGCTTGGGATTGGCCTGCAGCATCAGCGCCACCGTGCCGCTGACGACCGGGGCGGCCATGCTGGTGCCGCTCAGCGTGAGGTACGGCTTGTAGCTGGTGTAGCGCGACCCGTTGCTGAGGTACTGCGCCTTCTCGACGTACATCTTGCTGCCGGGGCTCGACAGCGAGACCACGCCGGTGCCGGGGGCGACCAGGTCGGGCTTGACCGCGTGGTCGATCATCGTCGGCCCGCGCGAGCTGAACGGCGCCATCGTGTCGTCGTTGCGGCGCGTGGTGCCGTTGGCGTTCGAGGCGCCGACGGTGAGCACCCACGGCGCGTTGGCCGGCGCCGTGATGGCGCCGTACTGCGGGTTGCCGGCCGAGTTGCGGCCGATGTTGCCGGCGGCCGCCACCACGACGATGCCGGCGTCCACGGCGCGCTTGGCGGCCAGCGTCAGCGGGTCGGTGTTGTAGCTCTCGAACACGCCCGCGCCGAGCGACATGTTGATGACGCGGATGTTGTAGGCCACG
>CAYUAX010000238.1:0-6977 GCA_964442845.1 uncultured Bifidobacteriaceae bacterium | reverse complement strand
CTCGTGCACCGCGTCGGCCGGCAGCACCCCGGCCAGCGGCGGCAGCACCTCGCGCAGGCGGCGCGACGCCACGCGGGCGCGGTGCACGCCCTCGACGTCGCCGCCGACGGCCGCGGGCAGCGTGTCGAGCAGCGCCGCAATCCGCGGCGCCAGCAGGGCGTCGATCAGGGAGCGTCGTGACATACTGTGCGGCGCCGGCAGGCCCCGCCGAGGCGGGGCCATTATAGCCGCCGCCGCCCCATGCGCCTCGCCGCCATCGACATCGGCACCAACTCGGTCCACATGATCGTGGTCCGCGTCCGCCCCGACTTCTCCTTCGAGGTCATCGACCGCGAGAAGGAGATGGTGCGCCTCGGCGCCGGCGGCCTCGACGGCAAGAAGCTCACCCGCGAGGCGATGACCGCGGCGCTGCAGGCACTGTCGAAGTTCGAGCGGCTCGCCCGCTCGCACCAGGTGGACGAGATCCTCGCCGCCGCCACCAGCGCGACGCGCGAGGCCGAGAACGGCGGCGAGCTGCTGGCCGCGATCGAACGGCAGACCGGCATCCGGCCGCGCATCATCACCGGCACCGAAGAGGCGCGGCTCATCCACCTGGCCGCCGTCTACGGCGTCGACACGCCGAAGCCGGCGGTGGTCATCGACATCGGCGGCGGCAGCGTCGAGGTCACGCTCGGCGCCGGCGACCAGGTGCGATTCGCGCGCAGCTTCAAGCTCGGCGCCATCCGCCTCACCGAGCGCTTCGTCACCTCCGACCCGCTCAGCGGCCGCGACGAGCGCAAGCTCGAGGAGCACATCGCGGCGCAGGTCGATCGCTACCTCGCCCACATCGTCAACGCCGGGTACGATCGGGTGATCGGCACCTCGGGCACGATCCTGTCGCTGGGCACGGTGGCCACCGCGGTGGAGTCGGGGACGACGCCGGCCGAGATCCGCAACCTGCGAGTCTCGGCCAAGGCGATCCGCCGCGTCCGCAAGATGGTCTGCGACCTGCCGCTGGCCCGCCGGCTCGAGATTCCGGCGATGGACCCGCGCCGCGCCGATCTCGTCGTCGCCGGCGCGGTGCTGCTCGATTCGCTCTTGCGCACCCTCGACGCCAAGGACATCACGCTGTGTGACCTGGCGCTGCGCGAAGGGCTGGTGCTCGACTTCATCCAGCGCAACCGCAAGCACATCCGCCAGGTGGATGAGATCCCCGACGTGCGCCGCCGCTCAGCGCTGGAGCTGGCCGAGCGCTGCGGCTGGGAGGCCGAGCACTCGCAGCAGGTGGCCCGGCTCGCGCTGGGTGTCTTCGACGGGCTGCGCGGCATCCACGGCCTGGGCGACCGCGAGCGCGAGTGGCTCGAGTACGCCGGGTGGCTGCACGACGTCGGCAACCACATCAGCTACGAGGGCCACCACCGCCACTCCTACTACCTCATCAAGCACGGCGACCTGCGCGGCTTCGAGCCCACCGAGATCGAGACCATCGCGCTGGCGGCGCGCTATCACCGCCGCGCCGAGCCGCGCCGCGGCCACGAGGGCTTCGCCGATCTGCCCAAGCCGCTGCGCCGCACGGTGCGGCTGCTGGGCGCCATCCTCCGCCTGGCGGAATCGCTCGACCGCAGCCGCCACGGCACGATCCGCGGGCTCACCGTGACGACCACCGCCGACCAGGTGCTGGTCGAGCTCGAAGGACGCGGCGACGCCGAGCTGGAGATGTGGGCGGCCAACCGCCAGCTCGCCCCGCTCGAGCGCGTGATCGAACGGCCGGTGCGGCTGCAGGTGCGGATCGTCGACGACCCCGAGCCGGCGACCAAGGCCCGCAAACGCGCCGCACCTCGCGCGTCGGCCGCGACCGCCGCACGTTAACGCCGAATTTACACGGCGGAAACTACTGCGAAACCGCGGGTTCGCTACGATTCCGCCATGCGTCAGTGGTCTTGCGTCGCGCCGGCCCTCGCGGTGATGGTCAGCCTCGGTTGCGGCGGCGGCACCGCCCCGCAGGCCTCGGGCACGGTCACCCTCGACGGCTCGAGCACGGTCTTCCCGGTGAGTGAAGCGGTCGCCGAGGAGTTCCAGAAGGCCAACCCCGGCGTGCGCGTCACCGTCGGCATCTCGGGCACCGGCGGCGGCTTCCAGAAGTTCTGCCGCGCCGAAACCGACATCAGCAACGCCTCGCGGCCGATCTCGGCCAGCGAGACCGAGGCCTGCGCCAAGGCCGGCATCGGCTTCATCGAACTGCCGGTCGCGTACGACGGCCTGGCGATCATCGCCAACCCGAAGGCCACGTGGATCGACCACGTGACGGTCGCCGAGCTGAAGACGCTCTGGGCCCCCGAAGCGCAGGACAAGGTGAAGCGCTGGGCGCAGGTGCGCGCCGGCTGGCCCGACCGCGAACTGCACCTGTTCGGCGCCGGCGTCGATTCGGGCACCTACGACTACTTCACGCAGGCCATCGTCGGCAAGGAAGGCGCCAGCCGCGGCGACTTCACGTCGAGCGAGGACGACAACGTGCTGGTCCAGGGCATCAGCAACGACGAACTGGCGCTCGGCTTCATGCCGTATGCCTACTACGCCGAGAACCGCGCGGCGCTGAAGCTGGTGCCGGTGGACGACGGCAAGGCCGAGAACGGCGCCGGCCCCATCGCGCCCAGCGTCGAGACCGTGAAGGGCGGCACCTACCAGCCGCTGTCGCGGCCGATCTTCATCTACGTCTCCACGAAGGCGCTCGAGCGGCCGGAAGTGGTGAAGTTCATCGAGTTCTATCTCGGCCAGGGCGGCGCCCTGGCGGAAGAGGTCGGCTACGTGCCGCTCGGCGACCAGGGGTATCGCCTGGTCGCCGAACACTTCACGGCACGGCGTACCGGCAGTGTCTTCGAGCACGCCGGGTCGCAGGTCGGCCTCACCATCGAACAGCTGCTCGCCCGCGAGAGCAAGTAGAGCCGCGGGGATGTCGTCGCGCCGGTCCGAACGCCCGATCGAGATCCTGCTGTTCCTCTGCGCGGCGCTCTCGGTCGGCACGACGATCGGCATCATCGCGGTGCTGGCCATCGAGACGCTGGCGTTCCTGCGCGAAGTGCCGCTCGTAGAGTTCCTGACCGGCACCGAGTGGACGCCGCTCTTCGCCACCAAGCGCTTCGGCGTCCTGCCGCTGGTGCTCGGCACCGTGCTGGTCTCGGCCATCGCGATGGTCGTCGCCGTGCCGACCGGCCTGCTGAGCGCCATCTACCTGAGCGAGTACGCCCCCGACGGCGTGCGCCGCGTCGTCAAGCCGGTGCTCGAGATCCTCGCCGGCGTGCCGACGGTGGTCTACGGCTTCTTCGCGCTCACCTTCGTGACCCCGCTTCTGCAGCAGTGGGTGCCGGGCCTGAGCGGCTTCAACGCACTCAGTCCCGGCATCGTGATGGGCCTGATGATCCTGCCGCTGGTCAGCTCGCTGGCCGAAGACGCGATGCGCGCGGTGCCGCGCGGGCTGCGCGAGGCGGCCTACGCCCTCGGCGCGACGCGCATGCAGACCGCCGTGCAGGTGGTGGTGCCGGCGGCGTTCTCCGGGATCACGGCGGCGTTCATCCTGGCGGCGTCCCGCGCCATCGGCGAGACGATGATCGTCGCCATCGCCGCCGGCCAGCAGCCGCGCCTCACCGCCAATCCGCTGGTGCCGATCGAGACGATGACCGCCTACATCGTCCAGGTGAGCCTGGGCGACACGCCGCAGGGCACGCTTGAGTACCGCACCATCTTCGCCGTCGGCATGCTGCTGTTCCTGATGACGCTGGCGCTCAACCTGGCCAGCAGCTGGCTGCGCGCCCGCTTCCGCGAGGAGTACAGCTGATGGCGGTCGTCCCGGCGGCCTCCACCGCGGCCCGTCGCCGTGCCGACCTGGTGTTCCAGGCGCTGGCCCTGTCCGTTCTGGTTGTCGCGCTGGCGGCGCTGGCGGTGCTGGTCGCCACGGTGTGGGCCGATGGCGCCGACCGCCTGAGCTGGCAGTTCCTCACCAGCTTCCCGTCGCGGCGCGCCGAATCGGCCGGCATCTACCACGCCATCGCCGGCAGCCTCTTCGTGATCGCCCTCACCGCCGCGCTGGCCCTGCCGGTCGGGGTCGCCGCGGCGACCTACCTCGAGGAGTACGGCGGGCGCAGCCGCGCGGCGCGGTTCATCGAGCTGAACATCGCCAACCTCGCCGCGGTGCCGTCGATCATCTACGGGCTGCTGGGCCTCGGTCTGTTCGTCCGGGCGCTCGGCATGGGCCGCAGCGTGCTGGCCGGCGCCGCCACGCTGGCGCTGCTGGCGCTGCCGGTGGTGATCCTCTCCACGCGCGAGGCACTGCGCACCGTGCCGAGCACCATTCGCGAAGGGTCCTACGCGCTCGGCGCCACCAAGTGGCAGACGATCTGGCACCAGGTGCTGCCGATGGCCCTGCCCGGCGTGCTCACCGGGCTGATCCTGGCGCTGTCGCGTGCCATCGGCGAGACGGCGCCGCTCATCACCATCGGCGCGCTCACCTACATCCCGTTCGCGCCCGACAGCATCTGGTCGCCCTTCACCGTGCTGCCAATCCAGATCTTCAACTGGGTGTCGCGGCCGCAGGCGGCGTTCAAGGACAACGCCGCGGCGGGTATCCTGGTGCTCCTCGGACTCCTCCTCACCATGAACGCCATCGCCATCGTGCTGCGGGATCGTTACCAACGGAAGGTGCGGCCGTGACCACCGACGCCCGTCCCGCACCGCCGTCGCTCTCCACCCTGGTCCGCCCTGCCACCGGGGCGGCCGCCGACACCGCGCCGGTCAAGATCGACGTGACCGGCATGAACTTCTACTACGGCGACAAGCGCGCGCTCGACGGCATCTCGATCCGCATCCCGGCCAACCGCGTCACCGCGTTCATCGGCCCATCGGGCTGCGGCAAGAGCACCTTCCTGCGCACGCTCAACCGGATGAACGACATCATCCCCGGCACCCGCGTCGAGGGCCGCGTGCTCATCGACGGCCGCGACGCCTACGGCCCGGGCGTCGACGTGGTGGCGCTGCGCCGCCAGGTCGGCATGGTGTTCCAGAAGTCGAACCCGTTCCCGAAGTCGATCTTCGAGAACGTCGCCTACGGCCTGCGCATCAACGGCCTGGTGCAGAGCAAGGCCGACCTGGCGGCCCGGGTCGAGGAGAGCCTGCGCGCCGCGGCGATCTGGGACGAGGTGAAGGACCGGCTCAACGACTCGGCGCTGGCCCTGTCGGGCGGCCAGCAGCAGCGGCTGTGCATCGCCCGGGCGCTGGCCATCCGACCCGAGGTGCTGCTGATGGACGAGCCGGCCTCGGCGCTCGATCCGATCGCCACCCAGCGCATCGAGGAGCTGGTCTACGATCTGAAGAAGAACTACACCATCGTCATCGTCACCCACAACATGCAGCAGGCGGCCCGGGTCTCGGACGCGACCGCGTTCTTCTGGCTGGGCCGGCTGGTCGAGTACGACCGAACCGACCGGATCTTCACCGCGCCGGCCGAGAAGCTGACCGAGGACTACATCACCGGCCGCTGCGGCTAGCGGCCGAGGGGAGCGTCAGGGTGGAACGCGTCGTCCGTCATTTCCAGGAAGAGCTCGTCACGCTGCAGGAGCGCCTGCTGGCGATGGGCGGCTTCGCCGAAGAACGCGTTCGCGAGGCGGTGCGTGGTCTGGCGGCGCGCGACGCGGCCCTGGTCGAGCGCGTGCTCGGCGGCGACGAGCCGATCAACGACCTGCACATCGAGGTCGACGACCGCTGCTTCAAGCTGCTGGCGCTGCACCAGCCGATGGCCGCCGACCTGCGGGTGATCGTCGCCGCGGTGAAGATCAACAGCGACCTCGAGCGCGTCGGCGACCTGGCGGTGAACATCGCCGAGGCGGCCAAACGCTACCTGCTGCACCCGCCGGTCAAACCGCTGATCGACATCCCGCGCATGGGCGACATCGCCCAGCGGATGCTGCGCGACGCGCTCGACGCCTTCGTGCGCCGCGACGTCGCCCTGGCCGAGGCCGTGCTGGCCGCCGACGACGAGCTCGACGCGCTGAAGTCGCGGATCTTCCGCGAGCTGCTCACCTACATGATGCAGGACGGCAGCACCATCGAACCGGCGCTCGACCTGATCCTGGTATCGCGCCACCTCGAGCGCATCGGCGACCACGCCACCAACGTCGCCGAGGACGTGATCTTCCTGGTGTCGGCCAGGGACGTTCGCCATCACGGCCCGGCGTCGACCGACCCGGCCTGACCCGCCGCCGCGGGCATGGGTCTGATTCATGCCGCGCATGGACGCGGACCGGCCAATGACGTTCTATTACGTGCGCCTCCGCGCCCCTGTCATAGAATGGGTCGGATGGAGCAACGGGCGGTGTGCGCCGCGTGCAGGCTCCGTCCGGTAGAGCTGCGCTGGAGACCGTTCTGCAGCCGGCGCTGCCAGGAGCAGGACCTCGCGCGATGGGCCGATGGCACGTATCGGGTTCCCGGGCCACCGGTCGAGGCGCGTGACGAGACCGACGACGACCACTGACCGACACCGCCTGGCCGGCCCGCGCCGCCAGTTTTCCGCTAGCCGCGAGCCGCTAGCCCCTAGCCGCTGGTCCTTATGGCCGAGACGCTGACGATCACCGATAACCGCACCGGGAAGCAGTACGAAGTGCCGATCACAGACGGCACCGTCAAGGCGATGGATCTGCGCAAGATCAAGACCGCCGACGACGACTTCGGGCTCACCACCTACGACCCGGCGTTCATGAACACCGCGTCGTGCCGCAGCAAGATCACCTACATCGACGGCGACAAGGGCATCCTGATGTACCGGGGATACCCGATCGAGCAGCTCGCGGAGAAGAGCTCCTACCTCGAGACGGCATATCTCATCCTGAACGGCGAGCTGCCCACGACCGGGCAGATGGCCTCGTGGACGCGTGAGATCACGATGCACACGATGGTCCACGAGAACATCAAGAAGTTCATGGAGGGCTTCACCTACGACGCCCATCCGATGA
>CAYUAX010000237.1:0-6982 GCA_964442845.1 uncultured Bifidobacteriaceae bacterium | reverse complement strand
CCGAGCGCCACGTCGTAGAGCGGCCGGCCCCACGCCAGCCGCACGCCGGCCACCTGGGCGCCGAGCAGCGCGGCCAGCGCCAGGCCGCCCTGCGTCGTGAGCACGACCGGCAGCAGTCGCGACGCCGGAATCACGCCCGGTCCGCCCCGCTCACGACGGCCGGCTCTCGATGACGAAGGTGACCGGGCCGTCGTTCTCGAGCGTGACCCGCATCGCCGCCTGGAACTCGCCGGTCGCCACCGGCAGCCCGGCCTTTCGCAGATCGGCGACGACGTCCTCGTAGAGCCGTCGCGCCTCGTCGGGAGGCGCCGCGGCGTCGAACGACGGCCGGCGGCCGCGCCTGGTGTCGGCGGCCAGCGTGAACTGCGAGACGACCAGCACCGCGCCGCCGACCTCGGCCACGGAGCGATTCATCCGCACCCGGCCGTCGTCACCGCCGTCGTCGTCGAAGATGCGCAGGTCACGCAGCTTGCCGGCGACGTGGGCGACATCGGCAGCGCCGTCGCCGCGCTGCACGCCGACCAGCGCCAGCAGGCCATGGCCGATGCTGCCGACGACGCGGTCGTCGACCTCGACGCGCGCGTAGCGGACCCGCTGAACGACCGCCCGCATCGGCTAGCGGGGGCGCAGCCCGACCAGCTGCGGGAACGGCACCTCGGCCTCGGCGGGCGCGGCGGGGTCGCCGCTGAGCCGCCGGTCGAGCAGGTGCCGCGGCATGACGTTGGTGAGCGCTTTCATCATCGACGCCTTGACGTGCGGATGCTCGCGCTCCAGCTCCAGGATCAGCCGCTTGACGCGCTGGCGCTGCAGGCTCAGGTCGCCGCACGCCGGGCAGCAGCAGCCGATCACCGGCAGCTGCGCCTCCTTGGTGTAGGCGCTGGCATCGGTTTCCTGCACGTAGACGAGCGGCCGGATGACGACGTGGCGGCCGTCGTCGGACACCAGCCGCGCCGGCATCGCCTTGAGCGCGCCGGCGAAGAAGGTGTTCAGGAGCAGTGTCTCGACGACGTCGTCGAGATGGTGGCCGAGCGCGATCTTGGTCGCCCCGACCTCGTCGGCGATGCGGTAGAGCACGCCGCGGCGCAGCCGCGCGCACAGCGAGCACGGCGTGTCGCCGGCGTCGAGGATGTCGTCCATCACCTCGCCAATCGTCGTGTGCTCGATGCGCAGCTCCCAGCCGCGCGCCCGGCAGGTGGCGGCGATCACGTCGTGCTTGTAGTCCTTGTAGCCGGAGTCGACGTTGACCGCGACCAGGCTGAAGTCGATTGGCGCGCGCTGGCGCAGCACGTCGAGGATCTGCAGCAGCGCCCAGCTGTCCTTGCCGCCCGACAGCCCGACCATCACCCGGTCGCCGTGCTCGATGAGCCCGTATTCGGTGATGGCGCGGGTGACGTGCTTGGCGAGCCGCGCTTCGAGCGGCGAGCGGTAGGCCATGGCGTCGAGCGACCAGTCTACACCGGCGTTCGAGGCGGCTCGGGCACGCCGAGCAGCCGCCGCACCGTCGCCGGCCACGACAGCGTGGCGGCGCGCGCGGCGCCGGCCGCGCCCATCCGCTCGGCCGCCGCGGAATCGGCCATCAACCGACCGAGGCCCGTCGCCAGCGCCGACGCCGTGGGCATGCACACCAGCCCGCTGACGCCGTCGGCGACCAGTTCGGTCGGGCCGCCGCTGTCCGTGCAGGTCACCACGGCCTTGCGCGAGGCGAACGCCTCCACGGTGACGAAGCCGTAGTCCTCGTCGAGCGGCGTGAACGCCACCGCCCGGCACCGCGCCAGATGATCGAGCAGCTGATCGTCGGTCAACCGGCCGGCGAACTCGACGCGGCGGTCGAGGTCGAGGCGGCGGCGCAGGGCGAGCAGCCGCGGCAGGTCCTCGCCCTCGCCGGCGATGACCGCGCGAATGCCCTGCGCCGACGGCTGCGCGAGCGCCTCGAGGAGCAGATCGAAACGTTTGAGGGGCGTCAGCCGCGACACCGCGAACAGATACTCCCCATAACCGTCGCAGCGATAGGCACGCACCGGCGGCGGCGGCAGCAGCACGTCGGCCGGGATGCCGCCCCAGCGCGCCAGGCGCGCCTGGACGGTGGCCGAAATCGCAAAGCGCCGCTGGACGCCGCCGAGCAGGCAGCGGCGATCGGCGCGATGGATCAGCGCCCGCCGCGCCGATTCCTTGATCCGGTTCTTCCACGACAGCGACGCCGAGAACGCCGGCCAGCGGTCGTAGTACTCGCGCATCGTGTGGTTCAGCCAGCAGGTGTGGCGCGGATGGCGCACGGCGAACGCCGGGTAGCGCAGGCTGATCACGTGATCGACGGGCGCGCCGTCGGCGGCGACGCCGACGTCGGTCAGCCAGGCGGCGAGATAGGCCGCACCCTGGCGGCCGAAGCGGTTCTGCGGCGTCACGATCAGATCGGCGGCGTGGCCCTCGGCACGGCAGGCGGCGACCAGCTCGCGGGCGATCACGAGATGACCGCCCTCCACGAAGGGCGGGCTCGACGTGACGACGACGATGCGGGCCATCGGCAGGTCCGTCCGTCTACTCGTACACCGGCGACAGGCGCACGAAGATGCCGAGCACGCGGTTGTCGCGGCCGCCGGTCTCGAACAGCGGGATGAAGCCGGTGGCGCTCTCGATCGACAGCGCGTAGACGTAGTTGGTCGGGTTCTCCGGGTACGGCTTGTACGGCAGCCCCGGGCCCATGTCGACGACGACCTTGCGCTGGTCGTTGGCCGGCACGTCCACCACCGCGGTACCGGCGGCGGTGCGCACCGTCACCCGGTTGGGCTTCGGCCCGGTCTCGAGCGTCAGCTCCATCCGCGGCACCTTCAGCGGCCGGGCGCGGTCGCCCTCGGGGGTCGTCTCGATCGGCGCCGGTGCCCGCAGCATCACGTCGGCGCGGCTCTCGCCGCGGACCCAGAACGCATCGCCTTCGCGGTTGTAGGCGTTGTCGTCCATGAAATAACCGCTGAGCGGCGGCGTGCCGCCGAGCGGCTGCCGCGAGCGCGACGGGCTGACGTTCACCGGCAGGTCGTTGACGAGCGACAGCTCGAGCGGCAGACGGCGGAACAGCCCGGTCTTGGTGTGCTCACCGGGATAGAACGACGTATAGAACGGGTTGGCGAGCAGGGGCCCGACGAACAACGCGCTCAGCGCCGCGGTCACCACGCCCGGCCGCGCCGACCCCAGCGCCGGCGTGAGGAACAGAAACACCGGGTAGACGCCGAGGAAGTAGCGGTTGCCCACCGGCCCGCCGCCACCCGAGTAGGTGAACGGCATGTAGAGCAGCAGGAACGCCGCCGACCCGAGCCCACCGGCGGCGACCAGCCAGCCCCACGCCGCGCGCTCGCGGCGCCGCCACAGGAACAGCACCAGCGCCGCCATGCCGGGCAGGAAATACAGCGCGAAGCCGGTGTGGCGGCCGACGAAGAAGTAGAGCAGGTTGTGGCGGAACACCTCGACGACCGCGTCGCGGTTGGCGAGCACCTCGAGGGGCACGCTGTTGGTGGCGCGGCCGATGCCGGTGGTGTCGAAGGTGCGGTCGTCGGTCTGGAACGGGAAGCCCTTCGACTCGCCGCCGCTGTAGAAGGTCTTGCGGTCACCGCCCTGGTAGTTCCACTCGCCGGTCACGGCGATGTTGGCGCCGAAGAACCCCAGCACCACCGCCGAGAACACGAGGCCGGCGACGAACCCGCGCCGCCACTGGCGACGCAGCGCGAACAGCGCCAGCACCGGCAGCATGAGCAGCACGTGCGTCGGCTTCGAGAAGGTGGCCAGGCCGAGCCACACGGCGGCAACGAGATCGCTGCGCGGTCCGACCAGCCACGGCGACCGCGGCGCCCCCGACGGCGCCAGCGGCGTCGCCGTCTCCTTGTAGAGCCAGAAGAAGTAGCCGAGCGTGACCAGCCCGAGGTTGAACAGGTCGGGCGTCAGCCAGACCAGATACACGGGCACCACCGACACCAGCACGTAGGCGGCGGCGAAGACCAGCGCCGCCACCGGCTGGCTGCGCGTCACCAGGAACGCGTAGGCGCAGACGAACGCCGCCAGCACCACCAGCACGTGCAGCACCAGGAAGCCGTTGGTGCCGGCCAGGCGGATGAACGGCGCCGCGAACAGCGGATAGAGGAACGACTTGGCGAAGTAGAGACGGGTCGGGTCGGCGTCGGGCCGCACGTCGACGTGGACGAACGGCGCGGTGCCATCCACGCGCAGGTCCGGATCGGCGCCGCGCTTGAGGAAGATCCCTTCGGGGCCGCTGGGGAACTCGCGCCACACGCGCACCAAGTCCTCGCGGCGGAACTCGAAGTCGCCGTCGTCGGCCAGGCTGTGGCCGAGTCCGTAGTAGGTGGAGGCGTCGGAGAAGAAGCCGTACGACAGCTTGGGATAGTTGGCGGTCAGCGCCCAGCCGAGCAGCACCGCGGCCAGCAGCGCCGTCGCCGCCGCGCCCAGCCGCCAGGCGTCCGACCGCGCCGAGTCGCCGGTCACGGCGCGCCGCCCTCCGACAGGAAGGCGAGGTCCGCGGTCAGCACGCCCTGCCGTTTCGTCCGCCGTGACGACTCGTGGAGCAGCTCGTAGAGCCGCTCCATCTTGCGGACGAACACGCCGATGTCGTAGCGCGCGCCGGTCACGCGCGCGCCGGCGGCGAGGCGGGCGGCCAGCGCCGGATCCTCGATCAAGCGGACGATCGCCGCAGCCAGCGCCGGCCCGTTCGCCTTCGGCACGACCAGCGCGTCGCGGCCGTCGGCCAGCACGTCGAGCAGCCCGTCGGCATCGGTGGCGACGATTGGCTTGCCCATCGCCAGCACCTCGAACGCCGTCAGCGGCGTGCCCTCCCACAGCGACGGGAACACCACCAGGTCGAGGGCGCTGTAGACCGCCGCCACGTCGCGGGCGAAGCCGGTGAAGACGAAGCGATCGCCGAGGCCGAGGGCCGCCGCCTGCGCCTTGAGGTCGGCCTCGAGCTCGCCTTCGCCGGTGAGGAAGAACCGCACCTCGGGATGCGCCGTCAGCACCGCCGGCGCCGCCTCGATCAGGTACTGGTTGCCCTTCGACGGCATCAGCCGGGTGACGGTGCCGACGGCGATCGCGCCGTCGGGCACACCCAGGGCGCGGCGGGCCGCGGCGATCTCGTCGGCGCCGCGCCGCCGCGCGAACTCGTCGAGCGGCGCGCCGAGGTAGACGACGTGGGTGCGCTCGGCCGGCACCCGCCGAGCCCGCGTCGTGAACTCGGCGGTCGAGGCCGACACGCCGATGGCGATGTCTGTGTAGCGGGCCAGCGCCCGATCGGCCAGCTGCTGGAACCACGGCGTGGTGGTGTGGTTGGCGTGCTCGTGGAGCACCGCTGGGATGCCCATCCAGGCGGCGCACATCCGGCCGAACGTCGTCGCGCCGTAGCCGTGCAGGTGCACGACGTCGGCCTGCTTCTCGCGCAGCACCTTCAGCAGGTGCGTGAACGTCGCCGGATCGAACTTGTGCCGCCCGAGGTAGGTGACGTCGATGCCGAACTGCTCGAGCGTGTCCTCGGACAGGTCCTTGCCGCGCAGGCTGACGAGCGAGGCGTTGAACCGCGTGCGATCGAAGCGCGGCATCATCCACGCGAACAGCCGCTTCACCCCGTGCATGCGGGATCCCGCCCACCCGAGGTGGTCGCAGACGTGCACGATGTTCAGCTTGCGTGTCGCCATCTACAACATGCCGTGCGCGCGGTACCACGCCACGGTGCGGCGGATGCCCTCGCGCAAATCGACCGCCGGCCGGTAGCCGAGTTCGGTGCGGGCGCGGGTGATGTCGAACGCCCGGCTCTTGGTGTAGAAGTCTACCCGCCGGCGATACAACGGCGGCTCGAGGCGCAGCGGCACACACACCAGCTCGCAGGCCAGGCCGGCGAGCCACACCGGCCAGACCGGCAGATGGATCCGCGGCGGCGCCACGCCGAGCTCCTCGGCCACCAGCGCCACCAGGTCCTTCAACGTCGTGTAGCGCTCGCCGGCCAGGATGTAGGTGCGTCCGGCGGCCGCCGGCACCTCGCCGCACAGCCGGAACCCCTCCACCAGGTCGTCGATATAGGTGAGGTGGTAGAACGCCTGGCCCGAGCCGAGCATCGGAAAGCGGCCGCGGGCCAGGCCGCGGAACATCTTGAGGAAGCGGGTGTCGCCGGGGCCGTGGATGCCGATGGGCCGGGCGACGACCACGTCGAGGCCTTCGCGCCGGCCGAACTCGCGGGCCAGCTGCTCGGCTTCCAGCTTGGTCTCCTGGTAGATATCGCCCGGGTTGAAGGGCGCGTCTTCGTTGGCCGGCGGACGGGCGATGTGGCCGTGGACGCCGCCGGTCGAGCAGTGCACGACGCGTCGCACGCCGGCTGCCTTGGCCGCCTGCAGCAGATGGCGCGTGCCCCCGACGTTGACGGCGCGGTAGGCGGCGTCGGGCTGGCCGGCTTCGCGGTAGGTGGCGGCGATGTGGTAGACGACCTCGACGCCGGCGCAGGCGCGGCCCAGCGCGTCGGGCGACGCCAGATCGCCCTCCATGGCCGTCACGCCGGCCGCGGCTGCGTCGGACGCCTGGAAGCGTGCCAGGCTGCGCGGGCGGACCAGGCCGCGGACAGACTGCCCGCGCCGGGCCAGCGCCGTCGCGAGGTGACCGCCGGTGAACCCGGTGGCCCCGGTGACGAGCACCGTCACCGCGCCGCCGGCTCCCCGGCCACGGCCGCCGGCGCCGGCCGACCGCCGGCCAGCCGGCCCGCCGCGTCGGCGGTGCGACGCAGGTACACCGCACGGCTGTACTTGGCGTCGGAGAGCTGGGCGGCCGCGGCCGCGAGACGCTGCCCGGCGGTCGGGTCGTCGAGCAGCCCGCCGATAGCGGCGGCGAACGCCTCGGGCTCCGGCGGCACCAGGCGCGCCACCTCCTCCGACAGCACCTGTGTGTGGGTCAGCAGGTTGGTGGCGACGATCGGCACGCCCGAGCGCAGGTAGGAGTAGATCTTGAG
>CAYUAX010000236.1:0-7045 GCA_964442845.1 uncultured Bifidobacteriaceae bacterium | reverse complement strand
ACCGCGCCCGTCGCTGCTCGGCCACCTCGCGGCGCTGGCCGAACTGATCGCCCTGGCGGCGTGCGTCTTCACGCTGCTGGTCGCCGGGGCCACGGCGGCGTCGTGGCTGGGCGGCCGGGTGCCGGTGTCGGGCCGGGCGCTGCTGCGGCAGGTGCGGGCCAGCTTCTCGCGCACGCTGTTCGTCGCCTTCGTCGCCGCGGTGGTCGTGCCGGTGGTGGCGCTGGCCGTCGTCACCCGCGCCTACATGGCGACGTCGCTGCGCGCCGACATCGAGGGGGAGGCGACGCGCACGGCCCTGGCCGCCAGCCGCGTCGTGGAGGACTTCGCCAGCGTCGACGCGCGCGGCGCCACCGTGCTGCCGGTGCTCGACGACTCCCTGCTGGTGTGGCTCAGCCGCGTGATCGGCGAGGACATCAACGTCTTCGCCGGCACCGGGCTGCTGGCGTCCAGCGAGCGCAATCTGTTCGCGTCAGGCCTGCTGCCGACGCGCACGCCCGGCGACGTCTATCGCGCCCTCGCGCTCGACGGCCGGGCGACCTACCTGGCCACCGAGACGGTCGGCGCCTACCAGTACTTCGTCGCCTCGGCGCCGGTGCGGATCGACGACCGGCCGGCGATCGTCAGCGTGCCGCTCACGCTGCGCCAGCGCGGCATCGAACGCCAGCTCGACGAGCTCGACCGCCGGGTGCTGCTGGCGGCGATCGCCTTCATCCTGTTCGGGTCGGCGATCGGCTATTGGGCGGCGCAGCGCATCGCCGACCCGGTGCGGCGGCTGACCCGGGCGACGCGGCGGCTCGCCGCCGGCGAACTCGACGCCCGCGTCCTGGTCACCTCGGCCGACGAGCTGGGCCGGCTCGTCGAGGCGTTCAACGGCATGGCCGCCGACCTGCAGCGGCAGCGCGCGCAGCTCGAACGCACCAATCGCCTGGAAGCGTGGGCCGAGATGGCCCGCCAGGTGGCCCACGACATCAAGAACCCGTTGACGCCGATCCAGCTGAACGCCGAGCACCTGCGCCGGGTCCACGCCGATCAGGGCCGGCCGCTCGGCGCCGTCGTCGACGACTGCGTCGCCAATGTGCTGCTGCAGGTGCGGCTGCTGCGTCAGCTGGCCGCCGAGTTCTCCAGCTTCGCGTCGTCGCCGCAGGCGCGCCCCGAGGCCACCGCCCTCGGTCCACTCGTCGCCGAGTTGCTGCAGCCGTACGAGACGGCGCTGGCCGGACGGATCACCCTGGTGGCCGACGTTCCCGCCGACCTGCCGCCCGTCCATGTCGACCGCGGTCTGCTCGCCCGGGCGCTCACCAACGTGATCGAAAACGCGTTGCACGCGATGACCTCACGCGGGACGCTGACGGTCGCCGCCCGCCGTGCGGCCGAGGGCGTCGTGATGCTGGACGTCACCGATACCGGCGTCGGCATGGACGCGGCGGCCCTGGCGCGGATCTTCGAGCCCTACTTCTCCACCAAGGCGAGCGGGACCGGGCTCGGGCTGACGATCGCCCGGCGTAACGTCGAGCTGAACGGCGGCACCGTCGCCGTCGTCAGCGCGCCCGGGGTGGGGACGACGGTCACGCTGCGGCTGCCGATGGCGGATCCGGGAGCGGCGCCGCCGGCCGCCGCCGCGTCAGCGCCCACTCGATGAGCGGCGACACCAGGTAGGTGTAGGCCATCGCTACCAGCACCTCCTCGGTGTAGGCGGTCATCAGCGCCACCCACGCCGCTACCGGCACGAGCACGTTGTAGCTCCGCGGGGCGCTCAGGTCGAAGGTCTTCAGGCTGCGGTAGCGGATGGTGCTGACCATCAGCAGCGCCGGTACGAGCAGGATCGCCAGCGCCAGGAAGGCCGGGCCGCGGTCGGTGATCGGCGCCGAGGCGAAGAAGATCGTCGCCGCTGGGATGCCGGCCGCCGAGGGGCTCGGCAGGCCGACGAAGAAGCGCTTGTCGGCGACCCGTTGGATGTTGAAGCGGGCCAGGCGGACCGCCGCCGCCGCCAGGTAGATGAACCCCACCGCCCAGCCGAGGCGGCCGAGCGGCGCCAGCCCCCATTGGAACGTGAGCGCGGCCGGCGCCATCCCGAACGAGATCAGATCGGCGAGCGAGTCGAACTCGACGCCGAACGCGCTCGACGAGCCGGTCATGCGGGCGATCCGGCCGTCGAGCATGTCGAGGACGATGGCCACGCCGATGAACGGCGCCGCGGTGTGGTACTGGCCGCGCATCGCGTAGACCACGCAGGCCCAGCCGCAGAACAGATTGGCGAGCGTGAACAGACTCGGCAACAGGAACACGCCGCGGCGCAGCCCGCGACGCTCCGGTCCGCCGGCCAGCGGCAGCGGCTCGGCCGTCATGGCCGGCTCCACCGCGCCAGCACCGTCACCGCCGCCACCACGCGATCGCCGGCCCGCACTTCGACCGCCAGATCGACCGGCAGGAACACGTCCATCCGCGATCCGAACTTCATCACGCCGATCTTCTGGCCGACGCGGAGATCGTCGCCCTCGCGCACCCGGGTGACCACCCGGCGGGCCAGGATGCCGACCACCTGGCGGAACACCGCCGGACGGCCGTCGTGGTCGATCCACACTTCCGACTGCTCATTGACCGCACCGCTCTCCGGGCGATATGCCGGCAGGAACTGCCCCGGCTTGTACAGCACCCGCGTGACCCGCCCCGACACCGGCGCGCGGTTGACGTGCACGTCGAGCGGCGACAGGAAGATCGTGATCTGCTGCCAGGTACCGGCCGGGCTGCCCGCCATCGCCGGGCCGACGAACTTGACCTCGCCGTCGGCCGGCGACACCACCAGCGCCTGATCGGCGGGCAGCCGGCGATCCGGATCGCGGAAGAAGAACACGAAGCCGAGCGCCAGCAGGGCCCCGGGCAGCGCCCACCAGCGGCCGCCGAGCCAGGCGCCGGCCAGCGCCACGACGACGGCGCCGAGGATGAACGGCCATCCGGCGCGGTCGAGTCCGATCGTCAACACGAGGAAATTGTATCCGCCGGGCGCGGATGGCGCGACAGGCCGCGACGGCACCGGTGCGCGGCACCGGTACCGTCACGTCGAAGCTGTCAGGCGGGTAACGAATCGTGCAGGCTCGCCTGGTGGCGGCGCAGCAGCGCCTCCATCTGATCCTTGAGCCGCAACTTCTCTTTCTTCAGGGTGACTTCCTGGAACTGTTCGTCGTCGGTGAGGTGGGACTTGGTGGCGAGGACTTTCAGGCGATCGTCGAGCGCGTGGTGCGTTTCGGAGAGTTGACGGAATGCGTCGCTGCTGGCCAGCAGCCGGCGACGCGCTTCTTCGGAGTCAGCCATATGACATCCGCCCCCTTCCTGGCTCCGGCACCCTGCGTGCCGGGTCCGTTGAGCCGGACTCTAGCACCCTGCGCCGGCCGGTTCAAGGTCGGCCGGACACCGCCCCGGCCGTGCGGTCCGGCTCGCGCCACAGGATGAGCGCATCCTCGATCGGATGGGTGTAGTAGGCCTTGCGCAGGCCGGCGCGGACGAAGCCGCCAGCCTCGTACAAGGCGATGGCCGGGGTGTTCGAGGCTCGCACTTCGAGGGTGGCCCGCGGCGCGCCGAGACGGGCCGCCTCGGCGAGCACGTGGGCGAGCAGCGCCCGCCCCACGCCCCGTCGCCGCCACGCCGGGTGCACCGCGAAGTTGTTCACGTGGATCTCGTCGAAGATGCGCCAGAAGGAGCAGTAGGCGACCGTGGCCCCGGCGTCGTCGACCGCGATGTGCAGGTGGCAGCGCACCGGATCGGCCAGTTCGCGCTCGTACTCGGCGCGGGTCCACGGACGGTTGAAGCAGAGCGCGTCGAGGGCGAGGATGCCGTCGAGCTCGTCCGGTCCGGTCAGGCGGCGGAAGGTGGGCATCAGCCGGCGGTGGCGCCGGCGGCGCGCCGGCGATCGCGTTCGACCTCGGCGTCGGGCCGCCGCACGTACACCGGCGCCAGCCCATGCGGCGGCGTGGTCTGCCCGGCCGCGTGCAGCCGGCCGCCGATGCGGCCCACCGCGGCCGCCAGCGGCGTCTCGGCCACGACGACGCGCCGGCTCTCCGCCGCCGCCCCATGACGCGAGCCGCCGGGACCCAGCAGCAGCGGCGCGTCGGCGGGCACGACCGCCTGCCATTGGCGGAGCGTCTCGGCCGGCGTGGCGACGGTCGCCGCCGTGATCGCGACGGGCGGCCACGACGTGTCGGCGCCGGTCGGCCGCTCGTAGGCGGCGGCGAAGACGTCGCCGCGGGCGCCATCGAGCCAGACACCGCAGGTCGTCAACGCCGGCGTGGCATCGAACGCGCGCCACGCCACCGCGGCGAGCGACGACACCCCGGCGGTCGGACGGTCGAGGGCGAGCGCCAGGCCCTGCACGGTGGCGAGGCCGACCCGCAAGCCCGTGAACGCGCCCGGGCCGCAGGCGACGGCGAAGAGGTCGATCGCCGTCGCGGCGAGCCCAGCCTCGGCGAGCACGTCGGCGATGGCCGCCGGCAGCCGCTCGGCATGGCTGTGCGCGGGATCGCCGGCGCGATCGACGACCACCGCGTCGTCGCGGACCAGCGCCACCGCGCCGCCCGGCGAGCTCGTGTCCACGGCGAGGATCCAGACCATCGCGGCGCTTCCCGACTATACTCGACGTCTGCCGCTGCCGGCCTCGTCGCCGGCGCCGCGCGCACGCCAGCCGAGGCCGTCCTGTCCCGCGCACCCGACTCCGCACCGCCGCTGCCTGCGCCCGGCGCGTCGGTCACCCCCGCGATGCGCCAGTACCTGGATGCGAAGCGCCAGCATCCACAGGCGCTGGTGTTCTTCCGGATGGGCGACTTCTACGAGCTGTTCTACGAAGACGCGCTCGTCGCCGCCCGCGCCCTCGACCTCACGCTCACCTCGCGATCGAAGGACGCCAGCGGCGCCGCCGTGCCGATGTGCGGCGTGCCCCACCACGCCGCCGACGGCTACATCGCGCGCCTGGTCAAGAAGGGCCACCGCGTCGCCATCTGCGAGCAGGTGGAAGACCCGAAGAAGGCCAAAGGGGTCGTGCGCCGCGAAGTGGTGCGCGTGCTGTCGCCCGGGACGCTCGCCGACGCCGGCTATCTCGACGCCCGTGAGCCGGCGTTCCTGCTGGCGGTGACCGGGTTGGAGGAGCCAGGCGGTCCGCGGTCCCGGATCGGCGTCGCGCTGCTGGACCTCTCCACGGGCGAGTTCCAGGTGGCGGAGTACGACGGCGCGCACGCCCGCGACGCGCTCGCCGACGACATCGCCGTGCTCATGCCACGGGAGATCGTCGCCGCCGCCGGTGTGGACGTCGCGGCGGCGCTGCCCGCCGCCGCGGCGATTCCGGTCACCACCGTCGAGCCGTGGCACTTCGACGCCGCCCGGGCCCGCGAGACCCTCGAGGCGCAGCTGCGGGTGCGCGGCCTCGACGGCTTCGGCCTCGAGGCGCGGCCGCGCGCCGTGGCGGCGGCCGGCGCGCTGGTCCGCTACCTGCGCGAGTCGCAGAAGGCCGATCTCGCCCACGTGCGGACGCTGCGGCTGCGCGAGTCGGCCGGTCGGCTGATCGTCGATCCGACGACGATCCGCCATCTCGAGGTGGTCGAGTCGGCGCAGGGCGGCCGCGCCGGTTCACTGCTCGACGAGATCGATCGGACGGTGACGGCGATGGGCGGCCGGCTGATGCGGGCGTGGCTGCTCGCGCCGCTGGTCACGCTCGAGCCGATCCGCGAACGCCTCGACGCCGTCGAGGAGCTGGCGTTCCGCGCCGCCGAGCGCGGCAAGCTGCGCGAGACGCTGAAGACGGTGCTCGACCTCGAGCGCCTGATGTCGCGGATCGCCCTGGCCACGGCCAGCCCGCGCGACCTGGTGGCGCTGCGCACGTCGCTGGCGGCGGTGCCGCGGGTGCGGCTGCTGCTCGGCGAGTGCCGCGCGCCCCTCGTCGCCAGCCTGATCGCCCGGCTCGACGACCTGGCCGACGTCCGCGACGCCGTCGAGCGCACCATCGTGGACGAGCCGCCGGCGCTGGCCCGCGACGGCGACGTGATTCGCGACGGCGTCGACGGCGAGCTGGACGAGCTGCGCCGCATCAGCCGATCGGGCAAGCAGGTCATCGCCGAACTCGAGGCCACCGAGCGGGCGCGCACCGGCATCCAGTCGCTGAAGGTGCGCTTCAATCGCGTCTTCGGCTACTACATCGAGATCTCGAAGGCCAACCTGCACGCCGTGCCGGCCGACTACCTGCGCAAGCAGACCATCGCCGGCGGCGAGCGCTTCGTGACGCCGGCGCTGAAAGAGTACGAGGAGAAAGTGCTCGGCGCCGACGAGCGCGCCGTCGAACGCGAGCTGGCGCTGTTCGAGGCGCTGCGCGCCCAGGTCACCGTGGAAGCGCCACGGGTGCTCGACACCGCCGGCGCCCTGGCCGCGCTCGACGTGCTGGCCGGGCTGGCCGAGACGGCGGCGCTCGGCAACTTCACCAAGCCCCACGTCCACGACGGCGACGAGCTGGTGGCCACCGATGCGCGGCATCCGGTCGTCGAGCGGCTGGCCGGCGGCACGTTCGTGCCCAACGACGTGCATCTCGACGGCGGCGCGCACCAGCTGGTCGTGCTCACCGGGCCCAACATGGGCGGCAAGTCCACCTACCTGCGGCAGGTCGCGCTGCTGTCGCTGCTGGCGCAGAGCGGCTCGTTCGTGCCGGCGCGCGAGGCCAAGCTCGGCCTGGTCGATCGCATCTACGCCCGCGTCGGCGCCTCGGACAACATCAGTCGCGGCCAGTCGACCTTCATGGTCGAGATGCAGGAGACGGCGCACATCCTCAGCGGCGCGACGTCCAAGAGCCTGGTGGTGCTCGACGAGGTCGGCCGCGGCACCGCCACCTTCGACGGGCTGAGCATTGCCTGGGCGGTGGCCGAACACCTGGCGACCAGCCCGCGCGCCCGCCCGAAGACGCTGTTCGCGACGCACTATCACGAGCTGACCGATCTGGCCGACGGCGTGCCGGGCGTGGTCAACGCCCACGTCGCGGTGCAGGAATGGAAGGACGACATCGTCTTCCTGCACAAGA
>CAYUAX010000235.1:0-7051 GCA_964442845.1 uncultured Bifidobacteriaceae bacterium | reverse complement strand
GAGGAAGACGACGATCAGCGTGTAGATCTCGGTGGTCGCCGTATCATTAAAAAACAATGCAGCTCCCGGCCCGAAGTGTACCCCGGCTTGGGATGGGGAGGACGCCAACCGTCACCGGAAGCGGCTAGCGGCTAGACCCCGACGATGTCACGCTGTCACGCTGCACGCAGATTGACGACGGCCCGCGGAGTCTCCGCGGGCCGCGTCGTGCGCCCCCTAGCCGCTAGCCGCGAGCCGCTAGCCGCTAGCCGCTGACGATCCACGCCACCCCAAGTTCGTCCCCGACCGCGAAGCGGTCAACCGACGAACTTATAGCCAGAGCCGTGGATCGTCAGAATGTGTTCCGGCTCGTGCGGCGCGCGTTCGATCTTCTGCCGCAGCTTGGCGACGAAGTTGTCGATGGTGCGCGTGGTCGGGAACTCCTCGTAGCCCCACACCTCGTTGAGGATCTGCTCGCGCGTCACCACTTTGCCGATGTGCTGGACGAAGTAGCGCAGCAGCTCGAACTCGCGGGCGGTGAACTCGACGCGGCGCTTGTCGCGGCGGGCCTGGTGCAGCTTGAAGTCGACCTCGAGGTCGCCGATGCGGACCAGGTCGGCGGTCGCCGGCCGCGCGCCGGTGCGGCGCAGCACCGCCCGCACCCGCGCCAGCAGCTCGGTGATCGAGAACGGCTTGGTGACGTAGTCGTCGGCGCCCAGTTCCAGGCCGAGCACCTTGTCGGTTTCGGCCGAGCGTGCCGTCAGCATCACGATCGAGGTCGTCGCCGAGCGCTCGCGCAGCTCGCGGCACACGTCGAAGCCGTTCTTGCGCGGCAGCATCAGGTCGAGGATGACCAGGTCCGGATTGAACGCCGCGGCGCGGGCCAGGCCCTGCTCGCCGTCGGCGGCCGTCTGGACTTCGTAGCCTTCCAGCTCGAGGTTGTCACGCAGGCCGAGCAGCATCTGCGGCTCGTCCTCGATCACCAGAATGCGCTTCATGTCGCTCTCCGTACGTGTCCGCCGCGCCCGCCGGCACCGGGAAGCTCAGCGTGAAGGTGCTGCCGCGCCCCGGTTCGCTCTGCACCGTCACCGCACCGCCGTGTCCGCGCATGGTGTGCTCGACGATCGCCAGGCCCAGGCCCGTGCCCTGGGGGCCGCCCCCCAGTCCGCTGTCCACCCGGTAGAACTTGCGGAAGATGCGGCGCAGGCTGCGCTTGTCGATGCCGATGCCGTGGTCGGTCACCGCCACCTGCAGCGACGAGCCATTCCGGCTCACGGCGACGTCGATGTCGCGCCTCTCCCGAGAATACTTCATCGCATTGGCGAGCACGTTCTCGATCGCCTGCTGCACGGCGCCGGTGTCGACGTCCACCGCCGGCAGCCCGGGCTCGACCGTCGTGGTCACGGCGAACCGGCCCTGCTCGATCTGGCTCTGCATGCGCCGGACCACGTCGAGAGTCACCGCGCCTAGGTCGGCCGGGGCGGTGCGGTAGGGGCGCAGTCCGGCCTCCATGCGTGAGAAGTCGAGGATGTTCTCGATCAGCCGGGTGAGCTTCTTGGCCTCGTCGTTGATGATGCGGTAGTACTCGGCGGCCCGCTCCGGCGTGCGGACGCGGCCCAGCTCGAGCGTCTCGGCGAACAGCTGGATGAGCGCCAACGGCGTCTTGAGGTCGTGCGACACCGAGGCGACGAAGTTGGACTTGAGCTCGGCGAGGCGCACCTCGCGGGCGGCGGCGCCGGCCACGAACAGCACGCCGGCGGCCATCACCAGCGCCAGGATCGTCATCAGCACCAGCTGCGGCCGGCTGCTGGTCTCGGCGATCTCGGCGATGGTGCGGTTGCCGAAGCCGGTCTGCAGGGTCCAGGTCTCGGGCTCGGCCTCGAACGGCGCCGTGTACTCGAGCAGCTCGCGGTCGAAGAACACCAGCGGGAAGCTGCGCTCGTCGACGAACGTGGTCGCCCCGGCTGGCGCCGACGAGAAGATCGCCGTGCCGGCGCCGTCCCGCAGCGTGAGGTCGAGCTGCGGGAAACCGCCGAGGTGCTGCACGCTCGCCAAGCGGGTCTTCATCAGCGCCGGCAGGTGCTGGGCGCGCAGGTCGGCGGCATCGACGACCAGGGCGATGAAGCTCGAGAACATCGTGCGGTCGGGCGTCGGGAAGCGCAGCTGCGCCTGCACGTACTTACGGCGGCCGCCGATGGTGGCGGGGAAGGCGACGATGGCGCGCTTGTGCTCGAGCAACTGCTGCAGCCGCGGCAACACCACCGCGGCGACGCCGGGCGCGTCGCGAAAGCGCAGCTCGAGGTCGCCGGAGGTGTCGGCCAGGCTGTCGCGGTTGTAGACGTACATCGTCCCGGCCCGCCGCGGGGCGACGGCCGACCAGACGTAGAACGCCTCGACGAACGGGCTTTCCTCGAGGCCGCGGCGGAACTCCGGATCCATCGCCGGCAGGTCCATGGCATCGGTGCGGGTGGCCGGGACCGCCAGGAGCACGCCGATGTGCGGGCGCTTGAGGGCGTCCTCGACGTCGGTGGTGGCGGCGTCCACGGTTTCCTGGCTCAGCTGCCGCAGCACCACCGAGGAGGTGCTGGCGAGGTCGTCGATCGAGCGGAACTGGAAGTAGAACAGCACCGACACCGGGATGGCGACGACGACGGCCAGGGCCGCGCCGAGACGCAGGCCGCGGTCGTCGAGCATGCGGCCGAGTCCGCCCGACCGCGCCCGGCGGGCCGTGCTGCCGCGAGGCGTGTCCGTCGACGGGGTGCTGCCGTCCATGTCGCCCTCCCTGTTCACGGTCTCACCGGGCCAGCTCGGCGCTCAACCAGTCGCCGACCTGCGCCCATCCCGGCAGCGCCGGCGCCGTGGTGAGCAGCGCCCACGCCACCGCGTGCGCGTCGCTCAGCACCTGCCGGCGATAGTCGGCCGGCAGCGCCGCCGTGCACGCCTGCAGATCGCGCAACGCCCCGGCCGCGTCGCCGGTGGCCAGGCGCGCCAGCGCCAGCCGGCTGGCCTGCACCGGACTGCGAGCCGGGTCGCGCTGCTGCCCGGCTACGTACGCCGCCAGCGCCGCGTGATACCGGCCCTGCAGGAACAGCGTATGTCCCAGATTGTAGTGCCCGAACGCCAGGTCGGGAGTGAGCGCGATGACCTGGCGGAAGGCCTGTTCCGACTCGGGCAGTCGGCCCAGTTCGCGGCTGACGACACCGAAGTTGTTGAGGGCCTGGGCGTTGGTCGGGTCGGCGTCGAGCGCCCGCGTGAAGGCGGCCAACGCCTCTTCAGGGCGGTCGAGCTCGCCGAGTGTGGCCCCCCAGTTGGCCGCCGCCGAGGCGAAGGCGGGCATCAGCGCCGAGGCCTGGCCGAAGGCCGCGGCCGCTCCCTCCATGTCATCGAGGCGCAGCCGCAGCTTGCCCTGCTCGAAGTGGGCGGCGGTCCAGGTCGGGGTGGCGGCCACCGCCTCGTCGAGCAGCGCGCCGGCGGTGTCGAGGTCGTTGACCTCCATGCACGTGCTGGCCATCGCCAGCATGTGCGGCGACGTGCGGGCCGCGTCCAGCGCCCGGCCGCAGGCCAGCCGCGCCGCCGGGGACGGATCGCGAAACGCCGCCGGCAGCCCCACGAACGACGGCGATGCGGTGGGGACGTCGTCGACGGGTGCGGCGTGGATGACGCGAACGTGGCGCCAGGGGCCGCGCCCGGCCACCGCCTCGGGCGCGTGTTCGGCCATGACGGCGGCATCCGCTGCGGCCACCAGCGCCACGTCGCGGCGGGCGGCGAGCGCGTCGAGCCAGACCTGCAGCACGAAGAGCGGCTGCGTGGTGACCAGCCGCGTGCTGTTGGTCTGGCGGCTGACGAACGCGTCGTGGAGATCGGGCACCCAGATGACCGCGTCTGCGGGCCAGTCGACCGCCGCGGCCAGCGGATGCAGGAACGGCCAGTCGGCCGCGGCTGGCGGCTCGACGACGGGCCGCCCGCCGTCCAGCCGGCGTAATGCCGCGGCCGCCAGGGTCACGGCCGCGGCGCCGTCGCCGATCGCCACGACCACGGGCCCGTCGGCGTCGGGCGGCAGCGGTGCGGCGGGCGTGTTGAGGTGGTCGAGCAGGGCGGCGAGTCGGCGCGCGGACACGGGGCGCTCCCCGTTGTAGCACAGGCCCGCGGCGGGCTCAGCGGGGCGCGGGCGCGGCCGGCGCCGCCTTCAGCGGCTGGGTGGCGCCCTGGTGGCAGGTGTAGCAGGTGATCTTGCCGAGCGACGACTCGCCGTCGGCCGGCACGTAGGTCGGGAAGTACTGCTGGTTGAGGGCCCGCGTCATCTCGATCATGCGGCGCGCGATCGCCTTGCGCGGGTTGTCCTCGGCGGGGAAGTTGCGCGGCACGTGGCAGCCGCCGCAGTTGACGCCGAGGGCCTCGACGAAGTGGCGCATCTCCACCTCGAACTGCGGCACCATGAGGCCCTTGAGCACGGTGATGGTCGGGCTCTCGGCGAGGCCCGGCTTGGCCGGCTCGGGCGCCTGGGCGGCGGCGGGCCCGGCGAGGCCGACGACGAGCAGCGCGGCGCCCAGCCCGATCACGACGCCATGAACGACTTGCCGAGCCGTCATCACCGCCAGCCTCCCGCCGCCGAACTCTTCGGCACCGCCGCGCCGCGGTGGCAGGTGTAGCAGGTGACCCGGCCGAGCCGCGACTCGCCGTCGGCGGGCGTGTGCGTCGCGAAGGACCGGGCGTTGAGGGCCATCGTCAGTTCGAGCATCCGCCGGCCGGTCTGCTTGGGCCGTTTCTCGTCGCTGGCGAAGTTGCCCTGCACGTGGCAGTGGTCGCACTTGACGCCGAGCGCCTCGGACATCCGCCGCATCTCGTCGCGCACCTGGGCGCCGTCCCAGCCCTTCAGCACGCGGATGTTCTCGAGCGGCGGCAGCCGCCGCGGCGGCTGCGCCGCGGCCGGCGCCGCGCCGAGGACGACGAACGCACCCAGGACCCCCAGGGCGAGGCGGACCGCCACCGTCACGCCGGGAGCCCGTTCTTCACCACCGCCCGCATCGCGTCGACGAACTGGTCGATCTCCTCGAGCGGCGTGTAGATGTTCGGCGTGACGCGCAACGCCCGGTAGCTGAGCGCGACGTCGTCGGGGTTGTCGTGGCCGATGCTGGTGATGACGATGCGGTGCTTGTCCCACAGGTGATCGACCAGCTTGCGGCTGTCGACGCCGTCGATCGACACGCAGGCCAGGCCCCAGGTCTGGCCCTCGGCCAGGTTCGAGTGGATCCTGATGCGCTTCTCGGCGCGCAGGGCGTTGGCCCAGCGCATCGTCAGGTAGCGCAGCCGCGCCGCCTTCCGTTCGATGCCGATCGCCTGCTGGAATGCGATCGCCTCGTTGATCGCCGCCTTGGGGCCGATCGCCTGCGTGCCCACCTCCTCGAACTTGCGGATGTCGGTGTCGCGGGTCGCCGGGGCGGCCTGCAGCGGCCATGTCGGCCCGATGCGGTCGCGCCGCACGTAGAGCAGGCCGGTGCCCATCGGCGCCAGCAGCCACTTGTGCAGCGACACCCCGTAGTAGTCCATGCCGAGTTCGCTCAGCTTGTAAGGGAAGTGGCCGCCGGCGTGAGCGCCGTCGACGATCGTCAGGATGCCGCGGGCGCGGGCGATGTCGGCGAGCTGGCGCACCGGGAACAGCTGCCCCGACTGGTTGGTGATGTGGCAGAAGTGCATCACCTTGGTCTGCGGCGTGATGGCGCGGGTGAGCCGGCCGATCAGATCCTCGCCGGTCGTCGGGGCGGGGAAGTCCACCTTGGTGAGCTTGATCTTGTCGCGGCGGACGCGCTGGTCCCACGTCGTGAGCATGCGGCCGTAGTCCTGCTCGGTGGTCAGCACCTCGTCGCCGGGCTCGAGGTCGATGCCGTTCTGGGCGATCTGCAGCGACTCGCTCGAGTTGCGGGTGATCGCAATCTCTTCCGGGTCGGCGCCGAACTCGGCGGCCAGCCGGCGGCGCACCGTCTCGATGTTGCGCTCGGTCATGCCGCGGTGGTGGACCGGGGCCTGGTTGGCCCAGTCGTTGTAGCGCTTGCACGCTTCGTGGACCACCGTCGGCGCCGGGCACGAGTTGCCGTTGTTCAGGTTGATGATGGTGCGGTCGAGGGTGAAGGCGAACTGGATCTCGCGCCAGTAGTCCTCGTCGGCGGCCACCTGCGCCGGCGTGCGGCCGCCGGCCGCCGCCTGTTCGGTGAGCGCCGCCACCTCGTCGACGCCGTATCGTCCGACGGCGAATCCGGCGCCGACGGCGCCTCCGGTCAGTCGCAGGAAGGATCGACGGCTTCGCATGGCGGGGCCTCCAAAGCCGGCAGTATAGCGCCGGCCCCGCCGGCGCCGCCCGCCCTTCTGGCCGGGCCCACTACCGCTGGGGGAGGGGCCGGCCGGGACCACAATCCGGCCCCTTGCGCTTTTTTCGGGAAGTTGTGTATCCTCGTAAGGTTCTCGTGGTCCTGGGACACCCTATCTAGGACCGTCCGCTCCTCGAGGCGAGCGCGGGTAAGACAGCGCCCCTCGATTCGGAGCACCGTGACGCCGTCAGTCGCGGACCGGGTCACCCCCGGTGCGTGGCGCGTCCGCCGGTGCCGCAGAAGTCGACAGCAGGGTTACCTGCGCCGGGTGCCAAGCCGCGAGGCTTTCAGGCCCGACGCACCACGCGCCGCCGCCCGTCGGTGCGCGCATGGCGTGAGCGATTGACTGGCGCCGTCCCGGCGAGGACGGCGGCGACGGCGTGAGCCGTCGCGGGGTGCGCGGCCTGCCGGGTTCCGCGCGTGTGGAGAGATCGTGCCGACGATCAGCCAGTTGGTCCGCAAGGGCCGCGACGCGGTGAAGTGGAAGACCAAGAGCCCGGCCCTGCAGGAGAGCCCGCAGAAGCGCGGCGTCTGCGTCCGGGTGTTCACGCAGACCCCGAAGAAGCCGAACTCGGCGCTGCGCAAGGTGGCCCGCGTCCGCCTCACCAACAAGATCGAAGTGACCACCTACATTCCCGGGGTGGGCCACAACCTCCAGGAGCACTCGCTGGTGCTCATCCGCGGCGGCCGTGTGAAGGACCTGCCGGGCG
>CAYUAX010000234.1:0-7084 GCA_964442845.1 uncultured Bifidobacteriaceae bacterium | reverse complement strand
CGGCGGATCAGCGCGGCACGGGTGTGGGTCATCGGCTGGCCTCGACGCCGCGGGGGGGGGCCGGCGCTCCTGCAGGGTCAGACGCCGGCGAGGCCGGGCTGGCCGTCGCCACGTAGTAGCCCTGGAGGCGCGACTCGATGGTGCCGTCCTCCAGAGTATCGTCGGTCCGCGACAGCACGCCGCGGAACGCCCCGGTGGCTTCGAGCCGGTCGATGAACGTGTCGAGATCCTCGATCCGGCGCGACACGACGGTGAGGGCGACGAGCAGCCGGCCGTCGTCGTCGCTCTGCGGCTGGACCTGGATCAGCCGCACGTCGCCCGGCAGCGTCGACTCGACGCGGGAGAACAGCGTCGTCCACGAGAACGTCCGCTGGGCGATCAGCTGGTTGGCCTCGGTGGCGGCCTGCGACGCCGTGGCGATGTCGGCCGGGTTGAGCGTCGCCCGCAAGGCCTGCGCTTCGTTTCGCGCCGCCTCGGCGGCCATGCCTTCGGTGCGGATCCGCTCGGCCAGCATCGCGCCCTGCTGCGAGAGGCTGACGACCGTGGCGAGGTTCACCGCCGCCCACGCCGCCGCCGCGGCCAGCGCGCCGATGAGCACGACGCGGACGAGCCGCTCGTTGTAGAAGGGCCGGGTGGCGAGATTGCCGCGCAGCACGGCTAGGCTCCACTCCCGGCGCGGGCCAGCACGCCGATGCCGGCCGCGACCAGGTCGGCCAGTGACGCCGCCGGGCGGTGGGCCGGCCGGGCCGCCGCGAACGGGTCGACGGCAGCCATCTCGAAGCCGAGACGCTCGGCGACTTCGCGTCGCAGTGCGTCGGCGCCGGCGGCGGTGGCGCCGCCGGCGAGCAGGACGCGGTGGAACCGCCGGCCCTCGAGCCGGTCTTCGTAGTACATCGCGGTCTGGTGCACGAGGTCGGCGATCGACCCTTCCGATTCCTCGCCGCGCGTGCGGTAGAAGATCAGTTGGCCGTCGCGCAGCACCGCCAGGCTGACGTATGAGCCGGCGGCATGGACCAGCAGCCAGTCGCCGCGCACCGTGGCATCGCCGGCCAGCACGGCGTTGATCACGTTGAACGTCGCCAGGTCGACGACCCCGGCCCGGCAGCCGGCGCGCTGACAGGCATCTTCGTACTGCTCGACGACGTCGCGCCGGGCGACGCTGACGACGAACTCGTGGCCGCCGGGTCCCGACGCCCCCGGCGTCGAGGCCACCACGGCCTCCTCGAGCGGAAACGGCGTGGTCTTCTTCACCTGCCAGCGGATCAGCTCGGCCAGGTCGTCGGCCTTGGCCGGCACGGTCTCGAAGCGCACCAGGCTGACGCGGGCGATCGAATCGGGGACCACCAGACAGACGTGGCCGGGCCGGCCGCCGGCGCCGGCCACGGCGCGGCCGACCGCGGCGGACACCGCGGCGACATCGGTCATGTTCGGCGCGGCGAGCGCGCCGGTGACCGCGCCGTCGGGCAGCGCCTCGACGTGATGGCCGGCCAGGGTCTGCCCCCCGCCGGTGCGTTCGACACGGGTGGCGACGACCCGCCCGGGGGCGATGTCGACGGCGACCGCGGGCGGCGCCTGCTGGAGGAAACGCGGCAGCGTCATTCGACGAAGGTCACCTTGTTGACCTCGCGGAGCGTCGTCAAGCCGAGCATGACGCGATCGACCGCCGATTCGCGCAGGAAGCGCATGCCCTGGTCCTTGGCGGCGCGCTTGATCTCGGAGATCGGTTTGCGATCGAGGATCAGCTCGCGGATGTGGTCGGTGAGGTCGAGCAGCTCGCAGATGGCCATCCGGCCCTTGAACCCGGTGCCGCCGCACTCGACGCAGCCCGCCCCTTCGTAGAACGTGTGCGTCGTGGCCAGCGCCGGATCCATCGCCGATTCGGCCAGCGCCTCGCGCGACAGCGTCACCGGCTGGCGGCACTTCTCGCAGATCTTGCGGACCAGGCGCTGCGCCATCACGCAGTTGAGCGCCGAGATGAACTGGTACGGCTCGACCCCCATGTTGAGGAACCGGCCGAGCACGTCGAAGACGTTGTTGGCGTGGACGGTGGTGAACACCAGGTGGCCGGTCAGCGCCGACTGGATGGCGATCTGCGCCGTCTCCGGGTCGCGGATCTCGCCGACCATGATCTTGTCGGGGTCGTGGCGCAGGATCGAGCGCAGCCCGCGGGCGAAGGTCAGGCCCTTCTTCTCGTTGATCGGGATCTGGGTGATGCCCTTGAGCTGGTATTCGACCGGGTCCTCGATGGTGATGATCTTGTCTTCGACCGACTTGATCTCGGCGAGGGCGCCGTAGAGCGTCGTCGTCTTGCCCGACCCGGTCGGCCCGGTGACCAGCACCATCCCGTAGGGCTCGCGGATGTACTTGCGGAAGCGGCGCAGTTCGAGGTCCGGGAAGCCGAGGATGTCGAGGCGCAGCTCGGTGAACTGCTCGCTGATCGACTGCTTGTCGAGGATGCGGACGACCGAGTCCTCGCCGTGCGCGCTCGGCATGATCGAGACGCGGAAGTCGATGGTCTTGCCGCGCACGCGCAGCCGGAACCGGCCGTCCTGCGGCACCCGCTTCTCGGCGATGTCGAGCTCGGCCATCACCTTGATGCGCGAGATGATCGCGCTGTGCGAGCGCTTGGCGATCGGCCGGCTGGCCGGCTGCAGCACGCCGTCGATGCGGTACTTGACGACGACGGCGTCGTCCTGCGTCTCGATGTGGATGTCGCTGGCGCGGCGCTGGATCGCCGTGAAGATCATCGAATCGACGAGGCGGATGATCGGGCTGTGGTCGCTGGTCAGGCGCTCGACGGTGAGGTCGTCGCCGGCGTCCTCGTCCTTGAGGACCTGGATCTGGAATTCCTCGGTGGCCTCGTCGAGGACGCGCTGGGAGCTCTCGCTCTTCTTGAGGATCGACTCGATGGCGGTGCGGGCGCCGACCATCACCCGCACCGGCGTGCCGAGCAGCACCGCCAGCTCGTCGATCATCGGCAGGTCAGTGGGGTCGGAGACGACGATCACCAGGGCGCGGCCGTCGCGGCGGAACGGCACGAAGCCGTAGCGCAGCATCAGGTCGGCGGGGATGGTCCGGAACAGCTCCTGGTCGATCCGGAAGAGCCCCATGTCGAGGAAGTCGAGCCGGTAGCGCTCGGCCAACCGGCGGGCGTGCGCCTCCTCTTCCTCGCGGCCGGCCGCGGTCGGCGTCGGCACGAACTCCTCGGCGGCGGCGAGCGCCTCCGGATCGAACGCGTCGGTGGACGGGGTCTGCTCCATGGCGCGCCTATCGTCCCATCACCGAGGACAGCTGGAAGAGCGGCAGATAGAGCGCCAGCACGACGCCGGCGATGATGACGCCCATGAACACCAGCAGCAGCGGCTCGATCAGGGTGACGAAGCGGCCGACCTCGGTTTCGACGTCCTCGTCGTAGAAGTCGGCCAGCGACGTCAGCATCTCGTGCAGCGCGCCGGTCGACTCGCCCACTTCGATCATCTTGATGGCCACGTCGGGCAGCACCTGGCGATCGAGCAGCGTCGCGGCGAAGCCGCGGCCCTCACGCACGCGCCCGGCCACCGCGCGCAGTTCGGCGCCGAGGTAGCGGTTGGCGGTCGAGGTCGCGGCGGTGTCGAGGGCGTTGACCAGCGGGATGCCGCCGCCGATCAGCGCGGCGAGCGTCCGGGCGATCTGCGAGGTGGCGAACTTGTGGGCGATCGGCCCGAGCTTTGGCACGCGCAGCAGCCAGCGGTCGAAGCGCACCCGCTGACCCGGCTGACGCACCCAGGCGACGAACGCCGCCGCCGCCGCGCCGAGCCCCGCCAGCAGCAGCCACATGTTGCCGACCACGAAGTTCGACACGGCGATGATCACCTGGGTGACCGCCGGCAGCTCCTGGTCGAAGCTCGAGTAGAAGCCGGAGAACGCCGGGACGACGCGCACGACGATGACGGCGACCAGGCCGAGCGACAGCACGACCAGGATGGCCGGGTAGAGCAGCGCCGAGAGCGTCTTGCGCCGCACCGTGTCGATCACCTTCGAATAGGCGACGAAGCGCCGCAGCACCGTATCGAGGCTGCCGCTGCGCTCGCCGGCGACCAGCGACGCGGTGTAGACGCCGGAGAACAGCTCGGCGTGCGCGCCGAAGGCATCCGACAGCGCCGCGCCGCCGCGCACCTTCTCGTGCACGTCGTCGAGCACCGCCTTGAACACCGGGTTGGTCAGCCGCTGCCGCAGGATGTCGAGCGACTGCACCAGTGGCATGCCGGCCTTGAGCAACGTCGCCAGCTCCTGGTTGAAGATCAGGAACTCGTGCCGCTTGATGGTGCGGGGACGCGCGAACGACAGCCCCTGGACGCGGCCGCGCGGGGCCAGGGCCAGCACGTGGAGCCCCTTGTCCTCGAGTTCGCGGCGCAGGTGCGCCTCGCTCGGGGCGACGTAGACGCCCTCGATGATCTGTCCTCCCGCGGTGCCCAGCCTGCAGCGGAACTCCATGAGGGGCCGATCGCGCTAGGAACCGACCGGCTGCACGAACGCGTGGAAGACGCGGGCGCCGAGCTCGCGCGGGTCGTTGCCGGTGGCGCCGGGCTCGAGCGCCGGCACGAATGTCTGATCGACGACCAGGCGGATCTCCACCATCTCGCCGGCGCCCATCGCCGCGGCGCCGATCGGAATCTTGTGCACCGGCGCGTCGGCGGCGCCCAGCGCCACCGTCTGCAGCACCTGATCACCGAGCCGGATCTCCACCTGGCGCGCGGCCGTGGCGGCCTTGCCGGGGTTGTCGGCCTGGAAGTAGAGGACGGCGTCGCGGCGCGGGTTGCGGAAGGTGATCGTCGCTTCCTTGCGGGTCCACTGCCACTCGACCATCGAGTTGTCGCCGGCGGTCTCCACCGCGTGCCAGCCGTCCTTGAAGATGAGGAAGATGTTCTCGGTCTGCGGCAGCAGCTCCAGCTGGGCCAGTTCGTAGGCACGGCCGCCCACCTCGGTGCCGGCCAGCTTCACGCGCTCCCCGCTGCCGGTGTCGTAGAGCCCGCCGATGACCTTGGCCGCGCCCACGTAGGGATAGACGGGCGCGAACACCGTCCGGCTGTATTCGATGGTCTGGCCGGGCTTCCAGCTCGACGTCGGCGTCGGCGGGTCGTGGTCATCGGTCCACATCTGCTCGCCGTCGGCGTCGACGAAGTGGGCGAAGACCTTGCGCGTGCCGAGTGGCTGGGCGTCGGCGGCGAGGGTGAATTTGTAGGTGACCTCGACAGGACTGCCGAGCGCGACGCGCGGCCGGGACAGCTGGACGGCCATCGTGCCCTGGACCGGCGCCGTGTCGTCCGAGCCGCCGCATCCGGCGACGGCGGTGATGGCGAAGAACAGGCCCGCCAGAGGCAGGCGACCGCGTACGGTGAATGTGTGCATAGCCTTGTGCACCAACATGATAGCCGCTCCCTCTGGCCCGCGCCACCGGCCCGCCGGACCAGGTGTGCTAGAGTCGGGCCGGCCGCCGGCGGCCACACCACATGGACATCGCACGCGACGCATTGGGCATGGTCGAGACCCGCGGCTTCATCGGATCGGTGGAGGCCGCCGACGCCATGGTCAAGGCCGCCAACGTCGTGCTGGTGGGCACCGAGTACATCGGCGCCGCCTACGTCACCGTGCTGGTCCGCGGCGACGTCGGCGCGGTGAAGGCGGCGACCGACGCCGGCGCCGCCGCCGCCCGCCGCGTCGGCGAGCTGGTGGCCGTGCACGTCATCCCGCGGCCGCACGCCGAGGTCGACCGCATCCTGCCCAAGGCGCTGTAGGCGCCTTCGGTCCCGGCGCCGATGGCTGCCTCCCCCGCCAAGCCCCTCACCGCACGCGATCAGGCGTCGGTGGCCGAGGCGCGGGCGCTGGCCGTCCGGGCCAAGGCCGCCCAAGCCGCGCTGGCCGAATTGCCGCAGGCGGCCATCGACGCCATCGTCGCCGCCATGGCCGAGGCCGCGGCCGCGCACGCCGAGCCGCTGGCCCGGCTGGCGGTCGAGGAGACCGGCTACGGTGTGGTCGCCGACAAGGTGCAGAAGAACCTGTTCGCGGCCTGTGACGTCCACGCGTTCATCCGGCCGATGGCCACCGTTGGGGTCGTCGCCCGGCACCCCGAGCGCCGTCTCATCGAGATCGCCGAGCCGTTCGGCGTTGTCGCCGCCATCGTCCCGTCGACCAACCCGACCTCGACGGCGATCTACAAGCTGCTCATCGCCGTGAAGGCGCGCTGCGCGGTGGTGCTCAGTCCGCACCCGTCGGCGGCGCGCTGCATCACGGCGACGGCGACGCTGCTCCACGACGCCGCGCGCACCGCCGGGCTGCCCGACGGGGCCATCGGCTGGATGACGACGGTGACGCTCGCCGGCACGCAGGCGCTGATGGCGGCGCGCGAGGTGGCGGTGATCCTCGCCACCGGTGGCCTCGGCCTCGTGCGCGCCGCCTACTCCGCCGGCAAGCCGGCCTACGGCGTCGGTCCCGGCAACGCGCCGTGTTACGTCGAGCGGTCGGCCGACGTCGCCAAGGCCGCCGACGACATCCTGGCCGGCAAGACGTTCGACCACGGCGTGCTCTGCTCGTCGCCCAACGCGGTGGTGGTCGACCGCGCCGTCGCGCCGGCGTTGCGGGCGGCGCTCACCGCCGGTGGCGGTCACTTCCTGTCCGCCGCGGAGGCGGGCCGCCTGGCCGCCGCGCTGGTCGGTCCGGAGCGGCTGCCGAACCCGACGCTCGTCGGCAAGTCGGCAGCGGTGATCGCCCGCGAGGTCGGCCTGTCGGTGCCCGACGGCACGCGCGCGCTGCTGGTCGAACTGGCCGGGGTCGGCCGCGACCATCCGTTGTCGATCGAGAAGCTGTGCCCCGTGCTCGCCTATTACGAGGTCGCGGACTGGCGTGAAGGGTGCGAGCGCTGCACCCAGATCCTGCGCTACGGCGGCCTCGGCCACACGATGTCGATCCACTCGCAGGACGACCAGGTGATCCTGCAGTTCGGGTTGCGCAAGCCAGCCTTCCGCATCTGCGTCAACACGCCGACCACCCACGGCTCGATCGGCCTGACCACCGGACTCGACCCGGCGATGACGCTCGGCTGCGGCGG
>CAYUAX010000233.1:0-7088 GCA_964442845.1 uncultured Bifidobacteriaceae bacterium | reverse complement strand
TCGTCGCCTTCAGCGCCGTGCTGGCCGGCATCAAGGAGATCAAGGAGGTGATGGCGGCGGCCGAGCTGCGCCGCCGCCGCGGCCGGCGGACCATCGTGTTCGTCGACGAGATCCACCGCTTCAACAAGGCCCAGCAGGACGCGTTCTTGCCGCGCGTCGAAGCCGGCGACATCGTGCTCATCGGCGCCACCACCGAGAACCCGTCGTTCGAGGTGAACGCCGCGCTGCTGTCGCGCTCCAAGGTGTTCGTGCTCAACCCGCTCGGCGAGGCGGCGCTCATCGCCATCCTCGAACGGGCGGTCGCCGACGAGGGGCGCGGCCTCGGCGCCCAGCGGCCCGAGGTGACCGCCGAGGCACTCGGCGCGCTGGCCCGCGCCGCCGACGGCGATGCCCGCCGAGCCCTGAACCTGCTGCAGCTCGTGGTCGCAGCCGCGCCGCAGCCGGTGGGCCATCCCAAGGTGGACCTCGCCCTGGTGCAAGCCACCCTGCAGCGCAAGACGCTGCGCTACGACAAGGACGGCGAGGAGCACTTCAACCTCATCTCCGCGCTGCACAAGGCGATGCGCAACAGCGACCCCGACGCCAGCGTCTACTGGCTGGCGCGGATGATCGAGGCCGGCGAGGACGCGATGTACATCGCCCGCCGCGTCGTCCGCTTCGCTTCGGAAGACGTCGGCCTGGCCGACCCGCAGGCGCTGGTCGTGGCCATGGCCGCCCGCGACGCGCTGCACTTCATCGGCCTGCCCGAGGGCAATACCGCGCTGGCCCAAGCGGTGCTGTACCTGGCCACCGCGCCGAAGAGCAATGCCACCTACCTGGCCTACGGCGCCGCGGCGACTACCGCGGAACAGGACGTCGCCGAACCGGTGCCGCTGCACCTGCGCAACGCTCCGACGCGGCTGATGAAGTCGCTCGCCTACGGCAAGGGCTACCAGTACGCCCACGACGCGCCCGACGCCGTGGCCGACATGGACTGCCTGCCCGAGCGGCTGCAGGGCCGCCGCTTCTACAGTCCGACCGAGCGCGGGTTCGAGAAAGAGATCAAGCGGCGGCTGGACGGGTGGAACGAGATCAAGGCAAGGCGCCGCGGGGCTGGCGGCTAGTCAGCGCTTGCGCGGACGTCGAACTCACAGGTGTAACGTGACGCCCTGCGCGAGCCCCCTCGAGGCCGGGCGCCTGAGTCCGTCAGGGGGAAGTGTCCACTTTGGTGAGGGAGGCGCCCCGTCGGCTGCGTTTGGAGGTTACGCCGCACCCCGTTTGGGTTCGGCGTGAAGTGCCTGAATGACGGCCTTCGGGTTGCGAGCCGCGACCCTGAGCAACGCCAAGGCCGGCCCTTCAGGTGTACGCCGGCCCTGCTCCCAGTTGCGAAGCGTGGCGACGCTTACGCCAATCATGAGCGCGAACTCGGCCTGTGACGCCCGCAGTTTCGCGCGCACCGCCTGCACGTCGGTCGGCGCGAAGCTGGTAGTGCGGGCCGGCCGCCGAGTGCCCCGCCTGATGGCGCCCGCCTGGCGAACGCTGGCGAGCAGTTCCTGGAAAGCCGCGTCCTTCATTTGAACTCCTCCCGAACCACCTTGGCGAGGGCCCGCACCTGTTGTGGCGTCAGATCGCCCTGCTCATTCTTGGCGTACAGATAGAGCATGTAGAACACACTCTCGCTGGGCACCCAGTAGTAGATCACCCGGACGCCGCCCCGTTTGCCGGTGCCCGCCGGAGACCACCGCACTTTGCGAAGGCCACCGGAGCCCTTGATGACGGGCCCCTGCTCGGGCCGCAGCATCAAGGTGATCTGCAGTTGCCGGTATCGCTCGTCGTCGAGGTGCTGGTGTAGCACTGCGGTGAACACCGACGTCTCGACGAACCGCTTGCCCACAATGATACGCCATTGGCGTATGGCACGCCAAGGAGACGACGTGGTGCGTGACGGCCTGGCGCACCTGCTTCAGCCGCGGTGGCCTCATGATCGCGCGGGCCGCCGACGACGCCAAGCCGTTGTCAGGCAACGGCAAGCTCGATGCCCGAGCCGAGTGCCACCGAAGTGGCGTACTCGATGTGAACTACTCGCCTAGGCACAGGACTGGCGGACTTGGACGACGCATGGACGGCCAGGGGCCGCAGGGCGACGATGCCACCCGCAGGGGCGAGACATTCGACCGCTGTCGTCGATTGCGCGAGTTCGGCGATACGCGCCTCGGAGAGCCGGCCGAGGCGATGCGTGTCTGGCAAGACCCGCAACGGACCGTTTTCAGCGGTGCTGTCGTCGAGGTGAACGCGCAGTGCAACAACGCCCGATAGCACCTCGGCTGGCGCCAACACGTATAGACGCCCACTCTTTGTCGACCATGGGCCCCAGCCAGTGGCTTCGATGCGTGCGCGGATAGGCAAGGCCAGGTCTTGGTGCCAGGTGACGAGCCAATTTCTCGTCGGCGACTTGTCGAACAGTGTGCCCTTGAACGGCCGCGCCGGCCTGCCCAAGAGGTCGCTGGCAAGTGTCACCAACCTTGCGTCGTTGGCCAGCCGACGAATGATGTCGTTGTCTAGAAGGTGACGCAGGCCGGCACGGCCACGACGAAGGGACGCGACCTCGTTGCTGAGCGCCGCGACTTCGAACGGCTGCAGCACGTGTGGAACCGTCAAGAACCCCTGGTCGCGATCCAAGATGTTGGTCGTGCCGATTGCCAAACTAGTATTGCACTGCGAACCGAGTCAGCGACCCTGCGAAGTTCGTTCGCCTAACTCAGGAGAATGCCGTGCGGCCGTCTTCCTGCAACTCACCGTGCCAGAGGATGGTAGCACCCGTGACATGGCGCAGTGCGCACAGCGGATTACTGCAACGCTCGTCAGGATTACAGTTCGTTCCACGACGGCGCACTGGGGCCGCTGGAATCTCGACGACGGAGGGCTGGCTCGGCTCCCGCGGCCGTCCGGAGCAGGCCGCGCGAGCGTCAGACGTCAAACGACGAAGCCACCCGTGATGGCCGTGCCGGCGCCGCACCGAGACCGGCGAGGCGCGCCGAGCGCAAGGCGTCGACGACCGAGCATGCCGAGCAGCATGTGAGGAAGGAGCAACGCAGCGATCGGCGATGCATCGCCGGTCGAATGCCGGCGGCACGTCCATCACGGGTGGCCGGGCGCCGAAGTCGCCGTGGGGTGTTCAGGCGCCGTGGCGACACAAGGATCGGGTCGCGCAGCACTGCCAGGGGCCCCGCGGGCCGCCGACGTTCGCCCCCGATGGCGTTTGACGGACTGCGGAGGGCACGGACGCGGGAGTCGAGTCAGTCCTTCGGCGTCGAGTCCTCAGCGGCTCTGAAGAGGCGCGCGACGTTCACGAGTTCGGCCGTGGCGACGTGACTTGCAGGCGCTCGTCGGCAGGGCTAAGGCCCTGCCCTACATACGGGCACACCTAGATCCTCTCGAATCGCCGTTCCAACTCCCTCCGCGAGATGCGGAACATCACCGGCCGTCCATGCGGACACACGGTCGAGTAGGCGGTGGCGCGCAGTTCCTCGAGGATGTGGCGCATCTTCTCGGGCGTCAGCGGGTCGTGCGCCTTCACGGCGGCATGGCAGGCCATCGTCGCGGCGATCTGCTTCACCGCCTGCTCGGCAGCCAATCCGCGGTCGAGTCCGTCGAGGTCGTCGGCCAGCGCCCGCAGTGCGCGGTCGGCGTCTGCGGGACCGAGCAGCGCCGGCACAGCCGTGACCCGCACGGCGGCGCCACCGAAGTCCTCCACCTCGAAGCCGAAGCGGGCCAGCTCCGCGGCGCGGGCGACCAGCGCGGCGTGCCCCGCCCCCGGCAGCTCCAGCACCATCGGCAGCAGCAGTCCCTGACGCTCCAGCGGCGCGTCGGTGAGGCGCTCCAGGATCCGCTCGTAGAGCACGCGCTCGTGCGCCACGTGCTGATCGACGATGACGATGCCGTCGTCGTCCACCGCGAGGATGAAAGTGTTGCGGAACTGGCCGAGCGGCTCGAGCGGCCGCTCGACGCCGACCGGCGCGGCATCGCGCGCCTCGAACGGCGTCGCGCCCGGCCACGCCGTCACGTCGGGATAGGCCGAGGGCATGACTATGGGCAGGGCCGATGGCCCCGGCCACGCCGGTGGCGCACCCGCCCACGCGGACGACGGCCATGGCCCGCCGGCGGGCGGGACGCCCCCCGCGGCCGGCACGAGCGCGGCCGCGGGCAGCACGGGCATGCCGGCCTGGCCCAGGGCAGCGGCGACACCGCGCCGCACCACCTCGTGGATCAGCGACTGGTCGGCGAACCGGACCTCGGCCTTGGTCGGGTGCACGTTGACGTCGACCCGGTCGAGCGGCACCTCGAGGAACAGGTGCACTTCGGGGCTGCGCTCCTTGATCGACGCGCCCTGGTAAGCATCGAGGATGGCGTGGGCGATGGTCTTGTCCTTGACGACGCGGCGATTGACGAACACGTGCTGCGGGCCGCGTGTCGGGCCCTGATCGGCCAGCGCCGCCACCATGCCCGACAGCCGGACCCCGTGCGTCTCCCGCTCCACCACGACCAGGTCGGGCCGGTCGCCGTAGATCTGGAACAGCCGATCGGCGAGCGAGCGCGCCGGCGGGCATTGCAGCACGCGGCGGCCGTTGCTCGTCAGCGTCAGGCCGACCTCGGGATGGCAGAGCGCCAGCTGGGTCACCAGCCGTGAGACGTGCGCCGCCTCGGCGGCGTCGGACTTGAGGAACTTGCGCCGCGCCGGCAGGTTGAAGAACAGCTCTTCCACCGTGATCGCCGTGCCTTCCGGCGCCCCCACGGTGCGGGCCGGCTCCACCTGGCCGCCGACGACGTGAATCTCGGTGCCGGCGGTCTCGCCGCGGGCGCGGGTGCGCAGCGTGAAGCGCGAGACCGAGGCGATGCTCGGCAGCGCTTCGCCGCGGAAGCCCAGCGTGGCGATGGCGGCGAGGTCGGCGGCGGCGGCGATCTTGCTCGTCGCGTGGCGTTCGAGCGACAGTCGGGCGTCGTCGGCGCTCATGCCGATGCCGTCGTCCTCGACGCGGATCAGCCGCTTGCCGCCGTACTCGACGGTGACCACGATGCGCGTCGCCGCGGCGTCGACGGCGTTCTCGACCAGTTCCTTGACGACCGAGGCCGGCCGCTCCACCACTTCCCCGGCGGCGATCTGGTTGGCGAGGTCATCGGACAGCTTGCGAATGCGGCCCACGGCTACCACCACCCCGAGCGACGGAACCACGTGAACATCGCCGCCGACGCCGCCGCCATCATCGCCACCACCCACCAGAACTGCGCCGCCGCGCCGCCCGGCAGGTGCGGCAGCGGCACGTTCATGCCGTAGAGCCCGGTCAGCACCGTGAGCGGCCCGAACAGCGTGGCCACGACGGCGACCAGCTTCGACACCTGCGCCAGCTGGATCGAGACGCTGGCCAGGTGGGCGTCGAGGATGCCGGTGACGCGGTCCTGGAACTGCATGGCGTCGTCGGCGATGTGCACCAGTTGGTCGTAGACGTCGCGGAAGCGGTAGGCCATCTCCGGCCCGATCACCTCGAACTCGCGCCGCGCCAGCCGGCCGAGCACGTCGCGCTGCGGCAGGACGATGCGGCGCAGCGCCGCGATGTCCCGCTTCACCGCCAGGATCTCGGCGGTGAGGTCGCCGCCGGGCCGCTCGAGGATCTGTCCCTCGAGTTCGTCGAGCCACGCTTCGAGCTCGTCCACCTCCGGATGGTAATGGTCGACCATCGTGTCGACGATGCGGTGCATCAAGCCGACCGGCCCCTCGGCCAGGATGTGGTCGCTGCGCGTGCACAGCGTGCTGACGTGGCCGATGCTGCGTCGCCGCCCGTCGTGCACCGTCACCAGATAGCGCGCGGTCAGGAAGAAGTCGGTGTCGTGGGTGGCGAAGGCGTGCTCGTCGCGATGGAAGTTGATGCCGTGCAGCACCACGTAAAGCACGTCGCCGAACAGCTCGACCTTCGGCCGCGGCGTCGCCTCGACCGCGTCGGTGACGGCGATATCGTGGATGCCGAAGACGGCGCGGAGGACGTCGCCGTCCTCCGCCGTCGGCCCACTGACATCGGCCCACACCGTGACGCCGCTGCCCGGCGCGAGCCACGCCGGATCGACCGTATCGGTCTCCTGCGTGCGCCCGTCGCGGTGAACGATGTAGCGAATCATCGAGGGTCAGCCCGAGCCCCGGCCCCCGGGACTCGAGCCCCGCCTCAGTCGCCGACCTTGACCTGGAGCGCGGCCTGCGCCGCCGCCAACCGCGCCACCGGGATCCGGTACGGCGAGGCGCTCACGTAGTCGAGCCCGACGCCGTGGAAGAAGTGCACCGAGGCCGGGTCGCCGCCGTGCTCGCCGCAGATGCCGAGCTTGAGGTCGGGACGCACCGCCCGGCCCTTCTGCACGGCCATCGCCACCAGCTGGCCGGTGCCGCTGCCGTCGAAGGTCGCGAACGGGTCCTTGTCGAGCAGCTTGCGGTCCTGGTAGACGCGCAGGAACTTCCCGACGTCGTCGCGCGAGAACCCGAAGGTCATCTGCGTGAGGTCGTTGGTGCCGAAGGAGAAGAACTGCGCCTCGGCGGCAATCTGGTCGGCGGTCAGGGCGCCGCGCGGCACCTCGATCATCGTGCCGACCAGATACTTGAAGCGGATGCCCTGCTCCTTCATGACGGCGGCGGCCACGCGGTCGACGACCGCCTTCTGGTCGGTGAGTTCCTTCACCAGGCCGACCAGCGGGATCATGATCTCGGGGACGACCTTCAGTCCCTCCTTGTTGAGCCGGGCGGCGGCCTCGAGGATCGCCCGCGCCTGCATCTCGGTGATCTCGGGGTAGGTGATGCCGAGGCGCACGCCACGGTGGCCGAGCATCGGGTTGAACTCGTGGAGCTGTTCGACCCGCACCAGCAGCTTCTTCTTCTCTTCGAGCGCGGCGCCGCCCTTGCCGGTGGCCTCCATCACCGCGATCTCGACCATCAGCTCCTCGCGCTTGGGCAGGAACTCGTGGAGCGGCGGGTCGATGGTGCGGATGGTGACCGGCGTGCCCTGCATCGCCTTGAACACGCCGTAGAAGTCGTCGCGCTGCATCGGCAGCAGCTCGGCCAGCGCGGCGCGGCG
>CAYUAX010000232.1:0-7144 GCA_964442845.1 uncultured Bifidobacteriaceae bacterium | reverse complement strand
AAGACCTTCGTCCTCGCCCTCGACGGCGCGGTCGTCGGCGACGACAACTTCGCCACGCTGCTGCTCGACGTCGCACTGCTGCGCTCGGTGAACATCCGCGTCGTGCTCGTCCACGGCGCCGGGCAGCAGATCGAGGCGCTGGCGGCCGCCCGCGGTGTGCACGCCTCGGACATCGACGGCGCCGGCGTCACCGACGCGCCGACCCTCGACCTGGCGATCACCGCCGCGACGCGTGTGACCCACGAACTGCTCGAGGGCCTCGCCGCCAACGACCTGCGCGCCGCCTGCGCCAACGTCATCACCGCCTATCCGGTCGGCATCCTCCAGGGCGTCGACCACCTGTGGACCGGCAAGGTGGAGCGCGTCGACGCCGAGTTCCTCGAGTCGCTCGTCGCCCAGGGCGTGGTGCCGGTGGTGCCGCCGCTCGGCTTCGACGGCGAGGGCCGCACCTACCGCCTCAACTCCGACCGCGTCGCCGTCGCCGTCGCCGAGCAGCTCAAGGCAATCAAGCTGATGTTCGTCACCGCCCGCGACGGCCTGGTGCACCGCGGCGCGCTCATCCGCCAGATGCTGCCCGACGACCTGCGCGCGCTGATCCGCGACGCGCCCGAGGGGTTCGCCCCGGGGCAGCTGTCCAAGGCGTCGTACGCCGCGGCGGCGTGCGCCGCCGGCGTGCCGCGCGTCCACGTCGTCAACGGCACGCTCGACGAGGGGCTGCTGGCCGAGGTGTTCTCGAACCACGGTCTCGGCACGCTGATCCACGTCAACGAGTACGAGCAGATCCGGCCGGCGCGGAAGAAGGACGTGCGCGCCATCCAGATGCTGACCCGCCAGGCGGTGGAGGCCGACGAGCTGGTGCGCCGCACCCGCGCCACCATCGAGCGCGACCTGGCCGACTACTACATCTTCGAGGTGGACAAGAATCCGGTCGCCTGCGTCGCCCTGCACGTGTATCCCGAACAGAACGCCGGCGAGCTGGCGTGCCTGTACGTGAGCACCGCGCACGAGAACCAGGGCATCGGCCGCAAGCTGATCCAGTTCGTGGAGAAGCGGGCCCGCGACCTGGGCCTCGACACCCTGCTGGTGTTGTCCACCCAGGCGTTCAGCTACTTCCAGTCGAAGGGCGGCTTCACCGAAGGCACGCCCGACGACCTGCCGCCGGCCCGGCGCGAGCGCTACGACCAGAGCGGCCGGCGCTCCAAGGTGCTGGTCAAGAGCTTCGGGGCGCGCGTCGGCTAGCGGCGGCCGGCGCGGCCATCAGGCCGTGCGGGCCGCGCTCCGCTGCAGGAGCGCGGCGGTCGTGGCCAGCAGGACGCTCACCACCATGCCGTCGGCGGCCGTGGTCACCGTCGCCAGATCCGGGAACGTCGGCGCGACGCGGATCGTGCGGTCGTATGGATCCTGCCCCAGCGGATGCGTGGCGCCGGCCGGCGTCAGCTCGACGCCGGCGGCCTTGGCCAGCCGCACCGCCTCGCGAGCGCAGCCGTCGAGCACGTCGAGGGCGATGAAATAGCCGCCCTTGGGCGCCGTCCACGACGCCACGCCGGTGCCGGCGAGATCGCGGTCGAACGCCGCCAGCACCGCCTGGAACTTCGGCGCGACGATGGCGCGGTGCCGATCCATCAGGGCCAGCAGCCCGGCGGTGTCGCCGAGGAAGCGCACGTGGCGCAGCTGGTTCACCTTGTCGCCGCCGATCGTCCGCTTGCCCATCCGCCCCAGGTACCAGGCGACGTTCTCGGGCGAGCCGGCGAACAGCGCGACCCCGGCCCCCGGCAGCGTGATTTTCGACGTCGACCCGAACACGAACGGGCGATGCGGGTGGCCGTGACGGGCGCACGCCGCGACGATGTTGGCGATGGCGATCCGTTCGTCCGTGAGGTGGTGCACGGCGTAGGCGTCGTCCCAGAAGAGGCGGAAGTCCGGCGCCGCGGTGGGCATCGCCGCCAGACGCTCGACCACGGCGTCGCCGTAGACGGTGCCGGTCGGGTTGCTGTACTTCGGCACGCACCACATGCCCTTCACCGCGGGGTCGGCGGCCAGGCGCTCGACCACGTCGAGGTCGGGGCCGGCGTCGGTGAGCGGCACCGGCAGCAGCTCGATCCCGAGGTCCTGACAGATGGCGAAGTGGCGGTCGTAGCCGGGCACCGGGCAGAGGAACGCCACGCGCGGCTCGCGGTGCCACGGCCGCGGGCTGCCGACCGTGCCCTTCAGCAGCGCGAAGGCGATGGCGTCGTGCATCAGCGCCAGGCTGGAGTTGTCGCCGAGCACGACCTGCGCCGGCGGCACGCCGAACAGCGGCGCCAGGATGGCGCGCAGTTCGGGCAGCCCCTGCAGGCCGCCGTAGTTGCGCACGTCGGTGCCGTCGGCGGCGGTGTGATCGGCGGCGCCGGGCAGATCGAGCAGGGCGTTCGACAGGTCGAGCTGCGCGCTCGATGGCTTGCCGCGCGTGAGGTCCAGGCGCAGGCCGCGCCGTGCGAAGGCGTCGTAGCGGCGCTGGACGTCGGCGTGGAACGCGGCGAGTTCGGCGGGGGACAGCGCGGACAGCGGCGGCACGCCGTATCGTAACGCGCCGGTCGCGCCGAGGCACGCGAAATCATCTCAGAGGTGCGTCGAATCGAGCGAACGCATGTCTCAGAGGGATGCAGACCCGCGGATGGATCCGCGTCCGGCGACGCCGGACGCGAATCGAGCGCGAGGGCTCAGCGCGGCAGGCTGATGTTGAGCGTGGTGGTGCGGCCGGCGCGCACCTGCACGGTGCGGTGATACGGCGCGGCGCCGTCGCGCCGCACTTCGATCTCGTGTGGGCCGTCGCTGAGCTCGATCAGCAGCCGCTCGCCGCCGCCGGGGGCCGACCACTCCTCGCCGTCGATGAACAGCGTGGCGTCGGCCGGCTGCACGCGGATCGCGAGCGTGCCGAACGCCGCGGCCGGGTCGGCCGGATCCGCGGATTCGCCCGGCGCAGGGGCGCCCGGCGGTGGCGGTGCGCCGTACGGCGGTCCGCCGGCGGCAGGGGCCGTGGCCTGGGGTCGCGGTCCGGTCGATTCCCCGGGTGCGAGCGGCACCAGCGGCTGCTTGATGTCGATGGTGGCGCCGGGCCGGAACAGCAGTTTCTGGGTAAAGGTGCGATAGCCGTCGAGGTAGATCGTCAGCTCGTGTTCGCCCGGCGGCACGTGCAGCCGCTGGAACACGCCGTCGAAGTCGTCCACGGTGCCGGCGAGGTAGCCGTCCACGTACACCTCGGCCTGGCGGGGCGTGACCTGGAGGCGCGCCGACCCGAAGGCGCCGAAGGGTGTGCCCCAGGGGCCGTACCACCCCGGGTAGCCCCAGCCAGGCCCCCACCCCATGCCCCAGCCGGGTCCCCAGCCGCTCCAGAACGGATCGTAGAAGCCGTAGCCGAAGGCCGGCGCGGCGATGACCACCGTGCGGCCGCCGCCGGGACGGCCGCGCCGCTGCGCGCTGGCGTCGGCGGGCCAGAGCACGGCGGCGCACAGGACCGCCGGAATGACGAGTGAGAGTGCTCGGATGCGTGAGGTCACCGGAAGCTCCGAGGCAGGCGCGACCACGACCTGAGCAACGACGATGCCAGGCTCGACGGCGGCGACAACCGCCAGATTTCGCGCGCGTCGACCGACGCGCTGTCATCCGCCGGGCACGCCGCGGCCGATCGACAGGACAGCGCCGACACATCGCCGGCACGAACGACGGATACTGATGAGCGCCGCCATGTCGACGCTCCACGCTCCGCCGCGGCGCGCGTTCGTGTCGTCCCGCGTCCTGCCCGCGTGCCTGGCGTGCCTCCTCACCCTGTGCGTACCGGCCGCCGCCCAGGTGCCCGACCCACCCGACGAGCTGCCGACCGTCGAGGAAGAAGTGGTGGTCGTCGCGTCCACGCGGACCGGCCGCCGGCTCGAGGACCAGCCGACGCGCGTGGAAGTGCTGGACCGCGAGGAGATCGAAGAGAAGCTGCTGATGACGCCCGGCGACATCGTGATGATGCTCAACGAGATGGGCGGCCTGCGCGTCCAGGCGACGTCGCCGTCGATCGGCGCCGCGAGCGTGCGCGTGCAGGGCATGAAGGGCCGCTACACGCGCTTCCTCGCCGACGGCCTGCCGCTCTTCGGGCAGCAGGTCGGCGGGCTCGGCCTGCTGCAGATCCCGCCGATGGATCTCGGCCAGGTGGAGGTGATCAAAGGCGTGGCGTCGGCGTTCTACGGCGCCGGCGCGATGGGCGGCGTGGTCAACCTGCTGGCGCGGCGTCCGGCCGAGGCGCCCACCTACGACGCCTTGCTCAACGCCTCCACGCTGGGCGCCACCGACGCGGTGATGTTCCTGTCCACCGCGCACCGCGAGGGCTGGAGCGGATCGCTGCTGGCCGGCGGCCATGGGCAGGTGCGGAGCGACCGCGACGACGACGGCTGGGCCGACCTGGCCGGCTACCGGCGCGGCGTGGTCCGGCCGCGCGCCTTCTGGGCAGGCGGCCCGGGCCGTTCGGCGTTCGTCACCGCGGGCGCCACGTGGGAGAACCGCGACGGCGGCACGATGGACGGGGCGGTGCTGCCGGCAACCGGCCTGGCCTACCGCGAAGCCCTCGACACCCGCCGCTACGACATCGGCGCCACCGTGCAGACGATCCTGCGCGAGCGCTTCGTGCTGACCGGACGCGGGGCGGCCGCGTGGCAGGCGCACGAGCACACGTTCGGCGCCGTGCGGGAGCGCGACCGCCACCGCACGCTGTTCGGCGAGCTGGCCCTGCGCGGGTCGGCCGGCTCGTCCACGTGGGTCGCCGGCCTGGCCTACGAGCGCGACGCCTACCGGCCGCGCGACCTGCCGCGCTTCGCCTACACCTACGACGTGCCCGGCCTGTTCGCGCAGGCCGACGTGCAGCCGGCGTCGTGGTTCGGCCTGTCGGCCGGCGCCCGGGTGGACGGGCACAGCGAGTACGGCACGTTCGTCAGCCCGCGCGTGTCGGCGCTGGTGCGCGCCGGGGAGTGGAGCAGCCGCGCGTCGGTCGGCCGCGGGTTCTTCGCGCCGACGCCGCTCACCGAGGAGACCGAGGCCGCCGGATTGACCCGCGTGACGATCGCGCGGCCCCTGCGGGCGGAACGCGGCACGAGCGCGTCGGTGGATCTGACGCGCGCCTACGCGGCCGGCACGGTGACGGCCACGATCTTCGGCTCCCGCATCAGCCACCCGCTCGAGGTGGATCGGTCGGGCGTCTACACGCTCTTCAACCAGACCGCGGCCGCCACCAACGTGGGCGGCGAGTTGCTCGGCACGTGGCGGCGCGGCGGCTACGGACTGACCGCGACCTACACCTACGTCCGCGCCCGTGAGGGCGCGTCGGACCAGCGGACCGATGCCGAACTCACCCCGCGTCACAGCGCCGGACTCGTCGGCATGTGGGAGGCCGACGACGTCGGCCGCGTCGGCCTGGAGGTGTACTACACCGGCCGGCAGCGGCTCGAGGTCAACCCGTACCGCGACGTCTCGCGTCCGTAGTCGTCGTCGGTCTGCTCGCGGAACGCCGCCTCGGACGCGTCCGCCTGTTCGTGAACGCCGAGAACGTCACCGACGTACGCCAGACCCGCTGGGACTCGCTGCTGCGGCCGCGGCAGGGCCCCGATGGCCGCTGGACCGTGGACGCGTGGGCGCCGCTCGACGGCCGCGTCGTCAACGGCGGCGCGCGCCTGGCGTTCTGACGACTCAGCGCGAGGTCGTCCGGCAGCCGGCCGGGGCCGGCACGCCGGCGACGCGATCGCGTGTCCAGGCGACGAGGTCGGCGACCGTCGGCGAGTCGTCGGCCAGCACGCTCAGGTGATCGTGGCCGGCGTAGGTGCGGTAGTCGATGGCCTGGCCGGCGTCGCAGCGGGCCCGCACGTAGCGGTCCTGGACGTCGGGCAGCACCAGCGGATCGCTGCGGCCCTGCGCCAGCAGCACGGGCACGCCGATCGGGCGGGTCGGCACGTTCTCGCGAAGGCGGGCGGCGAGCGGGCCGTCGGACGGCTCGCGGGCGAAGAGCGAGCGCTCCATCGTCACCGCCGTCGCCACCGACAGCAGCGCGCCCGGACCCGACAAGCATCGCGCTGCCATGCCGCGCGCCCGACGCGTCGGGCCCACGTACTCGTCGAACCGCACGTCGGGATATGTCGCGCCGTAGGCTGCCAGCACGAACGACAGCATGATGCGGCCGACCGGCGTGTCCTTGATGCCGGCGACCAGGCCCGGCAGATCGGTGGCCGGCGCCAGCGCGGCCACGCCGGCCAGGTGCACGTCGGGCGCGTAGCTCGAGGCCAGGCCGCCGGTCCACAGCGCCGCGTGGCCCCCTTGCGAGTGTCCCCACACCACGGTGGTGTCTGCGAGCGTGAGATCGCCGAGCTGCCGCACGGCGCGGATGCTATCGAGCGCCGATCGCCCTTCGCCTTGGCCGATGAGGTACGGATGCGGCCCGCCGGTGCCGAGGCCGACGTAGTCGGTGCCGACCAGGGCCCAGCCTTCGGCGAGCAGGCGCGGCACGGCGGGCACCGCGGCGTCGAAGGGGAACGGCGCCGGCAGCACCGTGGGCGCGCAGCCGGTCGCGAACCCGGTGGTGCCGTGCGTCCAGGCCACCAGCGGCCGCGGGCCGATCACCGACGCTGGAGGCGCGAGCACCACCGCACTGGCCACCGCCGGCACGCCGTCGTCGCGTGTCGTCGCATAGAGCATCCGCCAGCCGCGGGCGCCCGCGGGAATCGCCTGCGTGTACGCCTCGTGGCGGAGCAGCGTGCCTGGCACCGCCGTGTCCGCGCCGGACGGCGCGGTGTAGAACGCATCGGGCACGGGTGGGTCGGCCCGCTGCCACGCCCAGCCGACGGCCGTCACGACCGCCAGACCGAACACCAGCGCGAGGGCGGCGACGGCCGCGCGCAGCCACCGGCCGGTGTTCGTCGTCTGGCGCTGTGGCCGGGAGAGCCAGGCGAGGATCGCCGTCAGCAGGCCGAAGAGCGCGAGCGCCGGGATGCTCGTGGCGACGGCGAGCGCGGCCAGCGCCAGTGCGACCAGCCCGAGACCGGCGCAGACGACATGGAGCACCATCGGAGGTGCCCGAGTATAGCGGCTAGAGCGTTTTTCACAGGGATGTAGCGACGCGATAGCCGGCGTGCTGCAT
>CAYUAX010000231.1:0-7148 GCA_964442845.1 uncultured Bifidobacteriaceae bacterium | reverse complement strand
CTCGGCACCGACAGCCTGGCCAGCGTGTCGGATCTCAATCTGTTCGAGGAGCTGGCGGCGCTGCGCCGGCTGGCGCCGGCGGCGCCGGCGCGGGTCCTGATCGCCGCGGCGACCGCCGGCGGCGCCTACGCGCTGGGCCTGGACGACGAGTGGGGCACCTTGGCGCCGGGCCGGCGCGCGACGCTCGTCGCCGTCGCCGTGCCCGCCGGCACCGCGGATCCGGAAGAGGCGCTGCTCGCCGGCGTCGCGCCGGCACGCATCCGCGTGCTCGATCTGGCCGCCGCGGCTCGCGGGGAGGCGTGATGGCGTCGATTGCCGCCTACCTGTCGTTCGTCCGCATCAGCCACACGGTGTTCGCGCTGCCGTTCGCGCTCACCGGCGCGCTGCTGGCGGCGTGGGACCGGCCGTTCGAGTGGGCGACGCTGGGCTGGATCCTGCTGTGCATGGTGGCGGCGCGCAGCGCCGCGATGGGCTTCAATCGCCTCGTCGATGCCCGCTTCGACGCCCTCAACCCGCGCACCGCCGGCCGCGAGCTGCCGCGCGGCGCGATGACCAGGCGCGACGCGACGCTGTTCGTCACCGTGTGGGCGGGGGTCTTCATCGCCGCGGCGTTTCGGATCAGCGCCCTGTGCGGCTGGCTGTCGCCGGTGGCGCTGGCCATCGTGTTCTGGTACTCGCTGGCCAAACGCCACACCTACTACACGCAGGCGTTTCTCGGCCTGGCGATGGCGGTGGCGCCGGTCGGCGGCTGGCTGGCCGCCGGCGGCCGCGGCGGCTGGACGCCGTGGCTGCTCGGCCTGGCCATCGGCCTGTGGGTGGCCGGCTTCGACATCATCTACGCCTGCCAGGACGCGGCGGTGGACCGCGCCCAGGGGTTGAAGTCGATCCCGGTGCGGTTCGGCATCGCCGGCGCCCTGGCCATCTCGCGGGCGTTGCACGTCGCCACGGTCGCGGTGATGGCGAGCCTGGCGCTGGTCGCGCCGCTCGGCCCGATCTATCTCGCCGGTGTCGTCGTCGTCGCCGCGCTGCTGGCCTACGAGCAGTCGCTGGTCTCGGCCGACGACCTGTCGGGCGTGGCCAAGGCGTTCGACCTCAACGGCTATGTCGGCATCCTCTACTTCCTGACGACGGCGGCGTCGCTGTATGTCGACTGACCGTGGCCGCGGCGCCGCGCCGCTCCCGCTCGACAAGGCGCCGTCGCGCATCGCCGGGATGTTCGACGCCATCGCCGGCCGCTACGACCTGCTGAACGCGGTGCTGTCGGCGGGGCTCGACCGGGTGTGGCGCCGCCGGGCGATCCAGTCGCTGCAGTTGACCGGCCGCGAGCGGCTGCTCGATGTCTGCACCGGCACCGCCGATGTCGCCATCGGCGCGGCCAGCGCCGTGCCGGGGGCGGCGCGCGTCGTCGGCGTCGACTTCGCGGGCGCCATGCTCGGCCACGGCCGCGACAAGGTCGCCGCCGCCGATCTGGGCGGGCGGGTCCAGCTGATTCGCGGCGACGCCACCGCGCTGCCGGTGGCCGACGCGTCGGTGGACGCGTTGACCATCGCCTTCGGCATCCGCAACGTCCAGGTGACCGACGCGGCGCTGCGCGAGATCCGTCGGGTGCTGCGGCCGGGCGGCCGGGTCGCCATCCTCGAATTCGGACTGCCCAGCGTGCCCGGGCTCCGCCAGCTCTACGGGTGGTACTTCGGCACCGTGCTGCCGGGCATCGGCCGGCTGGTGTCGCGCCACGGCGGCGCCTACAGCTACCTGCCGGCGTCGGTGAGCACGTTCCCCTGGGGCCGCGACTTCGCCGCGCTGCTCACCGCCGCCGGCCTCGAGGAGGCCACCAGCCGGCCAATGACGCTGGGCGTCGTCTATCTATACAGCGCACGGCGGCCCGAACGGGAACCCTGAAGCAGGAAACCCGCCCGATCCGACGGGTATAATCGAGCAACTGCTTCATGCTCTTCGACTTCTACGACCGCTACGAGTCCGTCGAGGCGGTCGGCAGCGCGATCTCGCGGCGCGAGGGGGTCGTGCTGTCGGTCGTGGTGCACGTGGCGGTGGTGCTCGTGCTGATGCTGGTGCCGCAGCTGGCGTGGTTCCAGCCCAGCCCCGAGGAGCAGGCCGCGCTCGAGGCCCAGGCACGGCCTGAGCCCCGCCCCGACGACGCCCCGCGGTTCGTCGTCGTCGAGCCGCTGCGCGACGTGCCCGCGCCGACGCCGCCGCCCCAGGCCGAGGCGTCGGACATGGACCGCATGGCCAGCGCCCCCGAGATCGGCGAGCGGCCCGAGAACCCGCTGCCGTTCGCCCGCGGCGATTCGACCGAGCGCGTCGAGGCCGCCCCCGAGGAGCGGCCGATGGGGAAGGGGCCCGAGCCCGAGCCGTCACCTCCCGCCGCGACCGCCGAGGACCGGACGCCGCTGCCCGAGCAGCCCGACGCCGCGCCGGTGCCGCGCGAGGCGGCGCAGACGCAGCCGCCGGGCGGACGGCTCGGCGAGGCGCTGCGCGATCTGCAGAAGTACGTGCAGCGCGAGTCGTTCAACAACCCGCAGGGCGGCGTCAACGAGTTCGGGCCGGCCATCCAGTTCGACACCAAGGGCGTCGAGTTCGGGCCGTGGATCCGCCGCTTCGTCGCCCAGGTGAAGCGCAACTGGTTCGTGCCCAACGCCGCCTACGCGATGCGCGGCCGGGTGATCCTGCAGTTCAACGTCCACAAGGACGGCGCGATCACCGACATCAACATCGTCCGCCCGTCGGAGGTGGACTCCTTCAACCGCTCGGCTTACAACGCCATCCTGGCGTCGAATCCGACGCAGCCGCTGCCGCCCGAGTATCCCGCCGACAAGGCGTTCTTCACGGTGACGTTCTTCTTCAACGAGTCGCCGACGCCGGAGTGAGCGCCATGCCGACGCCGGCGCAGCAGGCCGGTCTGCTGGCCCTGGTCGCGCTGCTGGCCGGGCTCCTGCTGCGCCAGGTGGCCTGCTGATGGCGCCGCGGCCGCGGCTCGTCGCCGTGCTCGGCCCGACGGCCACCGGCAAATCGGCGGTGGCCGTGGCGGTGGCCCGGGCCTTCGTCGGCGAGGTCGTGGCCTGCGACTCGACGGCGGTGTACCGCGGCTTCGACATCGGCACCGACAAGGTGCCGGCGGCGGCGCAGCAGGGCGTGCCGCACCATCTCGTCGACGTCGCCGACCCCACCGAGATCTACACGGCGGCCCGGTACGCGCACGACGCCGCGGCCGCCGTCCGGGCGATCCACGCCCGTGGGCGCCTGCCGGTGCTGGCCGGCGGCACCGGCCTGTACTTCCGGGCCCTGACCCGCGGCCTGTTCCCCGGCCCGGCCGCCGACGAGACGCTGCGGGCGCGGCTCGAGCGCGTCGCGGTCCGTCGCGGCGATGCCGCCCTGCACCGCTGGCTGTCGCGGGTCGATCCGCCATCGGCGGCGCGGATCCAGCCGCGCGATCGCAAGCGCATGGTGCGCGCGCTGGAGGTCTACTGCCTCACCGGGCGGCCGCTCACCGCGCACTTCGCCGACACGGTGGCGCCGCTGCCGGAGTTCGACGTGATCGCCGTGGCGCTGCGCCTGCCGCCGCCGCAGCTCGCCGAGCGTCTGGCCCGACGCGTCGACAGTCAGCTCGCCGCCGGCCTCGAAGCCGAGGTGCGCGGCCTCCTGGCGCGCGGCGTGCCGCGCACGGCCCGGCCGTTCGGCGGCCTGGTCTATCGCCAGATGCTCGAGTACCTCGACGGCGTGCGCGGCCTCGCCGAGACGCGCGCGCTCATCGTGCAGGAGAACCGCCGTTACGCCCGCCGCCAGTTGATCTGGTTCCGCAAAGAGCCTACTCTGATCTGGTTTGACGGTCCCGGTGAGACGGCGTCCGCGGCGGCGCGCGTCATCGACTACCTGGGAACGCGGGGTTTGCACGACGACAGGAGCGTCGCTGGCGATGGCCGAAGGTAAATCGAGCGCACCGAACATCCAGGACGTCTTCCTCAACTACGCCCGTCGCGAGAAGCTGGCCGTCACCGTGCACCTGCTCGACGGCCGCGAGTTCGAGGCCCGCATCAAGAATTTCGACCGCTTCGCCGTGATTCTCGAGCACCAGGGGCTCGATCACCTGGTGTTCAAGCACGCCATCGCGACGCTGCGCGTGCCGCGCAGCGTGCCCAACTACTTCTCCTCGCACCACCCCTGAGGGGCGCGCGCCGCGCCATGCCGCCGCGCGCGATCGTCATCGTCCTCGACGGCGTCGGGGCCGGCGAGCTGCCCGACGCCGCCAGCTACGGCGACGCCGGCAGCGACACGCTGGGACACGTCGCCGCGGCCCGGCCGCTGCAGGTGCCGACGCTGGCTGCGCTCGGCCTGCCGCTGGCCGCGCATCTGCCCGGCGTGGCGCCCCCGGCCGCCCCGCGGGCGGCGTGGGGCCGCATGGCGGAGCGGTCGCCCGGCAAGGACTCGGTCACCGGGCACTGGGAACTCATGGGGCTGGTGCTCGAGCGGGCCTTCCCGACGTTTCCGGGCGGGTTTCCGGCGCCGCTGATCGAGGCGTTCTCCGCCCGCATCGGCCGGCCGGTGCTCGGCAACGTCGTCGCCTCGGGTACCGCCATCATCGACCAGCTCGGCGAGGCCCACCAGCGCACCGGGCAGCCGATCGTCTACACCTCGGCCGACAGCGTGTTCCAGATCGCCGCGCACGAGGACGTGGTGCCGGTGCCGCAGCTCTACGACTGGTGTCGCGCTGCCTACGAACTGGCGGTCGAGGGGGCAGGGATCGGCCGGGTGATCGCCCGGCCCTTCGTCGGCCGGCCCGGGGCCTACACGCGGACCGCCAACCGCCACGACTACGCCATGCCGCCGCCGCGGCCGACCCTGCTGGATACGCTGACCACAGCCGGCGTCCCGGTGACCGCGGTGGGGAAGATCGCCGACCTCTTCGCCGGGCGCGGCATCGCCGCGGCGTATCCGACGGCGAGTGACGCCGCCGGCCTCGACTGCATCGAACGCCTGCTCGACGAGTGCGACCACGGGCTGATCTTCGCCAACCTGGTGGACTTCGACACCCGGTTCGGGCATCGCAACGACGTCGCCGGCTTTGCCGCCAACCTGGAGCGCTTCGACGCCCGGCTCGGCGCCATCGTCGATCGCCTGCGTGCCGGCGACCTGCTGATCGTCACTGCGGACCACGGGAACGATCCGGCCACGCCGAGCACCGATCACTCGCGGGAGTACGTGCCGCTGCTCGCGCTCGGCCCCGGACTGCGTCCCGGTGTGGCGCTCGGGACGAGGGCCAGCTTCGCCGACGTCGGGCAGACGCTGGCCGCGTGGTTCGGGGTGCCGCCCCTGGCGGACGGCGAGAGCTTCGTAGCCGCCCTGCGCTGAGCGGGGCAGACTGCTACCATGAAGCGGTGCCGCCCGCGCCGTCGCCGATGACCATCCGCCACGAATTGGAGCAGCGCGAGACCGCGGCGCTGGCGCCGCAGGCGGCGCGGAGCGCCGCCACGAAGGGGCGGCTGCGCGCCGAGGCCGAAGACCCGATCCGGCCGGCGTTCCAGCGCGACCGCGATCGCATCATCCACACCAAGGCGTTCCGGCGGCTGAAGCACAAGACGCAGGTGTTCTTCTCGCCGGCCGGCGACCACTACCGCACGCGCCTCACGCACACGCTCGAGGTGTCGCAGATCGCCCGCACCATCGCCAAGGTGCTGCGCCTGCACGAAGAGCTCACCGAGGCCATCGCGCTCGGCCACGACCTCGGCCACACGCCGTTCGGCCACGCCGGCGAACGGGTGCTGCAGACGCTGTGTCCCAACGCCTTCAACCACTACGAGCAGAGCCTGCGCATCGTCGACGTGCTCGAGCGCGATCGGCAGGGGCTGAACCTGACCTGGGAGGTCCGTGACGGCATCGCCCGCCACTCCAAGGGCAAGCACGGGCTGCCGGTCGGCGCCCCCCCCGAACACCGCGCCTCGACCATCGAGGGCCAGGTGGCCCGGGTGGCCGACATCGTCGCCTACGTGAATCACGACGTCGACGACGCGGTGCGCGCCGGCATCCTGCGGGAAGAAGGGTTGCCGGCCGAGGCGCTGGCCGTGCTCGGCCGTTCGGCGTCGGAACGCATCGGGCGCATGGTCACCGACGTGGTCGAACAGACGCTGGCCGGCGGCACCACCGAGATCCGCATGAGCCAGGCCATGCTCGAGGCGACGCTGGCGCTGCGCGACTTCCTGTTCGACGCCGTCTACGAGAACGACGCGGCCACGGCCGAGTTCGCCAAGGCCCAGGGGATCCTCGGCGGCTTGTGGGAACGCGTGCAGCAGACGCCCGAGGAGTTCCTCGATGCGCGGACCATTGCCGCCGACGGGCTCGACGTGGCGACCCAGGACTTCATCGCCGGGATGACCGACCGCTACGCCGTCGGCCTGTTCGAGCAGCTGTTCATTCCCAAGCCCTGGGTTGGCCCGTGGCCGGTGTCGGAGCGCCGCTCCGAGCGCTAACTCGTTGCGCGGCCGGCAGATCCGCGTTGCCGGCCGTGTCTGTGCGCGTGATATACTGACTGGTCGCCATGGTGGCTGGATACGCCGCCGGGGCCAGTGCCATGACGCTCGACCTCACCCACATCCGCCAGCCCGAAACGCCGGTCGCGCACACCTTCGCGCCCGAGGTGTTCGCCGCCGAAGAGGGCTTTCGCGTGATCGCGCCGGCCGTGCTGCGCGGGGTGCTGCACAAGGACCAGGATCGCTATCGCCTGGTCGGCACGGTGGTGACCCGGCTCGAGGTGCCGTGCAGCCGTTGCCTCGAGACCTTCGAGGTGCCGGTCGACGCCACCGTCGATTCGCGCTACTTGCCGCAGGCGCTGGCTGGCAGCCGCGACGAGGATCCGGATCACGACCCCTCGACGACCTACTACCAGGACGACACGATCGATCTCGCCCAGGTGGTGGGCGAGCAGTGCTACCTCGCCCTGCCCATGAAGCCGCTCTGCCAGCCCGAGTGCCAGGGGCTGTGCCCGATGTGCGGCACCAATCTCAACCACGAGCGCTGCACCTGCGAGCCGCGATGGACCGACCCGCGGCTGGCCGCCCTGCAGACGCTCGTTTCTCCGCGGACCAACGACGATGCCTAATCCCAAACGCCGACACTCCAAGACCCGCGGCCGCAAGCGC
>CAYUAX010000230.1:0-7196 GCA_964442845.1 uncultured Bifidobacteriaceae bacterium | reverse complement strand
GCGCGCACGTGGGCGCGTTGGGCGGCGTCGAGCCGGCCGGCCGCCTCGTCGTCGGCCGCGACGGGGGCCGCGACGGGCCGTGGCGGCGCCGTGGCGGCCAGCGCGGCGCGCACCGCGCTTTCCCCCACCACGTCCTGGTCGCTCAGCACTGCGGCGCGCTCGAGCACATTGCGCAACTCACGCAGATTGCCGGGCCAGTCGTGGGACTGCAGCACCCGCGTCGCACCCGGCGTGAGCCCGCGGCCGACCAGGTGCAGCCGCGCGGCGATTTCGCGCAGGAACGCCGCCGCCAGATCCGGCAGGTCATCGAGCCGCGCGCGCAGCGGCGGGACGTGGAGTGCGAACACGCCGAGCCGGTAGTAGAGGTCCGAGCGGAACCGCCCGGCGGCCATGGCCGCCCCCAGGTCCTGCGCCGTCGCGGCGATCACGTGCACGCCCGGCCGGACCGCGCCCGCCTCGTCGCCGGCCGCCAGCAGCCGTGCCAGGCGGAGCTGCTCGGTGCCCGGCAGGTCGGCGATATCCGCGAAGTAGCAGGTGGCCTCGCCGGTGGCCGTGGACGACAGCCGGGCCGCCCAGCCGCTGTTGTCGTCGACCAGGTCGGCGCATGCCACGGGCACGAACGGGCCACCGCGCCGCGGGCCGAGGCGATACAGCGTCCGGGCCACGGCGCCCTTGCCGGTGCCGATCTCGCCGGTGATCAAGGTCGTCCGCGCGTACGGCGCGAAACGCTCGAGGGTCGCGAAGAGCTGTCGCATCGCCGGCGTGCGTCCGAGCAGGCCATGGAACGCCACGCCCGGACGTCCGATGGCGACCGGGCCGGTCGGGCGCGGCCCTCGTGCGGCCGCGGCCCGCGGGCGGCTCGGCGCCGGTGCGAGCGTTTCGGCGCGCATCATTGGCGGCGCGTCCACGGGGTGAGGTCGAGGGTGGGCGCGGCGGCGTGGCGCTGCAGGTCGGCCGAGAAGGCCTCGAGTTCGGCGGCGGCGCTGTCGTCGGCGGCGGCCGAGGAGAAGGTCGCGAGGGCGCCGCTGGTGACCAGCGCCTGGAAGGCGTCGACCAGATCGGGGCGCCGCCAGCCGACGTGCACTTCGTGCCGCAGCACGTCGAGGGCGTCCTGCGGGCTGCGCGGCGCCACGTACTCGCGCCCCATGGTGATGGCTTCGAACGTGTCGACGATGCTGACGATCTGCGCGGTGAGCGGCACGGCGTCGCCGGCCAGGCCGTCGGGATAGCCCGAGCCGTCGAGCCGCTCGTGGTGATGGCGGACGATCGGCCGCACCGCGTGCAGGGTGCGCAGGTTGGCGCACAGCGCGTCGCCGATGACCGGATGCGACTTGACGACGGCGTACTCCTCGGGCTCGAGGCGGCCGCCCTTGCGCAGGATCGCGTCGGGGATCGCCAGCATGCCGATGTCGTGGAGGAACGCGCCGCGGTGCAGCGAGGTGAGGTCGGCGTCGCTCAGCTTGAGCGAGCGGCCGAGCGCCAGCGCGTAGTTGGCCATGCGGTAGCAATGCCCGGGCGACGACTCGCGCGCTTCGATCATCGCCGTCACCGTCATGATGATCGAGGCCGCCGAGTCGAGGTCGCTGGTGTACTGGCTGACGCGGCTGAAGGTGCGCACGCGGGCCAGCAGTTCCTCGGGATCGAACGGCTTGGTGATCAGCGCCTCGGCGCCGGTCTCGATGCCGGCGAGCCGCTGCTCGCGCTGGCGGTCGTCCGAGAGCAGGACGATGGGCAGCAGCCGGGTCGTGCTGTCGCGCTTGGCCTGCCGGCACAGCTCGACGGCGTCTGGGTGCGCGGCATCGATGTCGACGACCAGGACCGCCGGCGGCGCGCTGCGGATCCACGCCGTGGCCTCGGCTGGCGCGGCGACGAGCCGGGCGCGGATGCCGGCGCGGGTCAGCGCGCGGTCCACTGCCCGCGCTTCGTTCGAATCACCGACGACCAGCACCGTCGGCGCGTCGCTCTGCGCCGGCGACGGCGCGGCGGGGATCAGCGGGACGGAAGCGGGGCGTTCGACCGGCGGCACCATGTGACGATCTCCGCCGGAAGAATCGGCAAGGCGTGTGCCGGCTTGAGGGTGCCACGGAAACGGCCGTGTCTTGCGCGAATCGCCGGAGTGCGCGCGGCTGGTGTGTCGTCAGCGCACGCCGCGCGCGGCCGGCGCCGCTCAGCGGCGGGTGCGGGCCAGCAGGGCGAGACCGGCGGCGTTCAGCACGAAAATGCGCAGCTTGCGCACCAGGGCGAGCGCCACCGCGTCGGTCACCGGCACGCCGATCGCGGCGGCCACCACCGCGGCGCCGGCTTCGTCCACGCCGACGCGGAACGGCACCACCTTGAAGAGCACGGTGATGAGGCGACCGGTGGACTCGAGGATGAAGGCCTCGGCGAACGAGGTGCGGCCGCCCGACAGCACCGACAGGATCAGCCACACCTCGGCGACTGCGCCGGCATGGAACGCGGCCTGCCAGCCGGCGACGGCGAGGACCGCGCCGACCGGCCAGGCGGTCACGCCGTAGAACCGTGCTTCGAGGTCGCGCAGCACCTCGGGCGTTCGCGCCGCCCGACCCGTGAGCCGTGCCGCCGCTTGCGCGAGCCATGACAGCACCGCCGGCCGGCGGCGGATCGCCCACGCGGCGGCGACGCCGCCGACCACGACGGCGGCGAGCACGCTTTCCGCGGCGAGGCGCAGGGGATCGGGCAAGGCCGCCTGGCGCACGAGCATCCAGGCGCCGGCGGCGAGCATCAGGACCACCGACCCCGTGTAGAAGGCGTTGTCCAGCGCGACCGAGGTCAGCGCGGGCGCCGTGGCCACGGCGGGTCGCAGCAGCAGCACCTTGGTCGGCTCCGATGCGAGCAGGCCGAGCGGTGTCAGGTTGCCGACCGCATCGGCGGCGAGCACCGCCGCGAACGCCCGCGGCGTGGTGAGCGCGTCGGCGCCGACGCGGCGCGCGCACAGCACCCACGATCGCGCCCGCGCCGCGAAGCGCCCGGCGCCGAGCAGCACCACGACGGCGAACCACGCGCCGACGGCGGCGAGACCGGCGCGGATGTCGGGCCAGCCGACCTGCCGCACCGTGATCACCAGCACGACCACGCCGGCCAGCGCCGTGACGAGGCCGACGAGCGAGGCGCGCGCAGCGCGCGGTGGCGAGGAAGCGGAAGCCGGCACGCGTGTGTGTGATTGTAATCGCCGCGGCGCTTGACTCGCCTTCGGCACGCTCATAGGCTACCGGCCAATCATGCGCATGCGTGCCTGGACCGTCCTCACCCTCCTGGCCGTCGCGGCCGCGAACGCCGGCCTCGTCTCCCACGCGCAGTCGCGCGCGCCGCGCCCGGCCGCGCCCGTCACCGTGGACGTGCCGGTCAACGAGGGCACGTCGATGTCGGTGGCGGTCTCACCGGATGGCCGCACGCTGGCCATCGATCTGCAGGGCAGCATCTGGACGCTGCCCGCCTCCGGCGGCACCGCCACGCGCATCACCGACGTCTTCAACGACGCCCGCCAGCCGGCGTGGTCACCCGACGGCCGCACCATCGCGTTCTTCGCCTATCGCGATGGCGGCTACGACCTGTGGGCCATCGCCCCCGACGGCTCGAACCAGCGCAAGCTCACCTACGGCGCGTTCGACGATCGCGAGCCGGCGTGGTCGCACGACGGCACGCGGATCGCGTTCTCGTCCGATCGCGGCGACCCCCTGGGCAGCAACTACAACATCTGGGTGCTCGAACTGGCGACCGGCGCGCTGCGCCAGTTGACCACGCACACCGCCGAAGACTCGATGCCGAGCTGGTCGCCCAACGACGCCGACATCAGCTTCGTCTCGACCCGTGACGGCGAGCGCCACGTGTGGGCGGTGCCGGCGGCCGGCGGCGCCGAGCGCCAGGTGGCCAGCTCCAGCGGCCGCGTGGACGCGGCGTCGTGGGGGCCGGGCGGACAGATCGTGCTGCACGCGCTCGAGGGCCCGTCGAGCCGGCTGGAGCTCGGCGGCCAGTCGATCACCGGCGCCGAGAACGCCTTCCCCTTCCGTCCGAGCTGGACCAGCGCCACCGAGTTCTTCTACACCGCCGACGGCAAGATCCGCCGCCGCGTGGTCGGCGCGACGAGCTTCACCGACGTGCCGTTCACGGCCACGCTGCAGGCCACGCCGGCGCGCTACACCCGTGTGGCGCGTGACTTCGACTCGCGGGCGCCGCGCAAGGTGCTCGGCGTCGTGCGTCCGGTGATCTCGCCCGACGCCACCAAGGTGGCCTTCGCCGCCGTCGGCGACATCTGGGTGATGCCGGTCGGCGGCACGCCGGAGAACCTGACGAAGGATCGCTTTCTCGACACCGATCCGGCGTGGTCGCCCGACGGCACGAAGCTCGTCTACTCGTCCGACAAGGGCGGCGCGCTGCTGCAGCTGTGGATTCGCGATCTCGCCACCGGCCAGGATCGGCAGTTGACCCGGCTGACCACGCAGCCACAGGGCGCCACGTGGTCGCCCGACGGCCGGCGCATCGCGTTCTTCGACGTGGACGGCATGTGGCGGCGCGCGCCCGTGTCGGTGGTGGACGTCGCCACCGGCGCCGTGACCCGCATCCACGACACGCTGTTCTCGCCGGGTACGCCGACCTGGTCGCCCGATGGCACGCGCGTCGCGGTGGCGATGGTGTCGTCGTACTCCACGCGCTTCCGCGAGGGCACCAACCAGGTGCTGACGATGTCCTCCACCGGCGGCGACGACAGGTGGTACGTGCCGAATCCCAACCTGTCGATCGACTCGCGCGGCGGCGGCGGCCCGGTGTGGTCGCCCGATGGCACCAAGATGGCGGCGATCTACGAAGGCCTGCTGGCGGTGTGGCCGGTCTCCCCCGCCGGCGAGCCGCTCGGGCCGCCGCGCCGCCTCACCTCCGAGATGGCCCACTCGCCGAGCTGGGCCGGCGACTCGAAGCGGCTGCTCTACCAGTCGATGGACAGGCTGCGGATGATCGACGTCGAGACCGGCGTCGTGACCGACGTGCCGCTCACGCTCACCTACACGCCGGCGGTGCCGAGCGGCCGCACGACCATCCACGTGAGCCGGCTGGTGGACGGCGTGGCCGAGACCGCGCGCGGCGAGATGGACATCGTCGTGGACGGCAACCGCATCCGCTCGGTGGCGCCGCACAGCGCCGCCGCGCACCGCGGCGCGGTCGTCGACGGCACCGGCCTCACGGCGATGCCCGGCCTGATCGAGTTCCACTCGCACCTGCAGAAAGACTTCGGCGAGGCGCAGGGCCGGGCGTGGCTCGCCTTCGGCGTGACCACGGTGCGCAGTCCCGGCAACACGCCGTACGAAGCCGTCGAGGATCGGGAAGCCAACGAGGCCGGCGCGCGCCTCGGCCCGCGTGTCTACGGCACCGGCTATCTGATGGAGTGGCAGCGCGTCTACTACAAGATGGGCGTCGCCATCTCGAGCCCGGCGCACTTCGAGATGGAGCTCGAGCGCGCCCGCGTACTGCAGCACGATCTGATCAAGAGCTACGTGCGGCTGCCCGACCTGCAGCAGAAGCGCATGGTCGAGTTCGCGCACGGCGTCGGCATCCCGGTGGCGACGCACGAGATCTTCCCCGCGGCCCTGGTCGGCGTGGACAACACCGAGCACACCGCCGCCACCAGCCGGCGCGGCTACTCACCCAAGCAGACGACGCTGCAGCGCGCCTACGCCGACGTCGTGCAGCTGTTCGGCAAGAGCGAGCGCTACTGGTGCCCGATGATGTCGGGCGGCGGCGTGCGGCGGCTGCTCGAGGGCGAGCCGGCGCTGCGCCAGGACCCGCGCTTCTCGCTCTACCCGCAGTGGATGCAGCAGCAGGTGCGCAACCCCCAGGGCGGCGGCGCGCCCGGCGGCGGGCTCGACAGCCCCGGCAACAATCAGATGCTGATGGACATCTACAAGGCCGGCGGCAAGGTGGTGGCCGGCACCGACACGCCCAACGCCTTCAACCTGCACGGCGAGCTGAACGCCTATGTCAACGCCGGCATGACACCGTATCAGGCGCTGCGCGCCGCCACGGTCACGCCGGCCGAGGCGCTCAACCTCGACGCGGGATCGATCGCCGCCGGCAAGCTCGCCGACATCGTGCTGGTGGAAGGCAATCCGCTCGAGCGCATCGGCGATGCCCTGAAGGTGCGGCGCGTGATGGCGAACGGCCGCATGCACGACGTGAACGAGCTGGTGAAGGGCGCGGCGACGCCGCCGACGACCGCAGCGCGGCCCTAGTCACCCGGCGTCCAGTCCCGAGCCCTCTCAAAACGTGAACGGGCGGCACCGAAGTGCCGCCCGTTCGTCGTTCTGAAGTGTGGTCGGGGCGAGAGGATTCGAACCTCCGACCCCTCGGTCCCGAACCGAGTGCTCTACCAGGCTGAGCCACGCCCCGACGCCCGCAAATAGTATCACCTCCGCGCCTCGGCCCGGCGCGCAACTTCCCACGCCTGCCAGAACCGTCAGCGAGCGCTGAAATCCGTGCGCGACTGACACGCCGCGTCAGTGGCTGTGACCACGGCGCACAGTTCTGTGCGTCAAGCGCACGATTCTGGCACGAACAGGCGAAATTCCTCAGCGAATCGTCGATCTCCCGCGTGGCATGGGACGTGCTTCCTGGCCGGCCAGTCCTGTCGGACTTGGAGACATACACCTCGATGAGATTCGGAATCGTCAGTGAGAAGGCGTCCGCGGTGGCACGCTCGCGGAATTCGTGGCGCGGCGTGGTGGTGATGATCGCCGTCGCGTGCGCATGGCAGCTTGGCGCGGCAGACGCGCGCGCGCAGGCGCCGTCGTCCACCGTGAGCCAGGTGGTGGTCACGCCGGGGGCGGCGTCCACCGTGACCGTGACCGGCACGCCCGGACACTATTTCGCGCTGGTCGGCAGCACGACCGGCTCAGGGTTCTCGTACGCCGGCGTGGCGTTTTCGATCGGCCCCGACGTGCGCATCCTGGCGATGGGCAATCTCGATGGCAACGGCCGCGCCGTGGTCAACGTGGTGCCGCCGTTCGTCGGCTCGTCGCTCGATCGCTACTACATCCAAGCGGTGACCTCGACGTCGCCCAACTTCGTGCCCCTGCAGGCGGCCCCCGGCAAGGTGCTGGTCAACGGCGACCTCGCCGGCCTGGCGGCATCGGGCGTGGCTGGCCCGGCCGGGCCGGCCGGTGCGCAGGGGCCGGCGGGAGCCACTGGCC
>CAYUAX010000229.1:0-7250 GCA_964442845.1 uncultured Bifidobacteriaceae bacterium | reverse complement strand
CTCGAACACGCCCGCGCCGAGCGACATGTTGATGACGCGGATGTTGTAGGCCACGCGGTTGGCCACCGCCCAGTCGAGCGCCTGGATGATGTAGCTGATGCGGCCGCGGCCCTCGCCGTCGAGCGCCTTCAGCGCCACCAGCGTCGCCGCCGGGGCGATGCCCGCCTTGTTGCCGTGCGAGTTGTAGCCGTTGCCGGCGATGATGCCGGCCACGTGCGTGCCGTGGCCCCAGTCGTCGTAGCGGCTGGTCGCGCCGTTGACGAAGTCCACGAACTTGACGACGCGCTGCGTCGTGGTGCCGGCGTAGCGCAGATCCTCGTGGTTCGGCGTGACGCCGGAGTCGATCACCGCCACGCCGATGCCGGCGCCGGTGTAGCCGAGCAGCTGGTGGACCGTCTTGGCGCCCACCGTGATCGACGAGCGGCCGAGGAGCGCCTCGACCGGCCGATCGTAGTGGACGCGCTTGACGTCGCTGCGCCGGGCCAACTGGCGGAGCAGCCGCTTCGACATCTTCGTCGAGCGGCCGCGCATGCCGGTGAGCCGGCGCTCGCTGCGCCGCCCGTGCGAGGCCACGGCGTTGTCGGCGTCGCGGTCGTCGTTGAACTCGATGATCACCGGCAGGTCGTCGTCGTCGCCGGCGTTCACCTCGTGCAGCAGCGTGTCGAACTTGGCTTCGTCGGCACGCCACTGCCGGGATCGCCGCTGGGCCGAGGCGTCGCTTGCGAACGCGCCCAACCCGACGGCGACGAGGAGTGCGTAGAGCATGGTGCGGCGAACGTCCGGGAAGGTGCTAGTCCGGCCGGCGCCGCGCACGACAGAGAGGGACTTCATGCCCGGCCTTAGCGCAAGGCCGCTGCCAGGACTGTCGGGACGATCACGAGACGTGCGAGATCCGCGGGATCGCTCAGTGTTTTCGTCGATCCGCGGTCGTCAGGCGGAGGCACGGCCGGCTGGCCGTGGCTACTTCCGCAACCATCGGCTGCGCCGTCATGGAACAGGGGGCCCCCGTTGGGGTCCGCTGCGTGACGCTAACTGCTTGTCAGCGCGTGAGTTGCGTGGGCTGTGTGCCGGTCGGGGACAGCGTGCTCAGAAACTGCACAGCGCGATCGGCACGAACTTCACGGAATCTGCCACGTTGGCGCGCGTTCCAGGGCGGCGCGCGCGCCGCGCGTGAACAGCGCCGGGCTGCCACCGGTGTGCAGAAACACGATCGTCTCGTCGGGGCGCACCTCGCCGCACCGCACGTGCGCGATCAGCGCGGCCATCGCCTTGGCGGTGTAGGTGGGGTCGAGCACCAGCGCCTCGGTGCGCGCCACCAGGACCAGGGCCTCGAGCGCCTCCGGTGTGGGCAGGCCGTAGCCGTCGCCGATGAAGCCCTGGTCGGTGACGAACGCGGCGCCGAGCACGCCGTCGTCGAACCCCAGCAGGGCCGCGGCGTCGCGGGCCGCCCGTCGCGCCCGTTCGTACTTCTCCGGCTCGCCGGCGCTGACGGCGATGCCGTGCAGTCGATACGGCGTGCGGCACAGGTGCGCACCCAGCGTGAGGCCGGCCTGCGTGCCGCGCGAGCCGCTGGCGAAGTAGAGGCGAGTGGGCGCGAGGTCGAGCGCGTCGAGCTGCGCGCACAACTCCACGGTGCCGGCCACGTAGCCCAGCGTGCCGACCGCGCTCGAGCCGCCGACGGGAATCACGTACGGCGTGCCGCCGCGCGCGCGCACGCTCGCCTCCACGTCGCGCACTGTCGCTTCGTCGAGTCCCACCGCGAGCATCGGATCGACCGACGGCACGTAATGCACGCGGGCGCCGAACAGCCGATCGAGCAGCAGGTTGCCTTCGTCCTCGGGCGCGTCGACGTGCGTGGTCAGCACCAGCTCGCAGTCCATGCCGGCGAGGCGCGCCGCCCCGGCCGTCATGCGCGCGTGATTCGACTGCACCGCGCCCGTCGTGATCAGCGTGGTAGCGCCCCGCTGCCGCGCGTCGCCGACCAGGAACTCCAGCTTGCGGGCCTTGTTGCCGCCGCCTGCCAGGCCGGTGAGGTCGTCGCGCTTGACGAAGATGCGCGGGCAGCGCGCCGGGCCACCCAGCGCGTCACGCAGGCGATGCGCTTCCTGGAGCGGCGTCGGCAGCGTGGCCAGGGGCAGATGCGGTTGGCGGGCGAGGGCAGAGGCCACCGCGGGGCGAATGGTGTCCATCGAGTTGCACGCGATTCTGCCCGAAGTGCACGGAGAAGGGCGATTGGGTAGGCGGCAACCCAAGTCTGGACGAGAGATGACTTTCTTCGGGGCCTTGGCCCTGGATGTGGTCCCGCTAGACCAACCGCGAGGGCCGTGGGCTGTCTTGATTCGGCAAAACACTGAGTGTTTCGCAGAACTGCCAACAATGGCGGCTCTGGCAGGAGACTTGCTCCACCACGGCCTGGATTGGTCTACCTCCCCCCGAGGAGCGTGGTTTGAGCATGCGTACAGTCGTGAAGAGCGCCCTGGCAACCGCGGTGATGGCCGCAGGCTTGCTGGCGGCGCCGACCAAGGCCGCCGCTGCGCCGTTTGGGTTCGCCTGCATTTCGGGCACCGTCCAGTGCGCCGTCGAGGACCAGTTCTCCGTCGAAGTGGGTGGCTACAGCGCAGGCGGAACGAACTACGTCTCCTTCCTGTTCTACAACGACGTGCTGGGCGGCGTGGCGTCGTCGATCACCGACATCTACTTCGATGAGCCCAACGACGGATCGCTGCCCATGGACTTCGAGTACGGGCTGCAGACGCCGGTTCTCGTCAGCTACTCCGTAGGGGCCGCTCCTCCAAACCTTCCGGGCGGCGAGGGCATCGGGTTCGCGTCGAACCACAGCTTCGACAGCAACCCGCCAGTCGTAGCGAACGGCCTCAATACGGCACTCGATTTTCTGCTGCTGGTGTTCTCGCTGACGGGCCCGACCGACTACACCGACGTCATCACCAGCCTGGGCACGGTGGGTGGGCTGCGCATCGGCCTGCACGTTCAGGGCATCGCCATTAACGGGGGCAGCGCCTCATTCGTAACCAACGGTCTGCCTCCGGGAGGCGGGGACCCGCCCACCGTGGTCCCTGAGCCGGCGAGCATGCTGCTGCTCGGCACCGGGTTGGCTGGCGTCGCAGCCGCGGCGCGTCGTCGTCGCCGTCAGCGGGCGGAGAACTGAGAGCTTCGGCATCATGGTGTTCGGCGGACCACTGGCTCCCATCCTGCTGACGGCCGTTGCGGCCGTGGCGATCCTGTTCGACGCGCCGACGGGAGTGCCGGAGTCCGCCAGCCTGCTGCTGCTCGGGGTGGGCTTCGCCGCAATTGCCGCGGCGTCGCGGCGCCGCCGCAAGCAGGCGCCGTAGTCCCTTTGGGCCGTAGGGCAGCTCTTTAGGGCTGCCTCCCCGCAGCCGTAGGGCAGCTCTTTAGAGCTGCCGGTCTGGCAGAGCTAAAGCTCTGCCCTACATTGCAGTCGGCAGACCTGAAGCTCGCCCAGCATCGCGGTCAGCTCGCGACGGCCACGCCGAGTTCGCGCAACAAGCGCTGCAAGTCCGCCGGCGGCGGCGCCGTGAACCGCAGGCGCGCGCCCGACCGCGGATGCGCGAACGTCACCCGCCAGGCGTGCAGCGCCTGACGTCCGAACGACGTCGCGGCGCGGTGCAGTCGCGGATCCGGCAGCCGCGGCCGCAGCGGCGATCGGTACACGGGCTCGCCCACCAGCGGCCAGCCGCGTTCGGCCAGGTGCACGCGCAACTGATGCGTGCGCCCGGTGACGAGCCGACAGGCGAGCAGCGTCAGGCCCCGCGCCGGGCCGCGCGTGCGGCTCAGCGTCCGGTATTCGGTGAGCGCGTCGGCGCCGGCCTCGCTCGCCGTGACGCGGCGGCGATCCAGCGGGTCGCGGCCCAGCTTCACGTCGATGCGCCCGGCGGCCGGTGTCGGCCGGCCCCACACCAGCGCCAGATAGTCCTTCTCCACGGCGCTCCGCTGCAGGGCGGCGAGCACCTCGCGCGACCTGGCGACGATCACCAGCCCTGACGTGCCCTTGTCGAGGCGCTGCAGCAGATGCGGCGTCCACGCGCCCGCGGCGCGACCGAGCAGCGCGTTGAGCAGCGTGCCCGACGGGTTGCGATACGACGGATGCACCACCTGGCCCGGCGGCTTGGCTACGACCAGCAGGTCGTCGTCTTCGTAGACGACCTCGAGCGCCAGGGATTCACCCACGGGCTTGGGGCGCGGCGACGGCGCCACGACGTCGAGGCGCACGACGTCGCCGACCCGCAGCCGCTGGGCGGGGCGGCTGGCTGCCCGGCCGTTGACGCCGATGCCGCCGGCGGCGATCAGCCGCTGCACACGGGATCGCGACAGGCCGTGCGCCGCGCCGTGACGCATGGCCGCGGCGTCGAGCCGCTGGCCGTGGTCGCCGCGATCGGCGACGAACTCGACGCCCGCACGGGCGTGCATGACCTAGTCGCGAATCTCGAGGAGCTCGACGTCGAACACGAGCATGCCGGCCGGTGATCCCGCCTGGCCCTTGTAGGCGAGGTTCTGCGGAATCCAGAACCGCGTCTTCTCGCCGACCACCATCAACTGGACGCCCTCGGTCCAGCCGGCAATCACGTCGCCGAGGCCGAAGGTGGCGGGCGAGCCGCGCTCGATCGAGCTGTCGAACATGCGGCCGTTGGTCTGCCAGCCGGTGTAGTGCACCGTGACGCGGCTGTCGCGCCGCGGGTGGTCGGTGCCGGTGCCGGCCTTCAGCACCTTATAGGCGAGGCCGGTGGCCGTGCGCTTGGCGTCGTCGGGCGCCGCGGCCACGTCCGGCGGGGCGATGCGCGGCGACGGGGCCATGCTCAGCAGTTCGATGTCGAACACCAGCATCCCGGCCGGGCGGCCGGCCTGGCCCTTGTAGGCGAGCGAGTTGGGAATCCAGAACCGGCGCTTCTCGCCCGCCACCATCAGCTGCACGCCGTCGCCCCAGCCCTTGATCACCCGGTCGAGCGGGAACGTGCTGGGTGCGTTGCGGGCGTAGGAGCTGTCGAACATCTTCCCGTCGGTGGTCCAGCCGGTGTAGTGCACCGTGACCAGATCCGTGGCGCCAGGCTTCGCCTCCCCCTTGCCCGGCGTCAACACCTTGAAGGCCAGGCCCGACGGCAGGACGGTGGCGTCCTTGGGCGGCGCGGCCACGTCGGGCGGAGCCGGGATGGGCGCCGGCTTCGGGGGCGGCGCCTGCATCGCGGCGGCGATCATCGGAGCTGCCATCACGAGCAACGCCGTGCCATAGTGGAAAACGCTCGAACGCATCCCCACATCCTGAACGATGCGCGGTCGCGGCGCAACCTCACGGTGAGCCCGCGGGCCGCGTCAATCCAACGACGCACCGCGCAGGCGTTTTACAGTTATGTTGACGCCTGGCGGGCAGAATCGCCGTAAACAGGCAAAATCCGGCCACAATCCGCGATTTCAAAGTTGGCGCGAAACTTGGTTCTCCAGGAGCACGTGCCGTCGTCCCTGGGGCACAGAGGTCCGCTGAACATGCGAATGCCGGTGCTCGTGGTGGGCATAGACGAAGGCGAGCGAACCGCGCGCGCCGAGTCGCTGGTGCGTGCCGGGTTCACGACGCTGCCCGTGGCGAGCTTCCTCGAGGCGCGCGACGTGCTGGCCGAGATCGAGCCGGAAGCGCTGCTCACCGACGTCCAGCTCGGCGACTACAACGGCCTGCACCTGGTGGCCATCGCCCAGGTGGAGCATCCGCGGACCACGTGCGTGGTCGTCGGCCCCCGCGACCCCGCGCTGCAGTCGGAGTCCTATCACCTCGGGGCCCGCTACCTGGTCGAGCCCATCGAGGCCGAGCGCATCTCGGCGATCCTGTCCGAGCTGGTGGCCACCCCGCGCCCGCAGCGCCGCTGGCCGCGCAAGCGTCCGGTGCACGACGTGCCCACCTTCGTGTCGGGCGTCGAGGCCCGCATCGTGGACGTGAGCTACGGCGGGGCCGGCATCGAGATCTTCGGCGACGAACTGCCCTCCGAGACCCTGCAGCTGACGGTGCCTGGCACCGGCATCGCCGTGCCCGTGGAACGCGTCTGGACCCGCCGGACGGCCAAGGCCCAGCCGGTGTCGTGTGGCGTGGCCCTGCGGCGCGATTCGGCGGTGGACGCCCAGTGGCGGTCGTTCGTGGACGCCCTCGAGCTCCTGCCCGGGATTCTGCCGTCTCCGACCCGCAACCTCGGCATCCCCTCCTAGTCCCCGCCACGCCGTTCCGCACGCCGGTCCGAAGTCTGGCGCGGCACGACCGTGCAGTCCTGGAAAGTCCGCGGATCCAAATAACGTAGTCTGGCCCTGGCACGCCGGGACTTGCCGAAACCCCAATGAATATGGGGGCTTCCTCCAAGTGACCTGTGGCGTTTCCTTTGCAACCTCGGGGGTTCGCCGAGAACATGTCCGCCGATATCCTCGTCGTCAGCGCCGACCCCCACGTGCTTTCCGACCGGGTCACCTCCCTTCGCCGCGCCGGGTTTTCCGCCCGGGCCAGCTCGAGCTTCCCGGACGCGCGCCGGATGCTCGAGGAAGGCCCGGCCCCGGAGATTCTGGTCACCGACGTCCGGCTCGGCCCCTACAACGGGCTGCACCTGGTGGCGGTGGCGCGGGTGGAGTTCCCCCGGGCCTTCGCGATCGTGATCGGCGGCGCCGACCACGTGCTGGAGGTGGAGGCCACGGGCCTCGGGGCGCGCTACCTCTCAGGCCCGGTGACCAGCCAGGGGCTGCAGGCGGCGATCACCGAGGTGATGGCGGTGGAGCGGCCGCGGCGGCGCTGGCCGCGCAAGCGCCTGCCCATCGAGGTACCGGCGGTGGTGGGCGGCCTGCCGGGACGCCTGCTGGATGTGAGCTACGGCGGCGCGTGCCTCGAGGTGTTCGGCGCGACGATGCCCGACGAGGCCGTGGACATCCAGATCCCCGAGCTGGGCATGGACCTGCAGGGGCTGCGGGTGTGGGCGCACCGTGCCGACCCGCTCCAGCCGGTGAGCTGCGGCGTGGCGATCTCCACCCCCGACCAGCGGTGGCAGCGCTACGTGGACGCGGTGGCCGCCGCGTAGGGCGGGTTTCTACTCGCGGCGGTCGTCGAACGGCCGCACGACGCCACCCTCGCTGCCGGGCAGCTCGGGGCGCAGCGGCGCCATGCGGAAGCGCTGGAACGGCATGTGGCAGCCGTACTTGCGCAGGAAGTTCAGGAACCGCTTGTAGTCCTGCGGGTCCATGTTGAACAGCTGCAC
>CAYUAX010000228.1:0-7273 GCA_964442845.1 uncultured Bifidobacteriaceae bacterium | reverse complement strand
GGAAGCGGTCGGTGTCGATCTTCACCTTCACGCCGCAGTAGCTGAAGATGCCCTCGGTGACGACGGTAACCATGTCGACGTCATAGTGCTGGCTGGCGACAATGAACGGTGCCGGCTTGTAGTCGGGATAGGTCGTCGTCGCGCCGATGCCGGTGACGAACGTCCCCTCCGCGCGCGGCAGCTCGCCGCTCCAGCCTTCCGCACCCTGCGCGAACGGCACCAGCGGCGCCGCGCTACGCTCGATCACGACCAGCGGATCGACGCGCACAAGGTGGCCGTTTTCATTGGCATAGCGATCACAGGCGCCAATCTTGCCGGGACGGATGCGGCAGAGCACCGGACAGGCATCGCAGCGCACGACACCATCGCTGGCGACCGTCTCGTTCATGGTTTGCCTCCACGCAGCGCGGCGCGCAGGCGGTGCGGCAGCACGGGTACCTGGCGCATGCGCACGCCGGTGGCGTCGTGGATTGCGCCGAGGATCGCCGGCGCTGTCGGCACGAGCCCAGGCTCACCGACACCTTTCGCGCCCGAGGGGCCGAGCGGATCGGGATCCTCGATCAGCATCACATCGATCTGCGGCATGTCGCCGACAGTGGGGATCAGGTAGTCGTGCAGGTTCTCGGTGCGGCCGGGGACGTATTCCTCCATCAGTGCCAGACCGAGGCCTTGCGCGATGCCGCCCTGGATCTGGCCCTCGACCTGCAGCGGGTTGATGGCGCGGCCGACATCGTGCGCGGCGGCCATGCGCAGCACCTTGGTCGTGCCCAGCTCGATATCGACCTCGACCAGCGCGATCTGCGCGGCGAAGGCGTAGCTGGCGTAGGGCACGCCCTGGCCATCGGCGTCGAGCGGCGAGGTCGGCGGATCGAAGCTGCCTTCGCCCAGCATGACGTCGCCATTGGCGTCGGGCTTCAGGCCGCGCAGATCGATAGCGCGTGTGCCCTCGACTTCGTGCACGAACAGTGTCGCGCCACGGATCGACAACTCCGCGTCGGCGCCGGCGTTGGCCATGCGCAGGATGCGCGCGCGCAGGTCGCGGCCCGCCAATTCCGCCGCCTTGCCCGATACGAAGGTCTGGCGCGAGGCCGAGGTCTTGCCGGCGTCGGCCGTGCGGTCGGTGTCGCCGGTGACCAGGCGGATACGTTCAAACGGCAGGCCCAGCGCGTCGGCGGCGATCTGCGCCATGATGGTGTTGCTGCCCTGTCCGATGTCCAGCGCGCCGCTGTAGAGCGTGACGCCGCCTTCGCGTCCGATACCGATTCGCATGATCGAAGGGTTCGACATCGAGGTGTTGCCGATGCCGTACCACATGCAGCCGATGCCGACGCCCCGGCGCCTCGCGCCCGCCGCGCGGTTGAAGGCGGCGGTCTCGGCCTTCCATTGAATCCATCGCGGCCGCAGGGTTTCGAGGCATTGCGCCAGCCCGGCCGAATGCTCCAGCCGCTGACCGGTCGCCGTGGTGTCGCCGACACGCAGCGCGTTGCGGTGGCGGAACTCCAGGCGATCGATGCCCAAGCTGTCGGCCAGCGCATCCATCATCGCTTCGTGCGCGATGGCGGATTGCGGCACGCCGAAGCCGCGGAAGGCGCCGGCCGGCGGCCCGTTGGTGAACCACGCCGCGCCCCAGGTGCGCGCGTTGGCCACGCGATAGGGGCCGGTGGCGTGCACCGGCACGCGGTTGGCCACGGTCGGCCCCCACGAGGCGTAGGCGCCGGTGTCGAAATCGGCGCGCGACTCGCAAGCGGTGAGGCGCCCCTCGGCGTCGCAGGCGAAACGCGCCACGACGCGCGCCGGATGGCGCTTGGTGGTGGCCGCCATGCTTTCGGGCCGCGTGTAGACGCAGGCCACCGGGCGGCCCAGCGTCCACGCCGCCAGCGCGATCAGCGGCTGCACCGACTGGTCGAGCTTGCCACCGAAGCCGCCGCCGCAGGCCGTGGGCACGATGCGCACCGACGTTGGCGGCAGGCGCATCACGCTGGCGACCTCGTCGCGGTCCATGTAGGGCGTCTGCGTCGTGACATGCACCTCAAGGCGATCACCGACGCGGCGCGCCCAGCCCGCCTCGGGCTCGATATAGGCGTGCTCGACGAACGTCGTCTCGAAGATGCCCTCGGCCGCCGCCGCGGCCGCGGCGATCGCGGCGTCGACATCGCCGCGCCGCACGCCGCCTTCGATCAGCAGATTGGCCGGCTTGTCGGCCTGCACCAGCGCCGCGTTGGCCGCGCGCGCGGCGTCGATACCAACAACTGGCTTCAGCTTCGTCCAAACGATCGGCAGATCCTGATCGCGCACCGCGAGTACCGCGTCGCGTGTGCCGACGAGCGCCAGCACCGCCTCGCCGCGATAGCGCACGAGGCCGTCGGCCAGCACCGGCTGGTCCTTGATATCGGGGTAGATACCGAAGCCGTTGAACGGCACGTCGGCGGCGGTGAGCACGGCCACCAGCGTGCGCCGCACTTCGGTCAGATCGCCCAGGACGAAGCGGGCGCTGTGATGCGGCGAGCGCACGACACGCAGCCACAGCGCGTCGGCGGGAATGCCGTCGGCGCCGTAGATCTCCGTGCCATCGACGCGCGCGGCGCCATCGACACGCGGCACGCGCGCGCCGATTGCGCGGCCGACATCGGGCGCGGCCGTGGACGCGGCCGTCACGTCGAGCACGGCCTCGACGATCTTCTGATAGCCGGTGCAGCGGCAGAGCGTCCCGCCCAACGCGTCCTCGACTTCGGCACGCGAGGGTCGGCTGACGCGCCGCAGCAGGTCAGTCGCCGACATCAGCATGCCCGGCGTGCAGATGCCGCACTGCGCCGCGCCGTGCGCCAGGAAGGCGCGCTTGAGCGCGTCGGCTGTGGCGCCCAGGCCCTCGACCGTGATCACGGCGCGGCCTTCGACCTGCGCCACCGGCGTCAAGCAGGCACAGACCTGTCGGCCGTCGAGCAGCACCGTGCAGGCGCCGCAATCGCCGGCGTCGCAGCCGATCTTGGTGCCGGTCAGGCCGAGTTCGTCGCGCAGCGCGTACGCCAGCCGGGTCAGCGGCGGCGATTTCAACGCCGTCGCGCGACCGTTGATCGTGCAGCGCACCGTGTCGTCGGCCGTCACTGGCGCGATGGCGAGCTCGTCGGGCGTCATGACGACACCCTTGCGCTGAGCTCAGCCAAAGCACGGCGAACCACCGTGACCGCCGCGTCGGCGCGGTATTCGGCCGACGCGCGCACATCATCGATCGGCGCGAGCACAGCGAGATGTCGGGACGTCACGCGATCGCCCAGCGTGGCGTCGGCCGCATGGCCCAGCAGCGCCGCTTCCAGCTCAGGCAGCCGGCGCGCGACCTCCGAGCAGGCGCCGACCGCGACACCGGCGCGCGTCACGCGACCGGCGTCGTCGCACTCGATCGCGGCGGCGACCATGACGATGGAGATCACCAGGTAGCGCCGCGCGCCGAGCTTGATGAAATGACCGGCGGCGCGCGGCGCGCGCGGCTTAGGCACGCGGATGGCGGTGACGAACTCGCCCGGTGTTCGCCGCGTGCGGCGGTTGCCGAGGATGAAGTCGGCGAGCGGCACCACGCTCACCCTGTCCAGGCTGGCGAGCTCGACCGCCGCGTCGAGGCTGAGCAGCGGCGGCACGCCGTCGGAGGCCGGCGAGGCGTTGCACAGATTGCCGGCGACGGTGCCGGCGTTCTGGATCTGCGCACCGCCGACCTCGCGCGCCGCGCACTTGAGCCCGTCGAACAGCGGCGGCGTGTCGCTCTTCACCACATCGGACCAGGTGGTCGTGGCGCCGATACGCCAATGGTCGCCGGCATCGACGATGCCGCGCAGGCTGGCGATGGCGGTGATATCGAGGACATCGTCGTCGAGCGGCCGGCCGACGCGGGCGGGATAGAAATCGGTGCCGCCGGCCAGCACGATGAGCGGCCGGCTCGCCAGCGCCCGCAACGCCGCGTCGATGCTCGTCGGTCGCAGATAAGCCGCCATCGGACCAGCCCAAGCGAGATCGTTCGTAAGCGAACGATTTATTCTAATCCGGCGCCCGTCCGAGTCAAACGCGGCGTCACCGCCGGCCGGCGCGCCGTGATAGCGTTGTCGCCGCATGATCGTTGCCGGGCAACGGAGGTGGTCATGATCGGACCGTCCGGCCGACGCGCGCTCCTGGCGCTCGCGGTGTCGACGATGGCGAACGTGCCCATAGCCAGGGCCGTCGACCTCCATCTTTTCGCCGACGCCGGCAAGGCCTGCGCCTACCTCGCCACCGCTGGCGCCGACGATGTCGCCCGAGTCGAGATCTGGCTGACGATCCTGCAGCGCGACGCGGCCGGCGGCGAGGCGCGCGATCGCCTGTTGTCGGCGCGCGGCGACGCCGAGCGGCTCGACGGCGAAGCGCGCACCGTGGAGCGGGCCGTCATCGTCATCGAGACACAGATCACCCAGCGGCACGCGCTGCTGCGACGGTTGCGCGACCACGCGCACACCAGCGACGCGCGGGCCGAGATGCGCGCGACCTCGGAGGAGCTGATCGAGCTATCGTTCGATCTGCGCGACGCCAAAGCCCGGCTGGCCGCGCTACGCACCGCGATGGCCGGCCGCCACGACAGCGCCGCCATGATCGACGCCGCGCACTCCACCGCCCGCGGGTCCGGCCGCACGATCCGCGATTGCGCCCGAGAACGGCGCGTACGCCTTGCCCGGCCGAATTGAGTCGCGCCCGCCTCAGAGCGACAAGCCCGAAATCGGCGTCACCCCGTCATTCCGAGCGCAGCGAGGAATCTTTCGACAACGGAAAGATTCCTCGCTGCGCTCGGAATGACGGGTGCGTTTGATCGATCGCGCGCCGCTCCTAAATGAGCCGCGACAGCAGGCTCAGCAGCGTGCGCTGCTCGGCGGCGTCGAGCGGCTTGAGCGTCTCGGCGCTGACGCGCGGGCCGTTGGCGACCAGTCGCGCCAGCATCGCCTCGCCCGCGGGCGTCAACCGCAGCAGGGTGCGGCGCGCGTCGTCGGGATCGGGCCGCGCGGCGATCAGGTCGCGATCGCGCAGCCGGCGCACCACGCCCTGGGTGGTCGCCTTGTCCATGCCAACCAGGCGGCCGAGATGGTTCTGCGACAGCTCGCCCCGCTCGCCCAGCTTCACCATGCTGGTGAACTGGGTCGGCGTGGTGCCGGGATCGCCGATATTGGCCTGGAACAGCGCCGTGGCGCGCTGATGGGCGCGGCGTAGCAGGTACCCGATCTGGTGCTCGACCGTGTACGGCGCGCCCGCCGGCGAATCCTTGTCGCTTTTCATCGCCCCATCAGAGACCGGCGCGTGGCCGCACGCAAGCGGCGGCGGCTCAGTTGCGTCCTGGCGAGCGAACCTCGTCCTCGTTGAAGCGGAAGGAGATCTTGCTGAGGTCGATGCCGCTCTCGACCCGGGTGAGCGAGACGCTGACCTGATTGCCCTTGGCGTCGGTGATGCTCCAGCCCTTCAGCTGCATCGGGTTGTCCTGCACGATCATGGTCGCGCGGCCCTCGTTGGGCCGCTTGGTCTGGTACATGGAGATGTGGATGTCGCCGTTGATCACGCGCGCGTCGGTCACGGTGATGTCGCCCGACAGGCGCAGATTGTCAGCGACCAGGAAGCTCGCCGCCGTCCAGCCGATCGGCCACTGGCTGAAATCCTGCCGCTTGAAATCGACCATGGTCACCTGGCTGCCGTCGGCGACGATCAGGATCGGCACCGGCGGATCGTACTCGAAGCGCAGGCGGCCGGGCCGACGCACGTAGTAAGTGCCCGACGAGACGCCGCCGGCGGCCGTGGTCTGCAGGAAGCGCGCCTTCATCGTCGTGACCGAATTCAGGTACTGCTCGACGCGCGTCACCAGCGCCTGTTGCTGCGGCGACAGGGGGCCGCCGGCCGGCGCGGCGGCGTCGGGCGCACCCGATGGCGCGGGCGTGACGTCGCGGCGCGACTTGCGCGCGTCCGGCGGCGGCGCGCCCGTGTTCTGCGCGCGCGCCGCCTCGACCGAGAAGATCAGCCGCTCGCGCTCCTCGTCGAGCGCCGGCGCCAGCAGCCATGCGGCCACGGCGGTCGACGCGGCCAGCGTCAGGCGAAGCGCGGCGCGGGGGGTGGGGAACCATCTGACCATCGCCAAATCCTTTGTCTGCCGTCGGCCGCGATATCGGCGCCAAACCCGGCGGAATCAAGACACCGCGATCCCGCCCACGGCCTCGTGAGGCATGGACACATGATGTCACACGCCGCCCCGGGATCGCCGGCCCACCGTCTCAATCGTCGCGGTCGATATCGCGCGCCAGCACCTCGCGCTTGCCAACGCTGTTGGCCGGCGTCACCACGCCCTCGCGCTCCATGCGCTCGACGATGCGCGCGGCGCGGTTGTAGCCGATCTGCAGGTGGCGCTGGATGAAGCTGGTCGAGCACTTGCGCTCGCGCGCGACGATGTCGATGGCGCGATCGTAGAGCTCGTCCGAACCTTCCTCCGATTCGCCGCCCGAACCGCCGCCGACGCCCTCGCCGCCGCCGACACCGCCGTCGGCGTCCTCGGTGATCGAGTCGATGTAGGCGGGCTTGCCCTGCTTGCGCAGATGCTTGACCACCTTCTCGACCTCGGCGTCGCTGACGAAGGGGCCGTGCACGCGCACGATGCGCCCGCCGCCGGCCATGTAGAGCATGTCGCCCTGGCCCAGCAGCTGCTCGCCGCCCTGCTCGCCCAGGATGGTGCGACTGTCGATCTTCGACGTCACTTGGAAGGCGATGCGGGTGGGGAAGTTGGCCTTGATGGTGCCGGTGATCACATCGACCGAGGGACGTTGCGTGGCCATCACGACATGGATGCCGGCGGCGCGCGCCATCTGCGCCAGGCGCTGCACGGCGATCTCGATGTCCTTGCCGGCGACCAGCATCAGGTCGGCCATCTCGTCGATGATGACGACGATGTAGGGCAGCGAGACCAGATCGATCGGCTCGTCCTCCCAGATCTTCTCGCGCGTATCGGGATCGACGCCGGTCTGGATGCGCCGGGTCAGCACCTCACCGGCGTCGCGCGCCTCGCGTACCCGCTCATTGAAGCCGGCGATGTTGCGCACGCCCAGCTGCGACATCAGCTGATAGCGCCGCTCCATCTCGCGCACCGTCCATTTCAGCGCCACCACGGCCTTGCGCGGATCGGTGACGACCGGGGTCAGCAGATGCGGGATGTCCTGATAGACGCTCAGCTCGAGCATCTTCGGATCGATCATGATGAACTTGCAGGTATCCGGCGCCAGCCGATAGAGCC
>CAYUAX010000227.1:0-7505 GCA_964442845.1 uncultured Bifidobacteriaceae bacterium | reverse complement strand
ATGTTCGGCAGCCCGGAAACCACCACCGGCGGCCGCGCGCTGAAGTTCTACTCGTCGGTGCGCGTCGACATCCGCCGCATCGGCGCCATCAAGGACGGCGAGACGGTGGTCGGCGGCCGCACCCGCGTCAAGATCGTCAAGAACAAGATGGCGCCGCCGTTCCGCGAGGCCGAGTTCGACATCATGTACGGCGAGGGCGTGTCGCGCGAAGGGGATCTGATCGACCTGGCGGTCGAGCGCAAGATCATCGACAAGAGCGGCGCGTGGTTCTCGTTCGCTGGCGAGCGGCTCGGCCAGGGCCGCGAGAACGTCAAGCAGTTCCTCAAGGAGCACGTCGACCTGCGCCAGACCATCGAAGACAAGGTGCGGCGCGAGCTGGGCCTGGTGCGCGAGGCCGAGCCGGCCGCCGTCTAGCGCCGGCTCGTCGGGCTGAGCGTCAGCTCTGCCGAAATTCCCGTGGACGTCGCTCTGTTCTCGGCGATCAACGCCGCCCATGCGCCGTGGGCCGACCCGATCATGCTCGGCGCCACGCGCATCGGCGTCGGCGCCGCGGTGTGGTTCGCGCTGGCGCTGCTGGCCATGACGTGGCGTCGGCATCGCGCCGCGGCGGTGCGGGCGTGTCTGCTGCTCGGCGTCGTGCTGGGCGTGAACGACCTGGTGGTCAAGCCGCTGGTCGATCGCGCCCGGCCGTTCCGCGTGCAGGCCGTGGCCGCCCGGGTCATCCAGCAGCCGCCGCCCAACACGCCGTCGTTTCCGTCGGGCCACACCGCCACGTCGATCGCCGGCGCCCTGGCGCTGGCGCGCGTCTGGCCGTCGGCCCGCTGGCTGCTCGGCGGCCTCGCCGCGCTGATCGCGTTCTCGCGCGTCTATGTCGGCGTGCACTACCCCACGGATCTGCTGGCTGGCGCCGTGCTCGGCGCCGCGCTGGCGTGGCTGGTGCTGGCCGGCCGGCACCCGTCCACCTGGTCGAGGCCTGCGCCTCCCCCGCCGGGTTCGACCTACGTCCCGTAGCTCACGCTGAACCGCGCCACGGGGGACGCGCCAGCCGCCGTCCGTGGGCCATCAATCCCTGTCGACGCCTCTGTCCCGGGACCGCGTTTCAGGACGACGGTGCAGAAACAGGCCTGATTTCGTGTGGTATGATCCCGTTTCTGTGCCCGTTCGCTGGGGCGCAGACTGCGGCCAGGTAGCTCAGTTGGTAGAGCATGCGACTGAAAATCGCAGTGTCGGCGGTTCGATCCCGTCCCTGGCCACCACCTCGTCCTTCCTCAGCTCATTCCCGCCTCTGACCCGCACGGTGTTCGACGCCGCTCAATCGTCGTTCGGCGCGCGCTGAATCACGGCGCAGCGCCCCTGTGCTGGTGCGCTGCGAACTTGGGAGGCTGTAGAAGTTGTTCGAGACAGGGCCAGACTTGGCTCCTGCCGCGCGCGCGTCACATGCGGCGAGCGCACGAATCACATGCACTTTTCGAGTTCACTCGCCGTGTTCACCGCATGGCACCGTGCTTGCTATTCACGGCGAATGGGACAGGTTCGGCTCCCAAAATCTCAGGAGAGATGCATGAGCGATAAGTTGGTCGCCCGTCTGGGCGCTTCGATGCGAACGTCTGCGCTGGCTCTGGCGGCAGTGGCGGTCATGGCCACCGCGGCCAACGCGGCTGTCATTCTGGATCCGGGCCGCGATACCCGTGAGTGGAGCAGCAACGGCGTCACGATCCGGTTCTCGGTGCCGGAGACCTACGGCAGTTGCGTCAACTCAGGACTCACCGACCGTGTCTACACGACCGGCGTGCCCGATACCTGGGTGCTGCGCGGCCAGATTCTGATCGGCTACCAGAGCGCCACCAACGGCTTCGTCGAACTCGACCGCATCGTGATCGACACCACCGGCAACATCGACCTCACCATCCAGTATCCGCCGCGGTATCTGCTGGGCCTCAATGCACTCGGCCTCACCGAGTACCGCGTCATCCCGCAGATCGAGATCTTCCTGCCGGGCGGCGTCGTCAAGGCCACTGGCTTCGGCGGGGATCAGACGAACGCCGACGGCACGCTCGGCCCGGGCGGGCAGGACTGGGACGTCTACTGCCGACTGCCGCCCCCCCCGCCGCCGGGCGGCGGCAACGGTGGCTGCACGCCTGGCTACTGGAAGCAGCCGCAGCACTTTGATTCGTACGCCCCCACGGGCGTGCAGTCGACGACGATGTTCAACAGCAAGTTCGTCGGCTTCCCGCTGACAGACGTGACGTGGGTCGACGCGCTGCAGGGCGGCGGCGGCAGCACGCTGGCCGGCGCCCGCGCGATCCTGCGCCGCGCTGCGGCGGCCGCCTACCTCAACGCCGGTACTCCGGCGGTGAACTACGGCTTCACGCAACAGCAGGTCGTCGATGGTGTCCTCGCCATCGCGGCCTCGACCGATCGCCAGACGATCCTGCAGTGGGCCGCCTTCATCGACGGGCTGAACAACCGCGGCTGCCTGCTCAACTAGCATCACCCGTTTCCTTCCGACGCCGTCCATCCTCCTGGGTGGGCGGCGTCGGCGTGTACAGGTCGCGATCTCAGGACCACACCACTGCTGGTCCTGGACTGAGCCGCGCCGGTGCCGTCGAGCACCTCAGACCAGCACCACCGGCAACCAGCCGCCCGCGGCTATACTGACGGGATGCCACGTCTGTCTCCAACGTGACCCACGCCATGCTCAGACTTTCGCGTCTCGCCCTCGTCCTGCTGTTGTCTGGTGTCGCAGCTGCCTGTGGCGGCGGTGACGACACCCCGACCTCCCCGAGCCTCGGCATTCCATATTCCGCGACCGACCTGGTGGTCGGCACCGGTGCGCCGGCCGTGGTGGGACGCAGCGTCACCGTGGCGTACACCGGCTGGCTCTACTCGACGACGGCGACCGAGAACAAGGGCGCGCAATTCGACTCGGGGTCGTTCTCGTTCACCCTCGGCACGGGGGTCATCGCCGGGTTCAGCCAGGGCGTCAACGGGATGCGGGTCGGTGGCCGCCGCCGCGTCGTCATCCCACCGGAACTTGGCTACGGCGCCGCCGGCGCGCCACCGACCATCCCCGGCAACGCCACGCTGATCTTCGAGATCACTTTGACCGCCGCGTCGTAGCCCGCGACGCCCGGCGCGCAGCGGGCTCGGGCCACGGGCGCCACGACGCCCCGCGCCGCGGTTCAGCGAGACTGCAGGTCGGGTGGTCAGGGCTTCGGAATCCGCACGCGGCTGATCATCGCCGTGCCGCTGGCGACGAACACCAGCACCAGCGGGTGCAGCCACATCGGGCCGAGGCGGTAGCGGCCGAACCACAACGCGTCCTGGACGTGGTCCAGCCACAGGGCCACCGCCAGCAGGCCGACGACGAGCACGCTGGTCGGGATCGGCGTGCCCTCGAAATAGCGCACCTTGCCGGTGTCCTCGTCGGTCAGGCTGGCCGCGGTGGCGTTGAAGCGGGCCAGGCGGCTCACCCCGCTCACCACGAAATAGACCAACGCGATGATGTCCCAGCCGCCGCGCAGGCCCAGCGTGTAGCCGAGCACCGCCGGGGCGACGCCGAACGAGATCACGTCGGCCAGCGAGTCGAGGTCGGCGCCGAGCGTGGACGGCCGGCGGCTGTGCCGGGCGACGGTGCCGTCCAGCACGTCGCACACCAGCGCCAGCGGCAGCAACGCGATCGCGATCCAGATCCGCCGGGCGTCACCGAACGCCAGGTAATCCACGCACAGGAAGATCGCAATCGTGCCGCAGCTGGCATTGGCGACGGTCAGCAGGTCGGCCGGGGTGTACGAGCGGACCATCGACGGCGAACGGGCCATGCGTCGAGCATAGCCCGTACACGACTCGGGCCCACGCGCTCGTCGCACGTGGGCCCGCGTTCGCTGGGAGGTCGAGCCGTGCCGGCTTACAGGTCGAACAGCCGCGTGAACTTGATGACGAACGAGCGGCCGACCGTGTCGTACGACGTGGTGTCGAGGACATCGCGGCGGTCGTTGTAGACCACGAACAGCCCGGTGCCCGAGCGGTTCAGCAGCGCCAGCCGGGCGTTGGCCGAGTACTGGCCGGTCTGGCCGTTGTACTGCGCCAGCACCGACAGGCTGGCCAGGTTCGTGAACGCGATAGTCGCCTTCACCGGCACCAGGTTGGCCACGAACGTGCCCCGGCACGTCGCGCAGCCGGGGACCGTGCCCGGCGCGAGATTGGCTTCCTGCCGGGTCCAGCCGACGCTGGCCGTGACGCGGGCAGTGAAGCGATAGTCGCTGGTCAGCTCGAGGGCGTTGAAGTCGCCGTTGTAGTAGTTGCCGATGCGGTAGCGAATGGTGCCGGTGACCGCCGCGCTCGGGTCGTAGAAGTACTCGAAGGCGTGCTGCGTCCAGGTGTACTCGCCAATCGGGATGACGATGCGCCGGCCATCGCGGTTGTAGACCTGGAACGGCCGAATCGGGTTGTCCTTGTTGACGTCGAAGAACCAGCCGAAGCGGCCGCCCTTCATCGGCTGGATCTCGAACGGATGGACGTGCCAGAACGCGGTCTGCAGCTTCTTGTCGCCGCCGCTGACCGGCCGGTTGCTGGAGTCCACGGCGGTCGCGTCGTAGAACGCATTGGCCGAGATGTGTGGGGCGATGCGGCGAATCCACCGGGGCCGGCTCGGCTGCGGCTGAAAGAAGATGCGCATCTCGGGCCGGATGAAGTTGCGCCGCGGCAGGAAGCCCACTTCCGGGTTGAAGTTGTAGCCGACGCGGGTGATGCCGCCGCCGATTTGCCACAGCCGATTGCGGAAGTCGTAGAAGCCGCGCGCCGACCAGTCGCTGCCCTTCGGCGCGTCCACCGCGGTGACGGCGGTGTCATCCGGAGTATCGGTGCGGGCATAGAAGGTCGAGATGCGCTGGCCTTCCGACACCTGCCAGTTGGCGTCGACGCCGTAGGCGCGATTCCACTTGTTGAACGACGACCCGGCGGTGTCGCCGGTCACGTACTTGCCGACGAACATCGCGCCGTAGCTCGACCGGCCGATCTCCTTCTGGAGCCGCAGCGCCGTGAAGTTGGTGTCGAGCGCGATGCGGTTGCCGGCGATGTCGTTGGCGTCGTTGGTCTGGATGTTGAGCACGCCGACGTTCCACGAGCTGCCCAGCTTGCCGCTGAGCCGCGTGCCGGCCAGGATGTCGATCGGCAGCAGCGTGCCGCCGGCGCCCGACAGGCCGATGCGCCGCGAGACGAACAGGTCGATCGCCTGCGGCTGCCCGAACTGGAACGTGGTGGCGTTCTCGAGGAAGAACGGCCGCTTCTCGGGGAAGAACAGGTCGAAGCGGGTCAGGTTCACTTGCTCTTCGTCGGCCTCTACCTGCGCGAAGTCGGTGTTGGCGGTCACGTCGAGGGTGAGGTTGGGACGCACGCCCCACTTGAGGTCGCCGCCGATCTCGGCCTTGGTGTCGACCTGGTCGGTCGCCCGGGTGAAGTCCTTGTTGCTCGAGCCGAGCACGTAGGGGATGAACTTGACGTCGCGACGGGTCGGCAGCGACAGGCCGGGCACCTTGGCGGCGAGCGAAATGCGGTAGATGTCGAAGCCGCGCGGGATCTCCGACAGGTAGATCTGCTCGTTCTTGTGGCGGATGTTGCGCATCACGTTGAAGCCCCAGGTCTGGTTCTCGCCCGGGGAATAGCGCAGGGTGCGCAGCGGGATGGCCATCTCGGCCTCCCAGCCGCGGTCGGTGATCTGCGCCCGCACCACCCAGTCGCCATCCCAGTTGGGGTTGAAGGCGCTCACGCCGCCGCGCTGCGTGCCGGCGGCGCCGCCGCCGAACGACAGGCCGCTGGTCTGGCCTTCGCGGGCCACCTGGCCGTCGTACTCGATGCCGAGCGGGTTGGTGCCGAACACGAACGCGTTCTGGTTGTCGTTGAACGTGTCGAAGACGACGATGACCGAGTCGGTCTCGGCCAGCGACGCGTCGCGGCGCGCCTGCGAGACGATGATCTTCGACGGATCCTGGTCGAAACAGATGAAGCTGGCGTAGACGTGGGTCTTGCTGAACAGCAGCCGCACCTCGGTCTTTTCCGTGGCCGGCTCGCCGAGCCGCGGGTCCTGCTGGATGAACGTGGTGTGTGGCGCAATCGCCGTCCACACGGCCTCGTCCACCTTGCCGTCGATGGTCGGCGGCGTGGCCTCGTCGGGGAGCTTGCCGGCGTTGACGACCGTGGAGGAGGTGTTGCCTTGGGCGAACAGGGGGGGCGCTGAGGCGAGGGCGAGAACGAGCGCCGCTGACAGCGTCAGCGCGCTCCTGCAACAGGAGCAGATGGCGTGGGTCACAACCGAAAATTCTACGGGAACGCGCATGGAACCCACAAGCGGATCGTGTTAATTTGTCGCAGCCGCCTGCGCCGCGCGGCCGCAGTCACGCGGACAACGCCCATGCATTTGTCACGGCTTGTCGTCGCCTCGGCGGTACTCGTCGGCGGATCTCCACACGCGTGGACACCGCTGCACGCGCAGACGCCCGCCCCTCGTCTCACCCGCCCGCAGCAGGCCGTCCTGGAATCGGTGGTCACCGCCGTGGACATGGCCGCGGCCAACCCCGCCACCGTGGCGCCGTCGGACTGGCAGGTGCACGTGCTGCGGGCCTCGGACGGCTCGCACTACGTGGCGCTGCGCGGGCGCGCCGCTGGTCTGGCCGCCCCTCCGGGGCCGGTGATGCTCTACGTGCGGCTCGCCCAGCGCGTGTCGATTGCGCCGACGACCGCCCCGCGCTCGTCGGTGCTCGAGTGGCTGCGCGGCGAACGGGCCGAGCCGTTGCCGATGCATGCCCGCAGCGCCATCAACGTGCCGGTCGGCGAGATGCCGGTCGGCGGCGCCGCCGGCATTCTCGGCTTGCGGCCCGATCTCGGCCTCGAGAACACCGCCGCGTTGCGCCTGATGGACCGCGAGCGTCAGCAGGCGGCGCGCGAGCGGGAGGCGCGCGACGCCAGGCGACGTGCCGATCTCGAGCAGGCGGCGAAGACCGCCTACGCACTGCACCCCTTCGAGGACTTCGACCCCTCGGCCACGCTCGCCAGGGACGGCGACGGCGTCACCGTGCTGCGCAGCGTCCGGGCCGGGCCCGGCGACTACACGTTGAGCGTCGCCTGGGCCGAGACGGGGGCGGCCGGCACGACGCCGGTGGTGCGCGTGCTCACGCATCGCGTGACGTTGCCAGCGGCGACCCCGGCATTCGCCGTGAGCGACGTCGTGCTCGTCGACGCGGTGCGGGCGCTCGACGGGGCCTATCCGGTCGATCGCCAGAACGCCCACCCGTACGCCATCGGCGCCATCGAGGCGACGCCGGCCGCCGACGCGGTGTTCCGGGTGGACGAACGGCTGGCGCTGGTGTTCCAGGTGATCAACCCGACGGGCGACGCCGCCGGCAAGCCGGACGTCGAGGTCACCTACCGGATCGCCCGGGTCGTCGGTACCCGCGAGGAGCCGGTCGGTGTGCTGGCGCCGCAGCGCTACAGCGCCGCCACCCTGCCGG
>CAYUAX010000226.1:0-7540 GCA_964442845.1 uncultured Bifidobacteriaceae bacterium | reverse complement strand
CCGCCCAGCGTGCCGTCGCTGACCAGCGGCACGCCGACGTCGCGCGCGGTGGTCGCCACCACGCGGGCCAGCCCGCGGGCCAGCAGCGCGCCCAGCGCGCCGCCGGCGGCCACGAGCAGCGCCGTTTCGAGGAACAGCTGCCGCGCGAGGTGGATCGGCCGTGCCCCCAGCGACACCTTGACCGCCATCTCGTGGCGCCGGGCGTTGGCGCGCACGAGCAACAGGGCCGCGACGTTGGCGCAGGCGATCAGCAGCACGGCGATGACCGCGCCGAACAGCACCCACAGGGCCGGTCGCGTCTCGCCGGCGAGCTGCTCCCGCAGCGGCACGACGTTCAGCGTCCACCCGGTGTTGAACTCGGGATGTTCCTCGACGAGGCCGGCGAACACCGCGGCCAGTTCTTGTTGCGCCGCCTCCGGCGACACGCCGGGGCGCAGCCTGGCGAGCGACAGCAGGCTGCGGCCGCGGAAGCTGGTGCGTGCCTCGGGCGGCAGCACCGCCGGCCGCCAGAACTCGCCGCGGAAGCCGACCAGCGTGAAGTCGGCGGGCAGCACCCCGATGATGGTGGCCGGTTCGCCGTTCATCACCACCGTGCGGCCGATCGCGTCGGCCGCGCCGCCGAACCGGCGCCGCCAGAGCCCTTCGGCGATCAGCACCGTCGCCGGAGCGCCCGGAGCCGCGTCGCCCTCCACGAACAGCCGGCCGGCGATCGGCCGGGCCCCGACCATGCCGAGAATCTGCGGCTCGACGGCCAGGCCGCGCAGCTCCTCGGGCGAGCCGCCGTCGCCGGAGAGATTGCCGACCCGCTGGCCGAAGACCCCCGACATCTCGATCGACGTGCTGCGCGTCGACCAGGCGAAGTAGTTACCTGGATTGATGACGTTGCGGGCCCGTCCGCGTGTGAGGTTGTGCTCCCACACCATCACCAGCCGCTCGGCCTCGGGATAGGGCAGCGGCGCCAGCAGCGCCGAGTAGACCAGCTGGAACGCGGCCGTGGTCGCGCCGATCCCGAGCGCCAGCACGGCGACGACGGCGACGGTGAACGCCGGAGCACGGCGGAGCAGCCGCAGGGTGTGGCGCAGTTCGCCGCCGAGACCGCTGAGCACGGCGCCCTCACCGGGCTCGGGCACCGGCGGCGGCGCCGACGTGGCCCGACGTGCGGCCAGCGCCGGGATGTCGGCTCGGCGCAGGGCCTCGTCGGCGAACGTCTCGGGATCGATCGACGGCGCGGCCGCCGGCCGGGCGTCCCAGGCGTCCTCGAGATGGTCGGCCAGTTCCTCGACGACGGCATCGGGCAACGTGAGCCCGCGCTCCCGCAGATGACGGCGGACGTGCGCGTTCCAGATCGTCATCGCCGGCACCTCAGGCGAAGCTGATGCCGGCCAGGCGGCCGAGCGCCAGCACGAACTGCTTCCACTCGTCGCGCTGGCGGCCGAGCACGGCGGCGCCGGCGGCGGTCAGGCGATAGTAGCGGCGCCGGCGCTGGCCGGTCTTCTCCACCCAGCGCCCCTGGATCCAGCCGCGGCCTTCGAGCTTGTAGAGCGTCGCGTAGAGCGACGCGAAGTTGTAGCTCAGGGCGCCGTCGGAGTCGTGTTCGATGCGCGCCGCCAGCTCGTAGCCATGGCGCGGCGTGTCTTCCAGCAGCGCCAGGATCACCAGCTCGGCGCTGCCTTTCTTGGCTTCGCGGAGCACGTCGGCGGGTGGTTGCGTCGTCATGCAGGAGTACGATATACCGGAGTCCGTAATATGACAAGCAGAAGTCCTCGTCCTGGAGCCCGATCATGAGAACGGCGATCGCCGCGTTCGCGAGCGTCGCGCTGAGCACGGCGACGCCATTCACTCAGACGGCGCCGACGCCCGCGGAGGTCGTGATCCGCGACGTCGCCATCGTGGACGTCGCGGCCGGCCGGCTGGTTCCCGCCCGGGATATCGTCGTCCACGGCACCCGCATCGACCGGATCGTGCCGACCGGCGGGGCGCTGCCGCCCGCCAAGACCCTGGTCGACGGCAGCGGCAAGGTGGCCATCCCTGGCTTGATTGCCGCGGACGTGCGCCTGGCCGCCTTCTCGCCCGCCGCGATGCAGCGGCTGTTGGCACAGGGCATCACCGCGGTGCAGGACGTCGGCACCGCGGCCCCGCGGCTGTCGCAGTGGCGCGCCGACCTGAACAGCGGCCGACTCTACGCGCCTCGCATCACCACGCCGTGTGCCGCCGCCGTGCCGATGCCGGGCGGCCTCACCGCAACCCCCGGGGCCCCGGACGCGGTGCACGTCGAGATGGCCCGGCTCGTCGATCGGGGCCGTCGTCCGATCGACGCGGTGCGCGCGGTGACGCTCGATCGGGCGCGCGCCCTCTGTCTCGATGGCCTGGGCACGATTGCGGCAGGCGCCCCCGCCGACCTCGTCGTGCTCGACGGCAATCCGCTCGACGACATCGGCCGCACCCGCGCCATCGATGCCGTCGTGTTCCGCGGCGAAGTGATGACTCGGGCGCACCTGAACATGCTGGCCCGCGGCACGCTGCCGCTGCCGACGCCGGCGCGCTAGCGGGGCGGGCGTGTAGTACGCTGCCCGGCGTGGCGAAACCTCCGATTCGACTGACGATCACCTGGCAGGGCGAGCGGCGATTCGCCGCTGATTTCCGCGGCGTGCCGGTGACCATCGACGGCGATTCCACCGCCGGCCCCTCACCGGTGGAAGCGCTCGGCCTGGCGCTCGCCACGTGCATGGGCGTGGACCTGGCCGACATCCTGCGCAAGGGCCGGCACGACCTGCGGGCGCTCACGACCGAGCTGGTGGCCGAGCGCGCGCCCGAGCCGCCGAGTCGCTTCACCGCCGTCGATCTGCGCTTCCGCATCACCGGCGACGTGCCGGCCACCGCCGTGGAACGGGCCATCGCCCTGTCGCACGAGAAGTACTGCTCGGTGTGGCACACGCTGCGCCAGGACCTGCCGTTGACGACGTCGTACGAGGTCGTGCCCTGAGCCAGGGCCCGGCCCTGCCCGCCCGGCGCGTCTGGCTCGACTGGGCCCGCGGCGTCGCCGTGGTGCTGATGGTCCTCGCCCACGTCGTGGACGCCTGGACTCGCGAGGCCGACCGCGATCGCGACGCCTACTACTGGACGACGTTCGTCGGCGGCCTGGCGGCGCCGGCGTTCCTGTTCCTGGCCGGGCTCGGCACGGCGTTGTCAGGAGCGTCGAAGCACCGCGCCGGTCTGTCCCGCGGCGCCGTGACGAGGGCGCTGGTGGCGCGCGGCGTCACCATCTTCGGCCTCGCCTTCGTCTTCCGCGCGCAAGCGCTGGCGCTCGGCTGGGGCCGTCCGATCGACTTCCTGAAGGTCGACATCCTCAACGTGATGGGCCCGGCGCTGGTCGTCGCGGCGCTGCTGTGGGGCGCCGCCGCCGGCGCGCTGGGCCGCGTCGTCGCCGCCGTGGCGGCCACCGCGGCGCTGGCGATGGCGGCGCCGATCATCCGGGCGCACGCATGGATCGACGCGCTGCCCGAGCCATTGCAGTGGTACTGGCGCCCGACGCCCGGCCACACCAACTTCACGCTGGTGCCGTGGAGCGCGTTCGTGTTCGCCGGCGTCGCGGCCGGGGCGGCGCTGGCCGCGGTAGGCGACGAGCGCGGCGAACGGCGGCTGCAGATGACGCTCGCCGTGCTGGCCGTGGCGGTCGGCGCTGCGGCGTGGTGGTCGTCGCTGCAGCCGACGATCTATCCGCCGGGCGTGTCGTCGTTCTGGGGTGCGTCCCCGACGTTTTTCTTCCTGCGCCTGGCCCTCGTCGGCGCGCTGCTGCCGCTGGCGTGGAGCGCCCGGCGGGTGCTGCCGGCGGCGGTGGGCGCGCCGCTGGCGACCCTCGGCGCCGCATCGCTCTTCGCCTACTGGGTGCACGTCGAGCTGGTCTACGGCGGCATCGCCATCCCGCTCAAGCGCCGCCTGCCGCTCGAGGTCACGCTGCCGGCCACACTCGCCGTCAGCTACGGCCTGGCGCGCCTGGTGCCGTGGACGCGCCGCTGGGTGGCGGCGATCGACGAGCCGCCGGTGCGCGTCAAGCGGCTCGTGGCGCGGCTGTTGTAGCCGGCCGCCGCCGTGTGCCATCGTGACAGCCCGGAGGACGTGATGACGCGGAAGGGCAGGGCGGGGATGGCGGCGGCACTGGTGGCCATGGTGGCGATGGCGGGCACCGCCAACGCGCAGGAAGCGCGCCGCCGCTGGGAACAGCAGCGGCAGATTCGCCTCGACAAGTTCGAACAGGTGCTGCCGGTGGCGATGAAGAACGCCGGCGTCGACGCCTGGATCGTCGCCGTGAAGGAGAACCACTACGACCCGCTGTGGGAAGACCTCGGCCGCGGCTACGTCACCGGCGTCGGCTACTACGCCTTCTTCCTGAAGGGCACGCGCGTCGAACGGCTCGCCCTCGGCCCCACGGGCTACCTGCTCACGCAGTCGGGCGCCTACGACAAGTACGGGTCGGCCGACGAGCTGGCCAAGGAGGTGAAGGCGCGCGACCCGCAGCGGATTGGCGTCAACATGTCGGACGAGATCGGCCCGGCCGACGGGCTGTCGGTGACGATGCACGCGCAGCTGAAGAAGACGCTCGGCGAGCCGTACGCGTCACGGCTGGTCACCGCCGAACGGCTGGTGTCGGAGTTCCGCTCGCGGCGGGTGGCCGCCGAGATCGTCGCGTTCGGCGAGGCCGCCGGCATCGCCATCCAGCTGGCCGAACGGGCGCTGTCCAACGAGGTGATCACGCCCGGCAAGACCACGCTCGAGGACGCGGCGTGGTGGCTGCAGGACCAGCTGCTGGCCCGCGGCCTCGGCTCGGAGTTCGACATGCCGTCGGTCTACGTCACCGGCCCCGAAGGCATCGTCGCGACGTCGAGCGACCGCATCGTCCAGCCCGGTGACGTGATCATGATCGACTGGGGCGTGCAGCTGATGAACTTCGGCACCGACGTCAAGCGCGTCGCCTACGTGCTGAAGCCGGGCGAGACCCAGCCGCCGGCCAGCATCCGCGCCGCGTTCGCCAAGGCGATCGCCGCCCGCGACGTCATCAAGCCGGCCATCAAGCCCGGTCGCACCGGCAAGGAGACCATGGCGGCGATGGACGCCGCGCTGCGCGGCGCCGGCTACGGCGTGATCGAGTTCAACAAGCCCAACGCCGACGACAAGACCGACATCACCTACGGCTTCCACCCGGTGGGCAACACCGGCCACGACATCGGCCCGTCGCTCACCACCTGGCAGCCGCTGCAGAGCACCTTCACGCTGCACCTGCAGCACCTGTTCTCGTTCGAGTACTTCGCCTACACCCCGATCCCCGAGTGGGGCGGCAAGAAGCTGCGCATCCCGATCGAGGACGACGCGCTGCTGATGGAGCACGGGATACAGTTCGTTCATTCCGCCAATTACAGGTTGCTCGTCATCAAGTGAGCAACCTGGCTTGGCGGCGGCAACGAACTAGCGGCTAGGGGCTCGCGGCTAGCGGCTAGTCGATCACGCTGTCACACTGTCACACCGTCACGCCGTCTCCTGGTAGAGTGATGGCCAATCTGTCTAGCCGCTAGCCGCGAGCCGCTAGCCGCTGTCCCGAGGCCGCTGGCGATGACCTTCCTCTTTGGGACGTTTCAGTTCGATCCAGCGTCCCTCGAGCTGACTCGCGAGGGCCGAGCGGTGCGCCTGGAGCCGCAGCCGGCGCGGGCGCTGGCGCTGCTGGTGGCGCGCGCGGGGGAGGTGGTGAGCCGCGAGGAGCTGCGCACCGCGATCTGGGGCGAGCACACGCACGTGGACTACGAGCGCGGGCTGGCCTACTGCCTGGCGCAGGTGCGGACGGCGCTGGGCGACAACGCCGAGAACCCGCGTTTCGTGCAGACGCTGCCCAAGCGTGGCGTGCGCTTCATCGCTCCGGTCACGATCGCCGCCAACGGCACGGCGCAGGTCGAGACATCCGCCGCCCCGGTTGCCGCCGATGGTCCCCGCGTCGCGCCAGCGCCTTCTGCGGAGGTGGGTCTCGATCGGTCGGCGCCGTCGCCGTCGCGTGCTTGGCTCGCCGGGCGAGGCCCATGGCTCACCGGCGTCGCCGCCGCGATGGTGGCCGCGCTCATCTGGGTGCGGGCCGACACGCCGCCGCGCCCCGCGCTCGTGGCCGTGTCGATCTTCGACAACGAGACGGGCGACCCGGCCCTCGATCGGTTCGTCACCGGGCTGTCCGATCTGGTCGTCACGCGGCTCACGGCGGTGGCGCCCGACCGGGTCGGCGTCATCGGCAATAGCGCGCCGCTGCGCCAGCCCCGGGCCATCCGCAACCTGCGGACGCTGGCCGAGACGGTGCGTGCCGACTACATCGTGATCGGTCAGCTCCAGCGCCAGGGCGACGGCCTGCGCTTCATCCTCCACTTCATCCGCCTGCGCGACGAGGTGCACCTGTCGGCGCAGCGCCTCCTGCGTCCGACCATGGACGTCATCGGGCTCGAGGACGAAGTGGTTCGGGAAGCGGAACGGGTCGTCCGGGCCCACCTCGTCGGCGCCGATGGGCCCTGACGTGCCGCGACAAGTCACACGCCGTCAATCACTTCCAGCCTCATCGAACCCTGGCGCGCTCCCCGCTTGCGCCGTCGCGACCCGTCGCCGAGGATGAGCGGCATGACACAGCCTGTCCCGTCCGTCGCATCCACCAGCCGTCGCCGCTTCCTCCACACGCTGCCGCTCGCCGGGCTGGTCGGCCCGCTGCTGCCGGCGGCGGCCTACGCCCGCTACCAAGCCCCGGCCGGCGCCGTGGCCGAGTCGTTCCCGCGCCAGGATCCCGCCCTGGCGCAGGAGACCGTGGGCGTCTCGCACCGCGACCTGGCCCGCGTCCGCGAACTCGTCGAGAGGCAGCCGGCCCTGGCCCGGTCGGCGGTGGACTGGGGCTTCGGCGACTGGGAGACGGCACTGGGTGCGGCGTCGCATACCGGCCGGCGCGAGATCGCCGAGCTGCTGCTCGCGCACGGTGCCCAGCCGACGATGTTCTCGGCGGCCATGCTCGGTCAGCTGCCGGTGGTGCGGGCCTTCGTCGAGTCGTCACCCGGGATACAGAAGACGCCGGGTCCGCACGGCATCACCCTGTTGGCGCACGCCCGGGCCGGCGGGCCCGGTGCGGCCGAGGTTCTGAAGTATCTCGAGACGGTTGGCGGCGCGGACGTGCGGCCGACGCTGGTGCCGCTCACGCCGGCCGAGCGTGACGCCGTCGTCGGCCGCTACACGTTCGGTCCCGGACCCCGGGATCACTTCACGGTGGACGTTCGCAACGACATGCTCGGCATGGAACGGCCCGGCGCCCCGCGCGGCCTGATCCACCACACGGGCGGTCTGGTCTTCTTCCCCTCGGGCGTCCCCACCGTGCGGATCGCGTTCGTGGGCGACGGCGGCAAGATCACGCGTCTGACGCTGGCCGACCCGGAGGTGGTGCTGGCCGCGAACAGGCAATAGGGAACAGGGAACAGGGAACAGGGAACAGGGAACAGGGAACAGGGAACAGGGAACAGGGAACAGGGAACAGGGA
>CAYUAX010000225.1:0-7579 GCA_964442845.1 uncultured Bifidobacteriaceae bacterium | reverse complement strand
CGGCCGAAGGGCCCGCCATGACGGCACCGCGCTCGGCGCGGAAGGCCGCCCGAGCCGCGGGGGGCGGGGCGTCCGCCGCGGCTGCGGGCGCCACGGGCCACGCCGGCCTGGGCCAGGTCTGGATCGCCGCGCTGGCCCTCGGCGTCTCCGGGTTCGCCTCGCTGGTGCTGCAGGTCGTGTGGTCGCGTCTGCTGGCGCAGATCATCGGCCCGACCACCTACGCGTTCAGCCTCGTCGTCGCGACGTTCGTCGCCGGACTCGCCGTCGGCGCCGTCGCCGGGCGCTGGCGTGCCGATCGCACCGCGCAACCGGCGGCCTGGCTCGCGACCACGATCGGCCTGGCCGTGCTGGCCGCGGCCGTCGCCGCCTGGACGGTGGACGACGGGCTGCTGGCCATGGCCCGCGCCGTGTCGGCCGCCGATGCGTCGTTCGCCACGGTGCTGCGCCGCCAGGTGCTGCTGGCGTCGGCCTGGCTGCTGCCGCTGGCCGTGTGCCTCGGCGCGGCCTTCCCGTTCGGTGTCCGCCTCGGCACGGGCCGTGACGCCTCACTCGGCGCCGACCTCGGCCTGATCTACGCGGTCAACACGATTGGCGCCATCAGCGGCGCGCTGGCCGCCGGGTTCGTCCTGATCCCGCGGCTCGGCCTGCACGGCAGCCTGCAGGCGGTCGGTGCGGTCGCGGCCGTGGCCGCGCTCGGCCTGGCGTGGCGGGCCGGGCTCCACGGCGGCGCACGCGTCGTCACCACCGCCGCGTGCCTGGCCGGCGCCCTGGCCGCGGCGCTCCTGCCGCCGTGGAGCGCGACGCTGCTGTCGAGCGGCGCCTACAAGTACGCCTCGGCGATGACCGGCGACGCCCTGGCCATCTCGCTCACCGCCGGCCGCCTGCTCTACTACCGCGACGGCGCCATCGCCACGGTGGCGGTGCGCGATGCCGCCGGGACGACCTCGCTGTCGATCGACGGCAAGGTCGATGCGTCCAACACCGGCGACATGCTGACGCAGCGGCTGCTGGCGCACGTGCCGCTGCTGCTGCATCCGGCTCCCAAGCGCGCGGCGATCCTCGGCCTGGGCAGCGGCGTCACGACCGGCGCGGCGCTGCGCCATCCGATCGAGCGGGTCGACGTCCTCGAGATCTCGCCCGAAGTCGTCGAGGCGTCGCGGTTCTTCGAGCCCGAGAACTCGCGGGCGCTGGCCGACCCGCGCACGCGGCTCATCGTCGGCGACGGCCGCACCCATCTGCGCCTCGGCCGCGAGACCTACGACGTCATCGTGTCGGAGCCGTCGAACCCCTGGATGGCCGGCATCGCGTCGCTCTTCACGCGCGAGTTCTTCCTGGCCGCCAGGGCGCGGCTGGCGCCGGGCGGGGTGCTGTGCCAGTGGGCGCACACCTACGACATCAGCGCCGAGGACCTGCGGGCGATCGTCGGCACGTTCGCGTCGGTGTTTCCGGACGGCACGCTGTGGCTGGTGGGCGACGGCGACCTGCTGCTGATCGGCGGCGCCGAGCCGATGACGCCGCGCCTCGCGGCGCTGCCGGCGGCGGCGGCGGCGCGCGCCGAGGCCGTGGCCGATCTGGGTCTGGTCGGGGTGCGCGACCCGTTCGCCGTGGTGTCGCTGCTCGTCGCCGAAGGGGCCAGCCTGAGCCGCTACGCCGACGGCGCGCCGCCGCTGACCGACGATTACGCCCGAGTGGAGTTCACCGGCCCGCGCACGGTCTTTTCCCGGGCTCGGCCCGACAACACGGCGGCGCTGCGCGGCCTGGCCGCCGAACGGCCGGTGCCGGTGGTCGAGCAGGCCCGCGCCGCCGCCGGCGCCGCCTCCTGGCGCGACCGCGGCTGGATGCTGCTCGACGCCAGCGCGCCACGGGCCGCCTGGTACGACTTCGAGGCGGCGCTGCGGCGCGATCCGTCCGACCAGCGCGCCCTCGACGGCTTGCTGCAGGCCGGAGCGGCGGCAAGCCGAACCGCCGACACCGTCGCCCTGCTGCGGGAGCTGGCGGCGCCGCCCGATCGGGTCGCCGCCCAGGTGGCGCTGTCCCACTATCTGGCCTCGACCGGCGCCATGCCGGAAGCGGTCGGCGTCGCCCTGGCGGCCGCGGAGCGGCACCCCTCCGACGTCGCCGCCCTGGAGCAGCTGGCGTCGATCCTCACCGACGTGCGCGACCGCGACCGCCTGGCGCCGGTCGTCGCGCGGCTGCGCGCCATCGCGCCGACCGCCGACGCCACGCGCTACTACTCGGCGTCGCTCTTCTTCATCGACGGCCGCACCGACCAGGCGATAGCCGAGGCGCGGGCCCTGGTGGCCGCCAACCCCACCCACGCCCGCGGCTACAACCTCCTTGGCGCCGCCCTGGCCACGCAGGGCCGCCGCGAAGCCGCGCGCGACGCCTTCCTCGCCTCGCTCAAGGTCGAACCGCGCGACCCGTCCACCTATACCAACCTCGGGCTGCTCGAGCTCGAGAGCGGCAACCGCGACGCCGGCCTGCAGCGGCTCGCCGAGGCGCTGCTGCTCGACCCCAACGCCACCACCGCCCGCGACGCCTATCAGCGCGAGCGCGAGCGCGGCGACGGCGGCTGACGTCGCCGCGCCGTTGCACCGTATCCAATTCCACGAAAGCGCGATCCACCGTGTCGTCGGCCGGCGCCACGCCGGGCACGGTCGACTGCCACGCCCTGACCATGGCGGTGACCAATTGCGACCGAATTCGATACGGGGTGAGGGACCACCCATGTAGAACGCGCTTATCCAACAGCACTCGCCTTTCGGTACGGAACTTGCTCCGCGTCGAACACAGGGAGAAAGTCGGATGAGCGTTGTCAAGCTGTTGGGGTTCGGGACGATGGCCTGTGGCTGCGTCGTGGGCCGCTACCGCGACATGGCCAGCCTCCGCGAAGTGGTCTACGTGGAGGAAAAGGGCCCGCAGTGCGCGAGCGCCGCCCACCGTCAGAACCACACGATCTCGGCGCTGCGCGACGGGCGCACCGCCGACGGCTTCCAGCCGGCGCTGGCGGCGGTTCGCGCCTCCTAGGCGCGGCCGATCACCGCGTCCGCCGGCCGGTCCGGCGTCGCGGAGGCGATACAATCGCCCCCGCGTGTCCTCCCCTTTCCCGACGCCTTACGACACCGTCCAGGTTGGACGGGCCGTCATCCGGTTCTACCTCGGCGACTGCCTCGACGTCCTCGGCCAGTTGCCCGCCCACGCCCTCGACGTCGTCGTCACGTCGCCGCCCTACAACCCGGGCATCCAATACCGGACCTACGACGACGGCCAGCCGCAGCAGGACTACCTCGAGTGGACCGGCCGCTGGGTCGCGGCCGCGGCGCGCGCCCTGGCGCCGCAGGGGTCGCTGTTCCTGAACGTCGGCGCCAAGCCGACCGAGCCGTGGACCGCACTGGACGTCGCGCAGGCCGCCCGGCCGCACCTGCGGCTCCAGAACATCGTCCACTGGATCAAGTCGATCGCCATCGAGGCCGAAGCCGCCGGAGCCCGCTCCGGGCTGAGCGAGGACCTCGCCGTCGGTCACTACAAGCCCATCAACTCGAGCCGGTTCCTCAACGACTGCCACGAGTTCGTCTTCCATTTCACCCCCGAGGGCGTCACCCGGCTCGACCGCCTGGCGCTGGGGGTTCGCTACCAGGATCCGTCCAACGTCGCCCGCTGGCGCGCCGGCGCCGGCGGCCGGCGTTGCCGCGGCAACACCTGGTTCATCCCCTACGAGACCATCCAGAGCCGCGAGAAGGACCGCCCGCACCCGGCCACCTTCCCGTCCCGGCTGCCGGAGTACTGCATCCGGCTGCACGGCGCCGGCCGCGGCCAGACCGTGGCCGACCCGTTCCTCGGCCTCGGCTCCACGACGGTCGCCTGCGCCCGCATGGGCGTCAACGGCCTGGGGATCGAGCTGGACGAGCACTACCTGAAGGAAGCGATCGCCCGCACCCGCGCCGTGGTCACCAGCCGCGACCGGCGCCGCCCGGCGCGGCGGTCCGCGGTCTGACCGCGGCGGGCCGTCCTACCCCCTTCCGCTTCTGGATCGCCGGCCATCCATGCGCTCGGCGGCGCCCACCCAGAAACGCAACGTATCCGATGCATTCCGGAGCGCTCACGATTCTCTTGAGTCCATCTCGACGCGAGATATAAGCTGGGGCGCACCAGGAGCCTCCGTGGACCTACGCCAACTCGAGATCATCCGCGCCATCGCCGAAACCGGCTCGTTCACCGCCGCCGGCCACAAACTGCACGTCTCCCAGTCGGCGATCAGCCGGCAGATCCTGCTGCTCGAAGACGAGCTCAAGACGCCGGTGTTCCTGCGCATCGGCCGCCGCATCCGCATCACGCCGGCCGGCGAGTCGCTGCTGCAGCTGAGCCACCGGATGTTCCAGGACCTGAACGACACGGTGGCCGGCATCGGCGACAGCCAGGAGACGCTGCGCGGCACGATCCGCATCCTCGGCGGCATGACCGTGTGCCTCTACGTGTTCCCGACGCTGCTGTCGGAGCTGACCCGCCAGCATCCCGGCGTCGAGGTGAAGATCATCAACGAGGGCACCGAGCGGTGCGTGCAGCACCTGCGCGCCGGCACCGGCGACCTGGCGCTGCTGACCCTGCCGATCAAGGACGCCGACATGGTGACCGTGCCGGTGCTCCAGGAGGAGCTGCTGGTGGTGACGGCGGCCAAGCACCCGCTGTCGAAGAAGCGCAAGGTCAGCGCCGCCGACCTCGCCGCCTACCCGTTCGTGCTGTTCGAGTCGGGGTCGAACACCCGCCGCGTCATCGACGAGTTCTTCGCCGCCGCCAAGATCGAGCCGCGCATCGTCATGGAGACCGAGAACGTCGAGATCATCAAGGCGCTGGTCCGCCACGGCCTCGGCATCTCGATCGTCTCGCACCAGTCGGTGGCCCGCGACGTCGCCAGCGGCCACCTCTATTCGGCGCGCATCGAGGGCCGGCCGCTCATCCGCGAGACCGGCTGGGTCTACCCGAAGATGAGCCGCACCCCGCGCGCCGTGGACGAGGTGATCAAGGCGTTCGAGAAGGTGCGGCCCAAGCTGCGGCTCGCGCCCTAGGTGCCCGTGGTGGCGGCTACGCGCGGGCCAGCTTCGGCACCGCGGCCTCGGCCAGGACGCGGCCGAGGATCGCCACCGCCTCCTGGATTTGGGCGACGGTGAGCGTCACGAAGCTGAGGCGCATCGTCCGCGGATCGGGATCGGCGGCGAAGAACGGCGCCCCCGGCACGAAGGCCACGCCGGCCTCGACCGCCTTTTCGAGCAGCGGCATGGCGTCGAAGCCCTCGGGCAGGCGCAGCCAGAAGAACATGCCGCCGCGCGGCGTCTCGAAGGTGGTGCCGGCGGGCAGGTGCGCGGCGAGCGCCGCGGCCATCGCGTCGCGCTGGGTGCGGTAGCGCTCGCGGATCGTCGGCACGTGGCGATCCAGGAAGCCGTCCTTCACCACCTCGTAGACGACGCGCTGGTTGAACCCCGGGGTGTGCAGGTCGGCGGCCTGCTTGGCCGACAGCAGCTTGGGATACAGCGCTTTGGGCGCCACGACGAACCCGAGGCGGAACCCCGGCGTGAGCACCTTCGAGAACGATCCCAGATAGATCGCCCCGTCGGGCCACCGCGACGCCAGCGGCGCCGGTGGCTCGTGGTCGTACCAGAGGTCGCCGTACGGGTTGTCCTCGACGATCGGCACGCCGGCGCGCTGCGCCGCGGCGACCAGGGCGTCGCGACGCGGCCCTGGAATCTGCAGGCCGGTCGGATTCTGGAAGTTCGGCAGCAGGTAGGCGAAGCGCGTGCCGGGTGCACGCCGCGGCAATTCGGCGATCGCCTCGGGCCGTGGGCCCTCGCCGTCACCGGCCAGGCCCGTGAACACGGGCTCGTACGGCACGTAGGCCTGCAGCGCGCCGAGATAGGTCGGCGACTCCACCGCCACCGGCGCGCCGGCGTCGATGAGCACCTTGCCGACCAGGTCGAGCCCCTGCTGCGATCCGGTCGTGATCAGCACCTGGTCGGCGGTGATCGCGAAGCCGCTCTGCCCGAGCCGCGCCACCACCCATTCGCGCAGCGGCAGGAAGCCCTCGCTCGAGGCGTACTGCAGCGCCTCCTTGCCCTGGGTTCGCAGCACCGTGTCGCAGGCGGCGCGCAGCGCGTCCACCGGGAACGTGTCGGGCGACGGCAGGCCGCCGGCCATCGAGCGCACGCCGGGGCGCTCGGCCACCTTGAGGATCTCGCGGAGAATCGACGGGTTCATCCGACCGGTCCGCTGGGCCATCGTCCACGTGCTCATAGCGCTCCACCGCCTCCGCGCGGTAGGTCGATTATCGCCGTCCGCCGGCCGGGCCCCAAAACGCCGCCCGCGGCGCCGGGCCCAGTCATCTGCCGGACACATCCGTGCAATCGGATCATTCTATTTTGCACGTGGGTCCCGGACGGTAGGATCGCAGGGTTCCATCACTCTGGAGATGCCCATGACCCTGCCCACCGAACGCGTCATCAGCATCGCCCTTCCCGACGAGGTCTGGCGGGCCTTCACGCAGGCGCAGCCCGAGCCGGTCACGTGGCTGAAGGCGCGCATCCAGGAATCGATCGACGCCGCGCGCAGCGGCGCCCCGGCGCCGCCGATCGGCCGCGCCTAGGCCGCGGCCGTCCCGGTCGCCGCCCGCCTCACTTGCTGGTCGGCGACGGCGGCTGTCGCAGTGTGTACGACGTCCGCGACCACACGTTCAGCCCCTCGCGCTTCACCTTCACTTCGATCTTGCGCGTCCGCTTCAGCGGATCGGGGTTGCTCGAGTAGTAGCCCACCACGTAGTAGTCGCTGGTCTCGGCGTCGATGCGCTTGAGGCCCTTGTCGAAGTTGTTCTGATTGACGATGGCGATGCCGCCGGTTTCCTGGGCCAGCACGCGCAGGCTGTCCTGCGTCGTGCGCAGGTACTCCTGGAAGTCCATCGGATCGACGGTCTCGTCGAGATCCTGGCCGGCGACCAGGCCGCGCGGGTCGATGGTGTAGAAGGTGGCGTTGGCGCGGTTGGCCGAGCGGGTGATCTCGGCCATCTCGCGGGCCAGGTCGGCGTCGGCGAACTGCGCGCTCTGGTTCATCAGCTGGTTCTGCTGCTGGCCTTCTTCCTGGGTCTGCCCCATGCGGCCGCCGTAGATCGGATCTTCCCCCTGGCGCTGCTTCTCGAACGGGTTGAAGTCGTAGCCGTTGCTGACCCAGATCACCGCCTTGCGGCGGTTGTTCACCCGTTCGAGCTGGGTGACGATGTCGCGCACGGTGGAGAACGCCACCTGGGCGCGATAGCGGACTTCGGCCGGGCCCTGGGCGTTGTCCTGGCCCTGGATGATGTCCGACGGCTTGAGGCCGTTGCCGGTGATCCGCTTGATCGCTTCGTCGAGCACCTTGCGGTCGTAGGTCAGGTCGATGGCCAGCGACGAGGGCCCGGTGGAGACGATGCCGAACATGTCGCCTTCGTGCACCAGCTGCCGGGCGATGCGCTTGAACAGATCGCGGATGCGGCCGGTGTTGCGGAAATCGAGGTGCAGGTCGTCGACGATGATGAGGAAGATGCGGCCGGCGGCGTCGTTGC
>CAYUAX010000224.1:0-7589 GCA_964442845.1 uncultured Bifidobacteriaceae bacterium | reverse complement strand
GCGGCGTTCAGCTTCTATCCGACCAAGAACCTCGGCGCGCTCGGCGACGGCGGCGCGGTGACCACCGACGACCCGGGGCTGGCCGAGCGCGTGCGGCGGCTGCGCAACGGCGGCCAGTCCAGCCGCTACCATCACGACGAGACCGGCGTGAACAGCCGGCTCGACGAGCTGCAGGCGGCGATCCTCCGCGCCCGTCTGCCGCGGCTGGCGGCGGCCACGGCGGCGCGGCGCCGGCTGGCGGCCCGCTATCGCGCGGCGCTCGCCGCGGCGCCGGTCGCGGTGCCGCCCGAGTGCGACGCCGGCCACGTCTACCATCTGTTTCCAGTGCTGACCGACGCGCGCGATCGCGTGCAGGCCGATCTGCTCGCCCGCGGCGTCGAGACGCTGGTGCACTACCCGGTGCCGATCCCCCGCCAGCCGGCGGCGCGCGGCTGGGCGCCGGCCGCCTGCCCGGCCGCCGACGCGGCGTGCGCGCGGCTCGTCTCCCTGCCGCTCTATCCATCCCTGGCCGCCACCGCCCAGGACGACGTCGTCGCCGCGGTGCTGTCCCTCTCGAGGTAGATCCCCAGTGTCCAAGCACGTGCTCATCACCGGCGGCGCCGGCTTCGTCGGATCGCACCTGGCCGAGGCCCTGCTCGCCGCCGGACACCACGTCCAGGTCATCGACGATCTGTCCACCGGCACGATCAACAACATCACGGCGTTCAAGACCCATCCGCGGTTCCGTTACGTGATCGACACGGTGTTCAACGAGTCGCTCACCGCCGAGCTCGTCGACGCCGCCGACGTCGTCTTCCACCTGGCCGCAGCGGTCGGCGTGAAGCTGATCGTCGAACGGCCGGTCCACACCATCGAAACCAACGTGCACGGCACCGAGGTGGTGCTGCGGCACGCGGTGAAGAAGCGGAAGGTGGTGTTCGTCGCCTCGACGTCGGAGGTCTACGGCAAGAGCGCCGACGTGCCGTTCCGCGAGGACGCCGACCTGGTGCTGGGCGCGACGACGCGCCACCGCTGGGCCTACGCCTGCAGCAAGATGCTCGACGAGTTCCACGCCCTCGCCTACTACAAGGAGCGCAAGCTGCCGGTGGTGGTGTTCCGCCTGTTCAACACCGTCGGCCCGCGGCAGACCGGCCAGTACGGGATGGTGCTGCCGAACTTCGTTCGCCAGGCGCTGGCCGGCGAGCCGATCACCGTGTTCGGCGACGGCACGCAGAGCCGCAGCTTCACCTACGTCGGCGACGTCGTCCGGGCGCTGCTCGCGCTCATGGACGAGCCGGCGGCGATCGGCGAGGTGCTGAACATCGGCAACGTCGAGGAAGTGAGCATCCGCGGACTCGCCGAGCGGGTCCGCGCCGCCGCCGGGTCGTCGTCCGACATCGTGACGATTCCCTACGACCAGGCCTACGAATCCGGCTTCGAGGACATGCCGCGGCGGGTGCCCGACTTGACGAAGATCCGGGCCTTGATCGGCTACGAACCCCAGGTCGGGCTGGACCAGATCATCCAGCACGTGCTGGCCGACTTCCGCGCCCGCTGACCGTCGGCCGGGGCCCGCTGGACACGGCCCGCCAGTTGCTATACTGGCGGACATGAGCCGCGTGATCCTGACCGCGCTCGTGGTCCTGGCGACGGCGCTGCCGGCGGCGGCGCAGCAGCTGACCCTCCAGATTCGTGACGGCCTGGTGACCATGCACGCCGCCTCCGTCCCGGTGCGGCAGGTGCTGGCGGAATGGGCCCGCGTCGGCGGCACCCGCGTGGTCGGCGCCGAGCGCATCGCCGGCCCGCCGCTGACCCTCACGTTCGAAGGCGTGCCAGAGGCCAAGGCACTCGACATCATCCTGCGCGGCGCCGCCGGCTACGTCGCCGCGACGCGCGCCGTGCCGGGCAGCGGCCCGTCGACCTACGACCGCATCCTGGTCCTCGCCACGAGTACGGCGCCGGCGGCGTCGGCCGCGGCGGCCGGGGCACGGCCCGGTGGCCGCTTCACCAACACCCCGGTCCAAGAAGGCCCCGAGGTCGTCGAGGCGCAGCCCGAGGTGCAGGACACCCCGGATGTGCCGGTGGTCGATCCGGCCCAGAACCCGTTCGCCGCCGCGTTCGCGCAGCCGGGCATGACCCAGCCGTTCGGCCAGCCGGTGCCGTTCGGCCAGCCGGCGCAGATGCCGTTCGGGCAGCCGGCCGGCGCGACGCCGTTCGGCGTGCCGATGGCGCAGCCCAACGGCAACGGGCTGTTCGTGCCCTTGCAGCAACCGCCAGCCGATGCGTCGCAGCCGTTCTTCGGCGTGCAGGGCTCGCCGATGCCCGGCGTGGTGCAGCAGCCGCCCGCGCAACCCGGCCAGCGGCCGCGGCCGCAGGGCTAGCCGCCGCGTTCCCACGGTCTTCACCCTGTCTCGCTGACCGCCGGCATGGCCGCGCTGGATCGCTACCGCACCGACGACCGCCGCGCGTTCGAGCAACTCTACCGACGCGTGCTCGGCGTCGAGGCCGTGGAGCGGCTGCAGCTCACGTGGTCGTGGGAGCGGCGGCAGAATCCGGCGGCGCGTCATGCCGCGCCGTGGCTGGTGCGCGAGGGCACCGCCGTGATCGGCGCCGCCGTCGCCCGGCCGGTGGTGGTCTCGCAGGCCGGCCGGGACCTCGCCGGGGTCTGGCTGAACGACCCGGTGGTGGCCGGTGAACGCGATCGCCAGGGCCTCCACGAACAGCTGCTGCGGGCGTGGCATCGCGACGCCGACGTCACCCTCGCCGCCGGCATCACCGAGGCGACCCGGGCGGTCCTCGATCGCTTACGGGTGCCGCAGGCCGTGCCGGTGCCGTGCGTGGTGAAGCCGCTGAGCCGCCGCGCGCTGCGTCGCCCCGACTGGCCGCAGCCGGTGAACCGTCTGGTGTCGGCGGTGACGCTGCCGTTCGTCAAGGTGGTAGCCCGGCAGCGGCCGCTGCGCGAATCGGTGGAAGTGGTGCGTCAGCTCGACGCCAGCGCCGATCGCCTGTGGGCGGCCGCGGCGCCGAAGCTGACGCTGGCCGTGCGGCGCGACGCCGACTACGTCAACTGGCGCTACATGCGGACGCCGCACGCGCGCTATTCCCTGGCGGTGCTGCGACGCGACGACGAGGTCGCCGGCTACGCCGTCTATCGCCACGCCCACGAGCCGCGCGGCCGGGTCACGCATCTGGTGGACTTCCTGGCCGTGCCCGGCGACGATCGGGCGGTGAAGACGCTGCTGCGCTGGGTCGATCGCGAGGCCCGCGCCGCCGACTCGGACAAGATCCGCTGTCACCTGCTGCATGCCGGGTTCCGCAAGGTGCTGCGCCGGTCCGGCTACTTCCGCGTCCGGCCGACCATCGCCCTGTCGGTCAAGGTGAACGACCCGGCGACGCGCCGGCCGTTCTACGACACCACCGCCGAGTGGCACTTCACCGCCGGCGACAGCTCGATCGATTCCTGATCCGCGAGATGCCCATGTCCCTCACCGACACGATCACGGCCGACATCGCCACGGCGATGAAGGCCAAGGACGCCACCCGCCTCACCGCGCTGCGCATGCTGAAGACGGCGCTGACGACCAAGAGCATCGAGAAGGGCCGCGCTCTCGACGCCGCCGAGGATCTGCAGGTGGTGGCGGCGCTGGTCAAGCAGCGGCGCGACTCGATCGAGCAGTTCGAGGCGGCCGGGCGCCGCGAGCTGGCCGACAAGGAGCGGGCCGAGATCGCCATCCTCGAGACCTACCAGCCGCCGGCGGCCGGCGACGCCGAGATCGCCGCCGCGGTCGATGCCGCGATCGCCGCCACCGGCGCCGCCACGGCGAAGGACATGGGCAAGGTGATGAAGGCGGTGATGGCCGCGCTGACCGGCAAGACCGTCGACGGGCGGCGCGTGAACGAACTGGTGCGGGCGCGGCTGAGCTCCTGAGCGCCTGAGCGCGGCAAACTTTTCGCGCGGTCGCGCCGTCTATATCCGGTGAAAGGCCTAGTCAGCCTCTCACCATCCTCCTCGGGCTCCCGCCGTGCGGCCGGAGCCCGATTTTTTCGCCCGTTCGATCCCGGACGGTGTGCGGAAGCGGTGTCGAGGCGCGTGCTACGCTTCCTCGCGGCCGTGTCAGATCCGGAGCCGACCATCCCGCCGTCGCCGGCCGACCCGACCGCTCATCCCCCGGCCTCCCGCCACCTCGCCCGCTCGGCCGGCGTCGTCGGCGCCGCCACCATGACCAGCCGCGTGCTCGGGCTGGTGCGCGAGCAGGTGCTCGCCTACTGGTTCGGTGCCAGCGACGCCATGGACGCGTTCCTGGTCGCCTTCCGCGTCCCCAACCTGGTCCGCGACCTGTTCGCGGAGGGGGCGATGAGCGCCGCCCTGGTGCCGACCTTCAGCAAAGCGCTGGCCACCGAAGGCCGCGACCGCGCCTGGCGTCTGGGCAACTCGGTGATAAACGCGCTGGCGATCGTGACCGGCAGCCTGGTGCTGCTCGCCGTCGTGTTCGCCGAGCCGATCGTCGGCCTGCTCGCCGGCGGCTTCACCGCCGTCCCGGGCAAGTTCGAGCTGACGGTGCTGCTCACCCGCATCGTGTCGCCGTTCCTGGTGCTGGTGGCGCTGGCCGCCGCCTGCATGGGCATGCTCAACTCGTTGAACGTCTTCTTCGTACCGGCGCTGTCACCGGCGATGTTCAACGCCGCGTCGATCGTCGCCGCGGTGGCGCTGGTGCCGGCGGCCAGTGCGGCCGGCTACGATCCCATCCTCGCCGTCGCGGCCGGCGCCCTGGTCGGCGGCGTCGGCCAGGTGCTGCTGCAGTGGCCGGCGCTGCGCGCACAGGGGTTCCGGTATCGCCCGACCATCGATCTCGCCGACCCCGGGCTGAAGCGCGTCCTGCTGCTGATGGGCCCGGGGACGGTCGGCCTGGCGGCGACGCAGTTGAACGTGTTCGTCAACACCGTGGTCGCCACCGGCGAGGGCACCGGCGCGGTCTCGTACCTCGGTTACGCCTTCCGGGTGATGTACCTGCCGATCGGCCTGTTCGGCGTGTCGATCGCCACCGCCGCCACGCCGGCGATGTCGCGGCTCGCCGCCACCGGTGACGCCGCGCGGATGCGCAGCACGCTGGCGTCGGCGATCGCCCTGATGCTGACTCTGAACGTCCCGGCCACGCTGGGCCTGGTCGTGCTGGCCGAGCCGATCGTGCGGCTGCTCTTCGAGCGCGGCAGCTTCACCCCGGCCGACACGCTGGCGACGGCCGCCGCCGTGCAGCTCTACGCCGTCGGCCTGGTCGGCTACTCGGTGGTGAAGATCGTGTCGCCGACGTTCTACGCCATCGGCCGCAGCCGCACGCCGGTGGCGGTCGGCATCGCCGCGGTGCTGCTGAACGCCGTGCTCAGCGTGGCGTCGGCGCCGCTGCTCGGCTACCGCGGGCTGGCATTGAGCGCGTCGATCGCCGCGTTGTTCAACGCCGCGACGCTGGTGTGGCTGGCGCGCAACGCGCTGGCCGGCCTGGAGCTGCGTCACGTCGCCGGGACCGGCCTGCGGATCCTGCTCGCCGGCATGCTTATGGCCGGCGCCGCGTGGCTGACCATCGGCGGCGCCGCGGCGCTGGTCGCCGGCGGCGGCGTGGCCGCACAACTGGCACGCCTGGCGCTGGCGATCGGCGTGGCCTTGGCGGTGCTGGCGGCGGCGGCGCACGTGCTTCACGTGCGCGAGTTCGTCGAGGTACGCGACGCGGTCGTCGGCCGGCTGCGCCGCCTGGCGGCGAGGCGCTGATCGTCGCTCAGCGGGCGTTGAGCACGGCCGCCCACCCGACGTCGCGGCGGCCGGCGCCGACCCGACCGGCGCGCGCGGGCCGCGACGCCGCGGCCGAACACGTGCCGGTGCGCACCACCGTCAGCGCCTCGGCGAGCGAGGCCTCGGCGGCGTCGCCCAGGTCGTACTCGATGTCGTCGGCGGCGGCGCAGTCGGCGGCGATGCCGTCGAAGTAGTCGCCGCGGCCGTCGGCGTTGACCATCGAGAACGCCACCGGCGCCAGCACCTTGTCGCAGAACGGCAGCACGTACTGGCCGACCGGCTTGCCGTAGGTGCGATCGCCGACGACGGTGACGGCGACGAACGGCCGCAGGCCGTTGACGACCAGCTCGCTGGCCGACGCCGAGGCCCGCGACGCGATGACGACGACCCGCGACAGGTCGAGGGCGTGGGCCGGGGCGGTGAAGCGCAGCGTCTCGTCGCGGCGGCGGTTGCGATCGTTGTGGCGGTACTCGGCGAAGACCTGGTTGGCAGCCGGGCGGCCGCCAATCAGGCTGGCGAGGTGCACGGCGACGTCCACCAGCCCGCCGCCGTTGTAGCGCAGGTCGAGCACCAGCTCGGTGACGCCGGCCTCGACCAGCGCGGCGAAGGCCTCGTCGAGCGCCGCGGTGCTCGGCCGGACGAAGTTGCGGAAGAACACGTAGCCGACCTTGCGGCCGTCGACGTCGAAGACCCGCGTCAGCGACACCGTCGGGATGGTGACGGGCCGCTTGCGCAGCGTGGCGGTGCGGCTGGCGCCGTCGCGGGTCGCGAAGGTGAACGTGGCCTCGACGCCGGCGGTGGCCGGGCCGAGGGCGGCGTCGAGCGTGCCGTCGGCGATGAGCGTCGCCGCGGCGATGCCGCCGATGGCGGTGATGCGCGCGCCGCGCGCCAGGCCCGCCTCGCTGGCCGGGCTGTCGGCGAACACCTGCAGCACCCGCAGCTCGCCGGTGGCCGTCGACGTCGACAGGCCGAACCCGATGTACTGGCTGTCGGAGTAGAACGCGTCGGTGGCGGCCCGCGACGTGATGTAGCTGAAGGTGGCGTCGAGCGGCCGGAAGCGCACGGCGTCGAGGTACGCCTCAGGGGAGTCGACGCTCGCGGGGTCGATCGGCGGCAGCTCGCGGTACCAGAGATAGAGCTCCTCGAGCGCATCGCGCACGAACAGCGCCTGGCTGGTAGTCGAACACGACGACTGCGCCCGCGCCGGCACCACGGCGACGGCGAGCAGCACGAGGGCAAACGTCGCGACGCGGCGCGGACCGGCCACGCTGGCATGATACCCGCGGCGCCGCCGATTCGCCGACCGTCGCGCCCGACGTGTAAGCTGTGAGGATGGATTGCCCACGGTGGGCCTGAGCGGAGCGGGAACGGTCTCCGCGGCGGTGCCCGCCGCGCCGGCCCGCACCATCGCCGGGCTCCCCGCCGCCGTCGTCACCCTGGCCTCGACGCACTTCATCGTCGACGCCTACACCAACATCTACGCGCCGCTGCTGCCGCTGTTCATCCCGCATCTCGGGCTGTCGCTGACGGCGGTGGGCACGCTGGCGATGTGCTTCCAGATGGCCTCGTCGGTGTCGCAGCTGGCCTTCGGCACGCTCGCCGACCGCTGGCGGCCGCGCGTGCTGCTCATCGCCGGGCCGCTGGTGTCGGTGCTGATCCTCAGCCTGGTCGGCTGGGCGTCGTCGCCGGCCATGCTGGGAGTGCTGCTCGTGCTCGGCGGGCTGGGCGGCGCCGCCTTCCACCCGCCGGCCGCGGCGGCGGTGTTTCGCGCCTCGGGCCTGCACAAGGGCTTCGCGATGTCGGTGCACATCACCGGCGGGTCGGTGGG
>CAYUAX010000223.1:0-7595 GCA_964442845.1 uncultured Bifidobacteriaceae bacterium | reverse complement strand
GGCCCTGAGCTCGTTCTCCATCTTCATGGCTTCGACGACCACGAGCCCCTGGCGGGCGGCGACCACGTCGCCCGCGGCGACGAGCACGCGCACGACCTTGCCCGGCATCGGCGCCACGACCCGCTGCGGCCCGTCGGCGCCGTCGACGCCGCCGCCGCGCCGCCGGCTGGCGCCCGCCGGACGTACCGTGGCGGCGACGGCCTGTCCGTTGACGTGGACATCGACGTCGCCGGCCGTGGGACGGGCGGCGACCACGGCGCGGACGCCGCGCACCGGCGCGGCGCCGTCGTCGGCGCCGATGAGCAGCGACAGCCCGACCGCACCGACCGGGGCCGCGTCGACGAGATGCACGGCGCCGTCGAGCGTCACGCGCCAACGGGCGCCGGCCCGCTGCACCAGCACCCGCCGGGTGCGCCCGCCGATCGTCACGTCGTACTGCATGTGTCAGCGAAGTCCTTCGATGCGCGCCTGCTGCCGCCAGCGGCTCGGCGGCACGTCCGGTCCCGCCGCGCGCTCCGGGACCCGCAGCACGGCGTGCAAGGCCGCTGCCACGGCGGCGAGATCCTCGTCGGCGGCGGTCGCCGGCTTGAACGGCGCCCCCTGGCGCGCGGCCAGCTGCCGGTCGATGAAGGTGGTGTCGAACCGGCCGGCCCGGAAGTCGTCGTCGTCGAGCACCCACTGGAAGAACGGGATCGTCGTGCGGATGCCGACGACCTCGTACTCGGCCAGCGCGCGCCGCATCCGCGCCAGCGCGTGCGCCCGGTCGTCACCCCAGGTGACCAGCTTCGAGACCAGCGGGTCGTAGAAGATCGGCACCTCGAGACCTTCGGTGGCGCCGCTGTCGTCGCGCACGCCGGGCCCCTGCGGCACGCGCAGGCTGACGATGCGGCCGGGCGACGGCAGAAAGCCGTTGTCGGGGTCCTCGGCGTAGACGCGACACTCGACGGCGTGGCCGCGCGGCGTCAGCAGCGCCTCGGCATCGAGTGTCAGCGGTTCGCCGCGGGCGATGCGGATCTGCCACTGCACCAGATCGACGCCGGTGACCATCTCGGTGATCGGGTGTTCGACCTGCAGCCGCGTGTTCATCTCGAGGAAGTAGAACGCGCCGTCGGCGTCGAGCAGGAACTCGATCGTGCCGGCGTTGGTGTAGCCCACCTGGCGGGCCACCGCCGCGGCCGCGCCGGTGAGCCGGGCCCGCACCGCCGGCGTGATCGCCGGCGACGGACTTTCCTCGATCACCTTCTGATGGCGCCGCTGAATCGAGCACTCGCGCTCGACGAACGCGACGACCGTGCCGTGATGGTCGCCGAGCAGCTGCACCTCGATGTGCCTGGGCGTCAGCAGCCGCCGCTCGAGATAGACCGCCGAGTCGCCGAACGCCGAGCCGGCCTCGGAGCGGGCGGCGCGCAACGCGCTGGCCAGGTCGTCCGGTGCCGCGACCATGCGCATGCCCTTGCCGCCGCCGCCGGCCACCGCCTTCAGCATCAGCGGGTAGCCGATGGTCTCGGCGATCCGCCGCACCTCGGCGTCGGGCACGTCGTCGCCGAGCGGCGTCTCGGTGCCGGGCACCACGGGGACGCCGGCGGCGATCGCCGCCTGCCGTGCCGCGGTCTTGCTCCCCATCTGCTCGATGACCTCGGGCGACGGGCCGATGAAGGTCAGGCCGGCGTCGCGGCAGGCACGGGCGAAGTCCTCGTTCTCGGCCAGGAACCCGTAGCCGGGGTGGACGGCATCGGCGCCGCTCCGCCGCGCCACGTCGACGATCGTGTCGATGCGCAGGTAGCTCTCACGCGGCGGGTTCGGGCCGATCGGCCACGCCTCGTCGGCCAGCCGCACGTGCAGCGCGGCGCGATCGCACTCGCTGTAGACGGCGACGGTGGCGAGGCCGAGGTCGCGGCAGGCGCGGATGACCCGCACGGCGATCTCGCCGCGGTTGGCGATCAGGACCTTGGTGACCGGCACAAGTGTCTGAAAATTCTAGCACTTGCGGTGTGCACCGCGGTGTGGTCGACGGCCACCGCGGCCGGCCCGTCCGGCGCTCGCATTGGCCGGGCAGCGCGATCCCGCGACCCGCGACCCGAGACCCGAGTCCCGAGCCCCGCCACGTCAGAGCGGGATGTTGCCGTGCTTCTTCGCCGGGTTGCGGTCGCGCTTGGTCTCGAGCGTCGCCAGCGCCTGGATCAGCCGCCGGCGGGTCGTGCGCGGGCGGATCACCTCGTCGATGAAGCCGCGCGCCGCCGCCACGTACGGGTTGGCGAACTTCTCGCGGAACTCGGCGATCTTCTCGGCGCGCGTCGCCGCCGGGTCGGCGGCCTTCTCGATCTCGCGCTTGTAGAGGATGTTCACCGCGCCTTCGGCGCCCATGACGGCGATCTCGGCGGTCGGCCACGCGTAGTTGAAGTCGGTGCGGATGTGCTTGCTCGACATCACGCAGTAGGCGCCGCCGTAGGCCTTGCGCGTGATCACCGTCACCTTCGGCACGGTGGCCTCGGCATAGGCGTAGAGCAGCTTGGCGCCGTGGCGGATGATGCCGCCGTATTCCTGCTGGGTGCCGGGCAGGAAGCCCGGCACGTCCTCGAAGGTGACGAGCGGGATGTTGAAGCAGTCGCAGAAGCGCACGAAGCGCGCGCCTTTGACCGAGGCGTCGATGTCGAGCGTGCCGGCCAGCTGCGCCGGCTGGTTGGCGACCAGCCCCACGGGTCGGCCGCCGAGGCGCGCGAAGCCGACGACGATGTTGCGGGCGTAGTGTTCCTGGACCTCGAGGAACTCGCCGTCGTCGGCGATGCTGCGGATGAGATCGTGCATGTCGTAGGGCTGGTTCGGCGAGGCCGGCACCAGCGTGTCGAGGGCGGCGTCCTCGCGCTCCACCGGATCGGCGGTGGCCCGGCGCGGCGGATCGTCGAGATTGTTCGACGGCATGAACCCGAGCAGATCGCGGACCAGCGCGATGGCCTCGCGGTCGTCCTCGACGGCGAAGTGCGCGACGCCGCTCCTGGCGTTGTGGGTCATCGCGCCGCCGAGCTCCTCCTTCGTCACGTCCTCGTGGGTGACCGTCTTGATCACGTCGGGGCCGGTGATGAACATGTAGCTCGACGACTTGGCCATCACGATGAAGTCGGTGATGGCCGGGGAGTACACCGCGCCGCCGGCGCACGGGCCGAGAATCGCCGAGATCTGCGGCACGACGCCGCTGGCCAGGGTGTTGCGCAGGAAGATGTCGGCGTAGCCGCCGAGCGACAGCACGCCTTCCTGGATGCGGGCGCCGCCGGAGTCGTTCAAGCCGACGATCGGCGCCCCGGCGCGCATCGCCATGTCCATGATCTTGACGATCTTGGCGGCGTTGGTCTCGCTGAGCGACCCGCCGAAGACGGTGAAGTCCTGGGCGAAGGCGTAGGCGACCCGGCCGTCGATACGGCCGTGACCGGTGACCACGCCGTCGCCCGGCACCACCTGATCGGCCATGCCGAAGTCGAGGCAGCGGTGCGTGACCAGCTTGTCGACCTCTTCGAACGTGCCCGGGTCGAACAGCAGCTCCATGCGCTCGCGGGCGACGAGCTTGCCCGCCTCGTGCTGTCGCTTGAGGCGCTCTTCGCCGCCGCCGAGTTCCGCCAGCCGCTCGAGCGCGTCGAGCTTCGCCATCGGGTCCGGCATCACGCCTCGACGCAGGGGTTGGAGAGCGCGCCGACGCCCTGCACCTTGACCATCGCGCGGTCGCCCGGAACCAGCGGACCGACGCCCGACGGCGTGCCGGTGGTGATCACGTCGCCCGGCTCCAGCGTGCAGAAGCGCGTCAGCCACTCGATGATCATCGGCACCGGGAAGATCAGCTCGCGGGTGTTGGAGTGCTGCCGCTTCTGGCCGTTCACCCAGCCCTCGACGTCGAGCGCCGACGGGTCGAGGCCGACGGCGATGCACGGGCCGATCGGCGCGAAGGTGTCGAAGCCCTTGGCCCGCGAGTACTGGACGTCGCGGGCCTGCAGCTCGCGGGCGGTCACGTCGTTCAGACAGGTGATGCCGAGCACGTACGACATCGCGTCGGCGGCCGCGACGCGCGTGGCGCGGCGGCGGATGACCACCGCCATCTCGGCCTCGTGTTCGATGCGGCCCGCCCAATCGGGAATGCGAATCGGCGCCTCGGGACCGATGACCGTGGTCGGCGGCTTGATGAAGAGCAGCGGTTCGGCCGGCAACGCCTTCTTCATCTCGGCGGCGTGGTCCTTGTAGTTGAGCCCGATGGCCATGATCTTCGACGGCACGACCGGCGCCAGCAGCTCGCCGAGCGGCCCGTCGATGTCGGCACCGGCCCGGTAGTCGCCGAACACGTCGCCCTCCAGCCAGTGGAACGCGCCGTCGCGCTCGACCACGTACCGCCCACCCGTTCCCTGCCGCACTCGATAGATCCTGTCCATGCTCTCCGGCTTTCTCTAGCCGCTAGCCGCGAGCCGCTAGCCGCTAGCCGCTGGTCTATTGTCGCGCCGTCTCCTCGGCTCGATTCGACGGCGCGCTCCGGTTGGCCGGCGTGGCCGAGTCTACCGCGACCACCACGTACACGTAGCGCACGCCCGGGGTGACCGCGCGGTCGGCGAAACTGGCGTCGCGAATCGGCGTCGGCGTGAGGGCGGTGGCCGGCTCGCCGCCGCTCTCTCCACGGAAGACGAGGTAGCCGGCGAGATCGGCGGCCTCGACCGGCTCCCAGATCAGGCTGATCACACCGGCGCCGCCCACAGCCTCGAGGGCGGTCGGCGCCGGCGGCGGGAACGTGTCGGCGGGCGTGACGCACGCCGGCGCCGACGCCGGACTCTCGACCACCGCGTCGCCCACCGTGTGCAGGCTGCGCACGACGACGCAGCGCTCCTGACCGAAGGCCACGCCCGGGAGGGCGAACGTCAGCGCGTCGATTGGCGTGGGGTTGAGCGGCGCGCCGCGCGTCACCCGGCCGAACGCGTCGGGCGCGAGCTCGCCGCCCGGCGCGTAGACGTTGTACTTCGTCGTCGTCGGTGCCGGGCCGAACGGGCGTGAGGGCAACAACCCGGCTTCGAGCGGCGGCGGCGGCACCGTGGCGCCGGGTGGCGGCGTCCACGTGATGGTCAGCGTCGTGGCATCGTAGGTCGGCATCGCGACGCCGGGGGCCGCGAGCGGACTCGCCGTGGGCACGGCGCGGATGGCGCTCCATTGGCCCGGACGGCCGCGTCTGGAGAGGGCACGGGCGACGTAGTACCGCCGGGCGGTGCGGTCCGTCAGCGGCGCCACCACCGGCAGCGACAGCGCCGGGCGATCGTCGGCGTCGGGAGCGGACGGGGCTGGCGCCCCCGGCGGGCTCGGCTCGACCGCGGCCGACGGCTCCAACAGGGCCGGCGTGAGGGCTTCGTGCAGGATCAGCCGTTCGCCCTGGTCGGCGCCGGGTTCGAGCGGGAGCGGCGGCACCACTGGCCCCGCCGATCCGGGCGGCGGCGGCGGAGGCGGCGGGATCACCCGCCGCACCGGCACGCGGTGGACCAGCGTCCAGGCCGCGCCGGGCTCCCGTTCCCCGACGATCGGCTCGCCCTCCGCGGTGACCGCGAAGACCTCGACGGCGCCGATGTCGCCTGGGGTGTCACCACCGACATTGGCCGTGGGGACAGTGAGGGCGAGGAAGACGGTGTCGGCGACGCGCTCGGCCGAGAACGCCGCGACCTGCGCCGGCAGCTGGACGAGCGGCGCCAGCGGCGGCCCCTTCTTGCCGCACGCCGCAGCCACGATCGCCAGGGCCGCAGCGCACGCGAGGCGCCGCCGGGAAGACATCCTAGTGGCCCGTCCTGGTCATCTGCGCCGCGCCTTCCTTGCGGGGCATCCCGATCTCCGGCGTTGCTCCTCCCTCACGAACAGGCCTGGTTCGCTCGGTCGTCGCGCCTTGGATATCGGGCGCCGCGCGTCGGAATCCGCTGCACATATGACCAGGACGGGCCACACCAGTGTCCTTGGTTGCGAAAAGCAGTGTCAAGGAATCGGGACGTCCGCGCGCGTGAGCGCGCGGCGTTGCCCGGCCCTTCGTGGCAGCGAAGTTGCACTGAACATGAGCGTGTCGTCTGCCCTGCCCTCTCGAGGTGTCACCATGACTGCCCGCAGGCTGTTCCCCGCGGTGACCGCCGCACTCCTCGCCGTCGCGCCAGCCGCGGCGCAGGAATCGTCGCCGCCCCCCGAAACCCAGGATGCCCCCGCTGCCGTGTCGCGCCAGGCCGTGCCGCGCGAGAACCGGCGAGCACCCGACGCCGGCACGTCCAGAAGTCCCCGGAGCGAGCGGGTCGCCAGCGACGCGCAGGAAGCACGTCCGCGCCTGCGTGTCCCCGAGGCCGCGCCCGCAGCCCCCACGGCGCCGGCCGTCGCCAACGCCGAAGAGCAAGGCGGCCGCCGCCGGCCTGGCGCGTCGGCCGGTGGGTCGGGCCGCAGCGGCGGCGGCAACGGCGGCGTCCGCTCGCGCCAGGGGGGCGTCCGGCGGCCCGACGCCGGCGGCGATCGCGACTACGGCGGGCCGCGCCCGCAGGCCGTGCCGCGCAGCTCGGCGCCGCGTCCGCCGCGCACCGTCTACGTCTCCCCCAACTACGGCCGGCGCTATTTCTACGGGCCCACCGGACTCGGGTACTGGGCCTACGACCCGTGGAGCTGGTACGGCTACGGCGGGTGGGGCGGCTGGGGCGGCTACTACGGCAGCAACTGGGGCGGCTACTACGGCAATTGGGCGGGTGGCTATGGCAATTGGGCGGGCGGCTACGGCTACGGCGCCTACACCGGCCCGCGCGGCTGGAGCATCGGCGGCGTGCGGCTCAAGGTCGAACCGAAGGACGCTGAGGTCTACGTCGATGGCTACTACGCCGGCATCGTCGACGACTTCGACGGCATCTGGCAGCAGCTGCGGCTCGACGACGGCGGTCACCGCATCGAGGTGCGGGCCCCCGGTCTGAATCCACTCACCTTCGACGTGATGATTCAGCCGGGCCGCACCATCACGTATCGGGGCGACCTGCGCATCATCCCCTGACGCCTTCCCCGGCGAAAGGCAGAACGGCCGGCGGACCTCCGCCGGCCGTTCGCGTCTACGACCCGTTCAGCGCGCCGGGCCGCTGGCGCGGTTGAACCACCAATAGAGCGGCAGACCGAGGGCGATGACGACCAGCCCGGCCGCCGACGGTCCCAGCGACTGTCCGCTGGTCAAGGGCGCCACCAGGTCGGTGTACAGCGCGTTGGCGACGATGACCGCGCAAACAGCGATGAAGAGCGCCGGCAGGACTGGATAGCCCCACGTCGAGTACGGACGCGGGGCGTCGGGCTCGCGGCGCCGCAGCACGAACAGCGCGGCGACGGCGACGCCGTTGAAGAGCAGAATCGAGAAGCCGGTGTAGGTGGTGAGGGCGCTGCCACTGCCGGTGACGATGAGCAGCGTCGTCCAGACCGCCTGCGCGACGATCGCCGTCGCCGGCGTGCGGTAGGTGGCATGCACCTTCGCGGCGGCCGGGAAGAACATGCCGTCGCGGGCCATCGCGTAGTAGACGCGCGGGCCGACGAGGATCATGGCGCTATTGCTGGGGAGCAGGCTAATCATCGACACGATGGCCATGTTG
>CAYUAX010000222.1:0-7692 GCA_964442845.1 uncultured Bifidobacteriaceae bacterium | reverse complement strand
AGAAGATCGGCGCCTACAGCAAGGGCATGCGGCAGCGCGTCAAGCTGGCCCAGGCCCTGGTCCACGACCCCGAGGTGCTGATCCTCGACGAACCGCTCACCGGCATGGACCCGCTGCAGCGGCGCAAGACCATCCGCTACATCAAGGAGTGGGCCCGCCAGGGCAAGCACGTCATCGTCTCGAGCCACATCCTGCACGAGATCGAGGCGATGACCGCCAACATCCTGCTGATCAACAACGGCCGCATCGTCGCCGAGGGCAACGTCCATCAGATCCGCGACCTGATCGACACCCACCCGCACACCGTGCACGTCCGCGCCGCCGATCCGCGTGCCCTGGCCCATCGCCTGCTCGCCGACGAGGGCGTGATGAGCCTGGCCTTCGAGCCGGGCGCGCTGGTGATCGAGACGCGCCAGCCCGACGCCTTCTACCAGACGATCACCCAGCTGGCCGCGTCGCGCGAGGTGGGGGCCATCGACGAGGTGACCTCGCCCGACGACAACCTGCAGGCCGTGTTCAAGTTCCTCGTGAAGCAATAGCGGAAGCCGCAGAGGACGCCGTGAGCGAAGCCCCCCACACCCCCCGCGTCGCCCCGCCGTCGCTCACCGCTGCCGCCCGCCGCGTCTTCGAGCTGTCGTTCGGCGAGATGCTGAGGTCGCGGCGCACGATCTTCATGGCGCTGGTGGTCGCCGGTCCGGTGCTGCTGGCGCTGGTGTTCCGCGTCGTCGAGTCGCTGGGCATGCCGGCGCTGCGCGTGAACGGCGTCCGGGTGGCCGGGTCGAGCATCTTCGGGGTGATGATCTGGATGCTCTACATCCGCTTCATCGTGCCGGTGCTCGGGGTGTTCTACGGCACCGCCCTGATGGCCGACGAGGTCGAAGACAAGACCCTCACGTATCTCTTCACGCGGCCGATTCCGCGTGCCGCGGTGCTGCTCGGCAAGTACCTGGCCTACCTGGCCTGCACGACGCTGGTGGTGCTGCCGTCGGTGATGCTCAGCTACTTCCTGGTCGTGCCGTTCGGCGAGATCGGCGCGTCGTTCCGCGCGCTGGTGCTCGACCTGGCGATCCTGGCGCTCGGGCTGGCCGTCTACGGCGCCGTCTTCGCCTTCGTCGGCACCTGGCTGAAGCGTCCGCTGGTGGTCGGGCTGGTGTTCGCGTTCGGCTGGGAGCAGGTGGCGATGGCCCTGCCGGGCTACCTGCGCCAGTTCACGGTGGCGCACTACCTCCAGGCACTGGTCCCGCACGCCTTGCCCAGCGACAACACCCTCAGTCTGCTGCAGAGCATGTTTCGCCAGGCGCCGCCCGCGGCCACGGCGGTGACCTGGCTGCTGCTGATCCTCGCCGTGTTCCTGTGGCTGGCGATGCGGCTGGTGGCGCGGCGGGAGTACGTCCTGGAGCAGTGAACACCGTTCAGTGCCAGGCACCGAACGGTGTTCAGTGCCTGGCACTGGCGGGCACCGGCGGCGGCAGGGCGGGTTGCGGCGGTTTTGAGCCGCCAAAATCGTGGCGGTCGACGAACTTCCAGGGCAAGGCTCCGTATACTCCGGCAGGGGGACTCTCGATGACGAAGAAGACTCGGAACTTCGTCCTGGGCGCGGGCGGCATCCTGGCCATCGGCCTCACCACCGGCCTCGTCGCGTCGCTGGGCTTGCCCGTGGCGATGTCACAGGCCGCCGGTCCGGCCGAGCTCGAATACGTCCCCGCCGACGCCACCGCCATCGGCTACGCCAACGTCCAGGAAGTGATGGCGTCCGAACTGCGCCAGCGCCTGCGCAAGCTCGAGCCCGACACCCGCGAGCGTGACGACTTCGAGAGCAAGACCGGCGTGGACATCGAGCGCGACATCGACAGCGTGGTCGGGGCCGTCCTGCCCACCGGCGCCACGACCGGCCGCGACCACCGGCCGCTGGTCGTCGCCCGCGGCCGCTTCGACCAGGTGCGGATCGAGGGCCTGGCCCGCGAGCACGGCGGCGAGGCCACCGACTACCAGGGCGTCCGGCTGCTCAGCCACGCCGACGGCGACAAGTCGGTGGCGCTGGGGTTCCTCGAGCCCGGCGTCCTCGCGGTCGGCTCGGCCGACGCGGTGCGCGCCGCCATCGACGCCAAGCGCAGCGGCCGCAGCGTGCTCTCGAACACCGACCTGATGCGCCTGGTCGACGACATCGACGCCAGCAACGCCTGGGCCGTGGGCCGCTTCGACGCCCTGGCCGCGAACGCCGACCTGCCGGGCGGCCTGCACGACAAGATCCCGACGCTGTCGTGGTTCTCGGCCTCGGGCCACTTGAACGGCGGCGTCTCGGGCACCATCAAGGCCGAGGCCAAGGACGACGAGGCAGCGGCCAACCTGCGCGACATGTTGCGCGGCGTGGTGGCGATGGTGAAGCTGCAGAGCGGCGACAATCCCGGCCTCAAGGCGATGACCGACTCGCTGCAGCTCGGTGGCGACGGCAAGACGGTGGCGGTGGCCTTCGCGGTGCCGGCCGAGGTGTTCGACGTGCTCGACGCGCTCCGCGAACAGAAGCGGCTGCAGCGCGGCGCCGACGCCCCACGGTAGGGCGGCCCGGCAGCGTTGACGAGCTGCCCTCCACCAGAGTGACGCACACGGCCGGTCCACTCGACCGGCCGTTGTCGTGTACGGCGTCTAGCGGCGGTCGAAGCGCTGCGCGGCGATCTCGTCCACGAACTCGCCGATGGCCGTGGTCACGGCGTCCGACAGGTCCACGAACTCGATCCCGGTGCGGTAGGTGAGGCGGTCGGAGCCGACCGTGCTGATGTGGGAGTGCACGACGCGCGCCTTGACGACCACCGACCGGTCGCCGAGGACGAGCCGGAAGTCGTGCAGTGAGTCGAGCTGCAGCGGCACGCCAATCTCGATCAGCGCGCCGCCGGCGCTCAACTGGCGGATCGCCATCGAGTGGTAGATCTTCACCTCGCCGGGCACGGGCCCAGGCAGGTCGTGGCGTTCGTGCGCCCGCTTGAAGTCGTCGCTCATCCGCCGGCCGATTATCGCATCAGTGACGGGCGAGACGGTGCGCGCTGCGTCGGGACGTGAAACGGCGTGCCGCGGCGTCGTCGACCCCGGGCAGCATCTGGCCTTCCGCTTCGGTGGTGTAGGTGAGCACCGGGATGCGGCGCGTCGCCGGGTCCATCTGCAGCATGCTCAGGAACTGGAACGCGGTGGCGTCCTCGATGCGGAGGCAGACGATCAAGAGGTCGGGCGGCGCGTCGGTGATGCAGCCGTACGGCTCCTGATCGAGGGCCACGAACTCCACGTCGTAGCCGCCGGCCGGCAACAGCGGTTCGACGCGCGGCAGCACATCGGGGCCGCCGCCCACCACCATCACATGGGTGGCTCGTGTCGAAGGTGTCGTCGTGGTCCGCATGGCTGTCGTGCCCGAGCAGGTATCAAGAAGCGGGCCAACGACGATTGCGGCAGGAGTGCCACGAATTTCGCACGTTTCCGCCGGCCCGCGCGCCACGCGTCCTGACGCGACGTCGGCGAGCGACACTGCGCGTCACTCGGAGTGGCACGCCGTGCGTACTGCGCGCCAGTGCGGCCTCGTTCTGGCGTTTGAACGATCGTTTGATATCATCGCGGGCGATGCGGGACGCCGGCGAAGTCGTCATCCTCGGGGCGGCGCGGACGCCAATCGGCCGCTATGGCGGCACGCTGAAGGACACCCACCCCGCCGAGCTCGGCGCCGTCGCCGTGCGGGCCGCGTTGAACCGCGCCGGGGTGCCCGCCGACGCCGTGGACGAGGTGATCGTCGGCCACGGCCGGCAAGCCGGATCCGGGCCCAACCCCGCGCGCCAGGTGGGCCATCGTGCCGGGCTGCCGCACGCCGTTCCCGCGCAGACGATCAACAAGGCGTGCGCGTCGGGACTGCAGGCGATCGCGTCGGGCGCACAGAGTCTGATCCTCGGCGAATCGGCGGTCGTGGTCGCCGGCGGCATCGAGTCGATGAGCCGCATGCCGTATCTGGTGGACGCCGCCGATGCGCGCTGGGGCCACAAGATGGGGCACTTCCCGTTCGTCGACGCGATGTACCGCGACGGCTTCGCCGATCCCCTGTCGGGGCTGATCATGGGCGAGACCGCGGAAGTGCTGGCCCGCCAGTACGGCATCACCCGCGCCGAGTCGGACGCGTTCGCCCTCGACAGCCAGCGCAAGGCCGAGGCAGCCCAGCGCGACGGCCGCTTCGACGCCGAGATCGCGCCGGTCGAGGTGACCGAGCGCGGCAAGACCACGACCCTGCGCGTCGACGAGCACCCGCGCGCCGGCACCACGCTGGAGGCCCTGGCGAAGCTGCCGCTCACGTTCCCGATGGTGGAGGGGCAGCCGGGGATCATCACCGCGGGGTCGGCGTCGGGCATCACCGACGGCGGGAGCGCGGTGGTGCTGAGTACGGCCGCGTGGGCCCGGGCGCATGGCGTGCGGCCGCTGGCCCGGCTGCTCGGCTGGGCCAGTGCCGGCGTCGATCCGCGGATCATGGGCATCGGCCCGGTGCCGGCGCTGCAGAGGCTGAAGGCGCGCACCGGTCTCGACGTCGCCGAGGTCGACCTCGTCGAGCTGAACGAGGCGTTCGCGGCCCAGGTGATCGCCGTGACCCGGGACATCCCGATTGCCGCCGAGAAGATGAACGTGAACGGCGGAGCCATCGCCCTCGGCCACCCGATCGGCTGCACCGGCACCCGCATCGTCGTGACGTTGCTGCACGAGCTGCGGCGGCGCGGCGCGGCGCGCGGCATCGCCACGCTGTGCGTCAGCGGCGGGATGGGCATGGCGATGGGCATCGAGGTGATCGAGTGACCGACCTCGATGCCCATCGCCAGGGGCTGGGGACTGGGGGCTGGGGGCTGGGGCTCGTAGGACGGCTCGGCCGGCAGCTCTAAAGAGCTGCCCTACGCGGGATGAGCATGCGCATCGCGGTGATTCCGGGCGACGGGATCGGCCAGGACGTGACGGCCGAGGCGGTCAAGGTGCTCGACGCCGTGACCGCGGCGTCGGGGCGGGCGCTCGACCTGCACCATCTGCCGTGGGGCGCCGATCACTACCTGGCCACCGGCGAGACGATGCCGGCGCACGGCTACCGCATGCTGCGCGACGACTACGCCGCGGTGCTGGTCGGCGCGCTGGGCGATCCCCGCGTGCCCGACAACCGGCACGCCCGCGACATCCTGCTGGGCACGCGCTTCGAACTCGACCTCTACGTCAACTACCGGCCGGTGAAGCTGCTCGACGACCGGCTGTGCCCGCTGAAGGGCCGCGGACGCGCCGACGTGAACTTCGTCGTCTTCCGGGAGAACACCGAAGGCGTCTACGTCGGCGTCGGCGGGCGGTTCAAGGCCGGCACGACCGATGAAGTCGCGATCCAGGAAGAGGTCAACACCTGGAAGGGCGTGCACCGCATCGTCCGCCACGCCTTCGAGTTCGCCGCGGCCCGCGGCCTGACCCGTGTCTGCATGGCCGACAAGAGCAACGCCATGGCCCAGGGCCACGCGCTCTGGCAGCGCGTGTTCCGCGAAGTGGCGGCCGAGTTCCCGGCCATCACCGCCACCCACCAGTACATCGACGCGCTGGCGATGTTCCTGGTCAAGGACCCTGGACAGTACCAGGTGATCGTCACCAATAACCTGTTCGGCGACATCGTCACCGACATCGGCGGGGCCCTGCAGGGCGGTCTCGGGATGGCCGCATCGGGCAACATCCATCCCGGCCGGACGTCGCTGTTCGAGCCGGTGCACGGCTCGGCGCCGCCGCTGGCCCGGAAGGACGTCGCCAACCCGATCGGCGCGGTGCTGTCGGCGGCGCTGATGCTCGAGACCGTGGGCTGGACCGCCGAAGCCGCCGCCATCGAACGGGCCGTCGAGGCGACGGTGGCGGCCGGCCGCACCACCAGCGACGTCGGCGGCCCGCTCGGCACCCGCGCCGTCGGCGACGCCATCGTCGCCGCCCTCACGACCTGATTGCATCAAGGACACGTTGCCATGCCTCACGACCTCTTCATCCTCGGCGGCGCGCGGACGCCGATGACCCAGCACGTCGGCGCGCTCAAGGACGTGTCGGCGATCGAACTCGGGGCGATCGCCACGCGCGGCGCCCTGGCCCGCACCGGCGTGCCGGCCGACGCCGTCGATCACGTGGTGTTCGGCAACGTGCAGCAGAGCAGCACCGACGCCCACTACGGCGCCCGGCATGTCGGCCTGCGGGCCGGCCTGCCCATCGAGGTGCCGGCGCTGACGGTGAACCGGCTGTGCGGGTCGGGCATCCAGGCCGTCGTCAGCGGCGCCCAGCAGATCCTGCTCGACGAGGCGGCGGTGGTCGTTGCCGGCGGGATGGAGAGCATGAGCCAGGTGCCGCACGTGATTCGCGGCTTGCGCAGCGGCTTGCGGCTGGGGCAGGGCAAGCTCGAAGACTGGCTGTGGGAGGGCCTGAACGATCCCTATGCCGGCTGCTCGATGGCCATCACCGCCGAGAACTGCGCCGTCAAGTACGGCATCTCGCGCGAACAGGCCGACCGCTATGCGCTGCGCAGCCAGCAGCGCGCGCAGGCCGCATGGGCTGACGGCCGGCTCGCCGAGGAGGTCGTGCCGGTCGAGATCAAGGGCCGCAAGGGTGTCACCGTGGTCGATCGCGACGACCACTTGCGTCCCGACACGACACTGGACGGGCTCGCGGCGCTGGCCCCGGTCTTCAAGAAGGACGGCGTCGTGACGGCCGGCAACGCCAGCGGCATCGTCGACGGCGCGGCGGCGCTGGTCGTGGCGTCCGGCGCGGCGGTGACGGCCCGCGGGCTCCGCCCGCTGGCCCGCATCGTATCGTGGGCGGCCGTCGGCGTCGAGCCGACGCTGATGGGCATGGGACCGGCGCCGGCGATCCGCAAGGCGCTCGAGCGCGCCGGTCTGTCGCTCGGGCAGCTCGACCTGGTGGAGATCAACGAGGCGTTCGCGGCGCAGTATCTGGCCTGCGAGACGGAGCTGGGGCTCGACCCCGAGCGATCCAATGTCAACGGCGGGGCCATCGCCCTCGGACACCCCTTGGGGGCCAGCGGCGCCCGCCTGCTCCTGACGCTGGCGCTCGAGCTGCGGCGCCGGCAGGCGCGCTACGGCGTCGCGGCAGCGTGCATCGGCGGCGGCCAGGGGATTGCGATGATCGTCGAAGCCGTCTGAGCGTGCGGCTTCGGTGATCATCGCAGCGGCTAGCGGCTCGCGGCTAGCGGCGAGGAGATGCGAACGATGAAGACGATCGGCGTGCTGGGGTGTGGGTTGATGGGGGCGGGGATCGCGCAAGTGTCCGCCGCCGCCGGATTCGAGACGATCGTGCTCGAGGTGAACGACGGCGTGCTGGCCAAGGGCCTGGCGCGCATCGACAAGTTCCTCGAGGGCGGCGTGGCCAAGGGCAAGATGACCGCCGATGCCAAAGCGGCCATTCTCGGCCGGCTGCGCGGCACGACGTCGTACGCCGACCTCGCCGCCTGCGACCTGGTGATCGAGGCCATCGTCGAGCAGGTCGACGCCAAACGCCAGGCCTACGCCCAGGTCGAAGCGGTGGTCGGCGAGCACTGCCTGATCGCCTCGAACACCTCGTCGCTGTGCGTGACCGAGCTGGCGGCGAGCACGAAGCGCCCGGACCGGTTCGGCGGGCTGCACTTCTTCAACCCGGTGCCGCTGATGAAGCTGGTCGAGGTCA
>CAYUAX010000221.1:1908-7699 GCA_964442845.1 uncultured Bifidobacteriaceae bacterium | reverse complement strand
TGCAGCGCGGCGAGCAGGTCCAGCGCGTGCTGCGGGCTGGCCACGCCGGCCCAGGTGCTGATCAGCCCACCTGGCACCGAGTTCCGCGTCGGCGGCGGCCCGTACACGGTGCCGGTGTCGATCTCCGGCGCGACGCGGCTGTCCACGGTGTCGTTGTCGGTGACGTTCAACCCGGCGGTGCTGCGCGTACGCACCGTGACCGAAGGCAACCTGCTGCGCCAGGGCGGCCTGCAGACCGCGTTCACGCAGAAGGTCGACGCCGCGGGCGGCCGGGTCGACATCGCCGTCGTCCGGCCGGGCGACGTGCTCGGCGTGAGCGGCACGGGCGTGGTCGCCGCGCTGATGATCGACGTGATCGCCGCGGGCACATCGCCGCTGTCGGTGACCGGCGTCGGCACGGTGGCGGGTGGCGGCGCCGCGGCGCTGCAGTTCCAGACGATCACGGTCAGCGCAAAATAGGAGGGGATGTGCGCTCGCGGGTGTGGCGCCCTGAGGGCGGCTTCAGCTTCGTCGAACTGCTGGTCGTCACGACCCTGCTGCTCATCCTCGCCTCGGCGGTGCAGCCGCTGGCGCGGGTGACGATCCAGCGGCAGAAGGAGAGCGAGCTGCGCCATCACCTCCGTGAGCTGCGCGGCGCCATCGACAGCTACTACGATCTGGTGGCGGCCGGGCAGGTGCCGGCCACCGAACTGAAGCCGGGGAACGAAGGCTATCCGCCCGATCTCGACACACTGGTCGAGGGCATCCCGATCGCCAACGACGCCTCCGGCCGCAAGGTGAAGTTCCTGCGGCGGATTCCCGTCGATCCGATGACCGGCGAGGCCGACTGGGTGCTGCGCTCGTACCAGGACAAGCCCGACGCCACGCGCTGGGGCGGGCAGAACGTCTTCGACGTGCGCTCGGCCAGCGGCGGTACCGGGCTCGACGGTACGAAGTACAGCGAGTGGTGATCCGCATGCGCCGACTGGTCCGCTGCCGCGCCGCGTCCGCGGCCGGCTTCACCCTGATCGAGCTGATCGTCGTCACCACGCTGATCGTCGTGCTGTCGACGATGGCGATGGTGTCGTATCAGAACAGCGTCGTCCGCGCCCGCGAAGCCGTGCTGAAGGAAGACCTGTTCAGGCTGCGCGACGCCATCGATCAGTACTACGCCGACAAGACCAAGTGGCCGGCGACGCTGCAGGACCTGGTGACGGACGGCTACGTGCGGGAGATTCCCAAGGACCCGATGACCGACTCGGCCGACACCTGGCAGACGGTGGCCGCCGAGGCCGACCCGTCGAACACCACCGGCGAGCCGGGCATCTTCGACGTCAAGAGCGGCTCGGACAAGCTGGCGCTCGACGGCACGCCGTACGTCGAATGGTGAACGCGCGGCGCGCGGCGCCCGCCGCGCGCGTGGCCGCCGCTACGTGACCGTGACCACGACCTCGCCGAACCCCTCGTAGCCGTTGGTCGTCACGACCCGCACGCGGACCACGTAGGTGCCGGCGGCCGAGTAACGATACGAGGTGGTGGTGCCGGTGGTGGTGGCGCTGGCGCCGTTGCCGAAGTCCCACTCGTAGATGCGCACCGGGCCCATGATCGTCTGGTTGGGCGGCAACGCCGTGGCGCTGAACGAGACCAGCCGCGAGCCGAGCGAGACCGTCGGCTGGATGGTGACCGGCACGGTGAGCTGCTCGGTGACGGTGACGGCGATCGACGTCGTCGCCGTGAAGTTGGCGACGTCGGTGGCGGTGGCGGTCACGGTATAGGAGCCGGTGCGGTTGTAGGTGTGCGTGACGGTCGTCTTGACCAGCAGCGCGCCGAGGTTGCGGACGGTGCCGTCGCCGAGGTTGAGGATCAGCTCACGGATGGCGTTGGCGGTCGTCGTGCTGGGTGGCTCCAGCGTGATCACCGCCGGGATGCCGACCTCGGCGAAGTTGGTGGTGCCATTGACGGCGATGATGACGGCCGGTGCCGAGCGGGCGTCGACGTCGACGGTGGCATTTGGCGCGCTCGTGCCGCCGCCGACCCGGGCGGTGACCTTCGACTTCACCACCGTGGTGAGCTGCGTGCGCGCCTCGCCGGCGGTGTCGGTGATCGACGAGGCCTGCGACAGCTGGCCGAAGTCGGTCGAGAACGTCACCGGGGCGCCGCGGAGCGGGTTGCCGCCGGTGTCCACCACGGTGGCGACGATCTCCGCGGTGCCGCCGGTGGTCGGCACCTGCGCCGGGTTGGCCCGCACGCTGATCGCCCCGGCCGCCGCCGCGCCGACGAGGATCTCCAGGTCGTCCGACTTGCTGCCGCCCGAGAAGGCGCCGATCTTCGCGGTCCCTGACTGGCTGCCCGAGTTGTAGCGCACCGTCACCTGGCCGTTGCTGGTGCGGGCCTCGCGTGGTTCGACGGTGCCCAACGACGACGTGAACGTCACCACCGTCCCGTTCTGCACCGGGGTGCCGGCCGATTCGATCACCACCGCCGTCAAATCGGTGGAGCCGTTGGTGGGCAGCACGCTCAGGTTCGAAATCAGCCGGATGGAGCTGTTGGTCGGCGCCAGCAGCGGCACCTTGTCACACGAGGACGCGGCCAAGCTGGCGGCCAGCACGACGATGGCGGCGCGCAGAGGAGATGACATGAGGCGAGCTGCTAACGATAATAGTTGCATGGTTTTAGCTGGTCAAGGCGCGGGCCGGCCGGCAGCCGGCGAAAGCGGCTATGCGATGGCCGCCCTGCTCGTAGGCATGACCATCATGGCCGTGCTGATGGGGGCCGCGCTGCCGGTGTGGAACAAGCAGGCCCAGCGCGAGCGCGAAGAGGAGTACCTGTTTCGCGCCCACGAGTACGCCCGCGCGGTGATGAAATTCCGGCAGCGGATCGCCAACACCAATCCGCCGTCCGTCGACGTGCTGGTGGAACAGAAATTCCTCCGCCGCAAATACAAGGATCCGCTGACGGGGGAGGACTTCCAGCTTGTCTATCAGACGGCGGGTGCCGGCATCCAGCCGGGGGCGGGCACGGCCAGGCCCGGGCAGGTGGCGCCGCCCGGGGGAGGCTTCGGGTCGCTCGGGCAGGGGGGAGGCGGGAGCCAGGGCACGGCGACGTCGACGTCGGGCAGCGGCGGGACACCCACGGCCGGCGCCGGTACGCCAGTGCCCGGCGCCGGGATCATCGGGGTCGTCTCAAAGAGCAAAGGCGACAGCATCAAGGTCTACAACGGCCGCACCCGCTACGACCAGTGGGCCGTGACCTATCAGGACGTGCGGCCGGGCAAGGGCCTGCCGCCCGACCTGCTGCAGGCGCTCAACGTGACCGCGGCGGGCGCCGGCGGGGCGCCCGGTGGGCCGTTCAGTGGCACCGCCCAGCCGGGTGGCAATCCATTCGGCGGCAGTGGCCAGAACCCGTTCGGCGGGGCGGGCGGGCAGAGCCCGTTCGGTGCCCCCGGGGGCGCGCGACCGTTCGGGACGCCTGGTGGCCAGCCGGTCGGCGCGCCGGGGCAGACTCCGAATCCCTTCGGCGGCAGCTTCGGGCAGCCCGTGCCGCAGGGCGGTGGCGCGCCGGGCGCCTCGCCGTTCACGCCGACGTACCCGGCACCACCAGCCGCCGGCACGAGCGGCACCCTCTTCGGCGCCCCGCCGAAGAAAGGTATCTAGGAACGCGGCAGGGCGCGGGCCACGACCCACGTGCAGGCCGCCGCGACGACGAAGTACGGCACCGCGCGGCCGAGTGAGTGGAGCAGCAGGTGGCCGATGCCGAAGAGTGCGGCGTAGACCAGGGCCGTGCCGGCAACCCACGCCGCGAGCAGCGGCCGCAGTGGTGCCGGCGTGTGGCCGAGTCGCGCCGCCACCGGGGCCCAGCCTGGACCCGGCGGCGTGACCCGCGCGTAGAAGGCATCGAGCGTCGCCGCGGGTTCGGGCGCAGTCAGGAACGTCGCCGCCAGCCACCACGCCGTGGTCCAGGCGACGACCGCGACCAGCGACAGCGGGAACACCCAGTCGGTGAGGAGGCGCACCATCGCGAAGCCGATCGCCGCGGCGATCATCGCGCTCACCTCGGACCAGGCGTTGACCCGCCACCAGTACCACCGCAGCATGAGCACCAGGCCGATCCCGGCGCCGGATTCGAGCACGAACTCCCAGGCTTGGCGGATGCTCTCCAGGTAGAAGGTCACCACCGCCGACGCCGCCATCAGCGCCAGGGTGGTGAGCCGCGACACCCAGACGTAGTGCGCCTCCCCGGCGTCGACGCGGACGAAACGCCGGTAGACGTCGTTGACCAGGTACGACGTGCCCCAGTTGAGCTGCGACGAGATGGTCGACATGTAGGCCGCGAAGAACGCGCCGAGGAGCAGGCCGCGCCATCCCGAGCCGAGGTGGTCGCGCATCGCGAGCACGTAGGCGGCTTCCTTGTCGGCGGCGTCGGGATAGAGCACCAGCGTGGCCAGGCCGACGAGGATCCACGGCCACGGCCGGAGGCAGTAATGGGCGACGGTGAACCACAGCGTCGCGGCGAGGGCGTCGCGTTCGCTGCGGGCCGACATCATGCGCTGCGCCACGTAGCCGCCGCCGCCGGGCTCCTGGCCGGGATACCAGCTGGCCCACCACTGCACGCCGAGGTAGGTGAGGAACGCGCCGGCCGACAGTGACGCCGCCGCCGCGACCGCGAACGAGACATCGGGGACGAAGGCCAGCGTGGCCTCGGGGATCTGCCGGACCAGCCCGTCGAGGCCGCCGACCGCCGGCGTGCGCACCACGAAGAACGCCAACGCGAGCGTGCCGCCCATGGCGAAGGCGAATTGCAGGAAGTCGGTGACGACCACGCCCCACAGCCCGGCCATCGCGGCATAGATGCCGGTGAGTGCGAGGCTGACGAGCACCGCCGTCAGCTCGTTCCAGCCGAGCATCACCGACAGCACCTTGGCCATCGCCAGGTTGACCCAGCCCATGATCACGCAATTGATCGGCAGGCCGAGATAGACGGCCCGGAACGCGCGCAACGCGGCGGCCGGCCGTCCGTGGTAGCGCAGCTCGGCGAGTTCCACGTCGGTGACGATGCCGGCGCGGCGCCACAGCCGGGCGAACAGGAACACCGTCATCATGCTGCCGGCGGCGGCGCTCCACCAGATCCAGTTGCCGGCGATGCCCTGGCGGGCGACGATGCCGGCGACGGCGAGCGGCGTGTCGGCGGCGAACGTCGTCGCCACCATGGAGGTGCCGGCGAGCCACCACGGCAGCTGCCGGCCGCTGAGGAAGAAGTCCTGCACGCTGCGTCCGCCCTGGCGGGTGAACAGGATGCCGGTGACGAGCGATGCGCCGAACGAGACGGCGACGATGACCCAGTCGAGCGTCGTGAGCATCAGGCCTCCCAGGCGGCGGCAACGGCGTCGTGGACGGCGACGCGCAGGGCCCGGATGCCGTCGCCGGTGGCGGCGGCCGGGTGCACGCGGTTGGTGAGCAGCACCACGTAGGCGCGGCGCACCGGGTCGATCCACAGCGATGTGCCGGTGAACCCGGTGTGGCCGACGGCGTTCGGCGCGAAGTGCGCGCCGCACGACGAGGTCGGCAGCATGGTGTCCCAGGCCAGGGCGCGCGAACTGTCCGGCACCGAGCCGCGCGCGGCGAAGTGCGCCGCCACCTCCGACGGCACGCCGGCCGACTCGCGATCGACGCCGAGCCACAGGCGGAGGAACCAGCGGGCGAAGGCCCCGACGGCGGCGGCCGTGCCGAACAGCCCGGCGTGACCCGCGGCGCCGCCGAGGGCGGCGGCATTGGCGTCGTGCACCTCCCCGACCAGCACGTGACCGCGCCACGGG
>CAYUAX010000221.1:0-1898 GCA_964442845.1 uncultured Bifidobacteriaceae bacterium | reverse complement strand
GTCGGCTTCGGTCGGCGCGACCGGCGGGCGGTCGCCGCCGCGGATCGGCCCGAACGCCACCGCCGCGCCCGGGATCGCGGCGTCACGCCAGGCGGCGAACACCGCGGCGAGCGGGGCGCCCGCCGCCGCCTCGAGGGCCTGGCCGAGCAGGATGAAGCCGAGGTCGGTGTACTCGTGTTTCAGGCGCGGTGTATAGGCCAGCGGGTCGGCGGCGATGGCGCGGCGGAACGCCGCCGCGCCGGCGACGCGCCGATAGTACGGACGATGCGCCGGGAGCCCCGCGCAGTGGCCGAGGAGGTCGGCTACGGTCACGTCGTCACGCCCATCGCCGGTGAACGTCGGCAGCAGCCTCGCGATGCGGGTGTCGAGCGGCAGTCGGCCATCGGCGGCGAAGCGCATGGCGGCGGTGCCGGCCGCCATCACCTTCGTGAGCGAGGCGAGGTCGTACCACGTGTCGGCGGTCACCGCCGGGGCGTCGGCGGCGTAGCTGAGCCGGCCGGCGACTTCGATCAGGTGCGGTCCGGCGTGGCTGCCCACCTCCACGATCGCGCCGGGCGTGACGCGGTCGGCGACCGCCCGAGCGAGCAGCGCGCCGAGGGCGGGAGCGAGGCGGGGGGTCATGCGCGGGCGCGCCGCAGCGTGGCGGCGGTCCACGCCGTGCCGCAGGTGGTCAAGGCGCCGACGAACACGTACCACGTCCAGGCCAGCGGGGTGAACGCCCACACCGCGGTCATCGTCGCCAGCCCGAGCGCCATGCCGGCCAGTGCGTCGCCTTCGCCGACCGAGGGCATCAGGGTGGCGATCACGAAGGCGCCCAGCACCGCCCCCGACGTGAACGAGAGCACCGACAGGCCGGCGTCGAGCACGGAGCGGTCCATCAGCTGCGCCGCCAGTGCCACGCCGAGCTGCACCAGGCCCCATCCGATGGTGATCCGCCGCGACCACCGCAACAGCGTGGTGTCGTCGGGTACGACCCGGCGCCGCGGCTGCACGAAGTCGTTGAGCGTCGTCGCCGCCATGGCGTTCAGCGACGGCGACAACGCCGCGGCGACGATCGCCGCGACGATGAAGCCGGCCAGACCGGTGGGCAGCGCCGCGGCGACGAACGTCGGCAGGATCTCGTCGGTGCGGGCCAGCGGCGCCGGCAGCGGTACGTGCTGGTAGTAGGTGAAGAGCATCACGCCGATGGCCAGGAACATCGTGAACTGCGCGAACACGATGACGCCGCTCACTACCAGGCCGGCGGCGGCGGCCCGGGCGCTGGTCGCGGCCAGCAGGCGTTGCACCAGGAACTGGTCGGTGCCGTGCGTCGCCAGCGTGAGGGCGACGCCGCCGAAGAGCCCGGTCCACAGCGTGTAGACGGCCGCCGGGTCGGTGGAGAGGTCCCAGACGGTGAACTTGCCGGCGGCGCTGCCGGCGGCCGCCACCGCCGGCCAACCGCCGGGAATGAGCGCGAGCAGCTGCCAGGCCACCGCCGTCGCGCCGGCGACGTAGACGAACATCTGCACGACGTCGGTCCAGATCACCGCGGCGGCGCCGCCGCGCACCGTGTAGACGATCATGACGAGGCCGACGACGAGCGTGGCGGTGGTCGTCGACACGCCGGTGACGACGCCGATCACCAGGGCCGTGGCGAACAGCCGCACGCCGTCGGCGAGCGATCGGGTGACGAGGAAGAGCCCGGCCGACAGGCGGGTCACCCGGCCGCCGAAGCGCCGCTGCAGCAGCTGGTACGACGTCATCAGCTCGCCGCGGAAATACGCCGGGATGAACAGCACGCTGACCAGCACGCGGCCGATGACGTAGCCGAGCGCCAGCTACAGGAAGGTCATGTTGCCGGCGTAGGCCGTCGCCGGGATGCCGATGAAGGTGAGCGTGCTGGTCTCGGTGGCGACCAC
>CAYUAX010000220.1:0-7847 GCA_964442845.1 uncultured Bifidobacteriaceae bacterium | reverse complement strand
TCGTCAAAGCGCAGCGACCCTGGCAGCCTGCTTGACAGTCAAGACAGGTGCTACGCGAGCAGCGATACGAGCAGCAGAGCGAGACCCATCAGGGCTACCGCGGCGACCACCACTGCCCATGCCATTCTCCGGACGGCGATGGTCCGCTGCGCCACGAACGGCGCCCGCACCGGCCACGACCCGGTGGACTCCCCGCAGCCTCTGCGCAGCTCGCCGCCCGTTCGATGCCAGCCGCGTGTGAACCCGTTGACCAGCAGCAGCACCACCGGCCGCGTCGTCGCGCGTGTCGCCATCCGCGCCAACGTGTCCAGCGCGATGCGATGGAAGAACTCGGCGCGCTCGATGAAGCGCTCCTGCTCGGACGGGTCGGCGGCGTGCTCGGCCGCCAGGCCGAGGACGACGGCCTTGCGGAGGTCCTGCGCCGCCCAGGTCTCGGTGGGAAACTCCAGGCGCTCGGGCTTCTCGAGATACGGATACTCGTGCTCGGCCATCCACCGCGCGTAGTGCAGCAGGCTGGCGCGCGCGTAGCCAACGGCGTCTTCGTGTCCGCCGCGCTCGTCCAAGTCGTCGATGTAGCGTCCCAGCACCTGCAGCATCACCGTGTACGACCAGCGCCGTTCGGGGTCGTCGAGCTGCAAGCTGGGAATGTCGTCCTGCGGGTGCACTACCCGGCGAACCAGCTCGCGGGCCTTGGCGAGATACGCGTCATCGCCAGTCGCGCGCAGCGCGTCGAGCATGGCGCGCACGGCGTTCGCGGCGCCCCGCCCGGGCCCGTGGTAGTCGGCGTCCCTCGTCGCGCTGGCGTAGCCGGTCCGGGCATGGCTCAACCAGCGCAGCGGCACCGGCGCCTTGGCGCCGTCGTCGGCGTCGGTCATCCAGCGCGCGAGGCGCGCTACGGCGGCCCCGCTCAGCGGATGGCCGGTCATCCGGTGATGCAGCAGCAGCCCCGTCGTGTAGCAGTGCTCGTTCGACGGTCCTCCCCCCGGGACGCCTGGCGCCTTCGGATACGTGCGATGCGTCGACCGCCCCGCGTCCACGTAGTGCGCCGTGTGCCAGAACAGCCCGCCGCTGTAGGCGGCCTTGTCCTCCTCGGTCCAGTAGACGTCGATGCGGGCCAGGTGCGCCGCCAGGTCGTCGGCCAGGATCCACCAGCGCGGATCGCCGGTTCGTAGCGCCTGCGTGATGAAGCCGGCCACGGCGTCGTACTGGTTGTTGTAGTGCGACACACGCAGCAGCGCCGCATCGCCGCCGTTCTCGTGGTCGGCGTAGAGGTCGCCGAAGTGCCGCCAGCCGTACTCGTCGATGCGCTCGCGCTTGTGCTCGAACGTGTCGTCGCCCTCGAGGGCCGCGGAGACCAACGCGTCGTAGGCCGGGTCGGCGGCGCGTGCGGCGGGCACGAGCCGCGGCACCGCCTCGGCCGCGGCGGCCGTCTCCGGGTCGGGCAGCACCACGCTCGTCGCGCGCAGCCATTCGAGCGGGGCGCTCGTCACGTCGTCGCCGCCGAACCCGACGCCGAATGCGAAGTGGCAGCGCTCGCCGCCCTGGATCTCGTGCGGGTGGGTGCCGGCGGGCAGCCACGCCACCTCGGCGACTCCCTCCGCCGACACGCGTAGCGCCTTCGGGAACACCTGCCAGAAGCGAGGCGCCGTGATGGTCAGCGCGCTTGCGCCGTCGCCCACCACGACGGTCGGCTCGGCGCGCAGCCCGTCTCGCGCGACGTCGCCGGCCCGGAGGGTGTAGCCCCGGTGGGTGAACGGCAGCGTGCCGTCGGCGGTCACGTGCACCGGGCTGTTCCAGTGCGCGCCGCCACTGGAATGTTGCGTCAGATCGAACGGCAGGGCGCAGTCGGTGAAGTGGCCCGCGGCGTCGAGGCTGGCTCGGCAGGCCTGAAGGCCTGCCCTACGAGTGTCGGTGCCCTCTTGGAGTCGGGTTCGGCAGACCTGAAGGTCTGCCCTATGTAGCAGGATCGAGCCGGCATCGCCCAGCTCCCAGAACCCGCCCGGATGCTGGGCGCGGCTGGGGTTGTGTAGCTCGACGTCAATCGCCACGGCGCGCCGGCCCGCGAACACGCGACACGTCATCGACAGGTGCAGCATCCGCCGCGCCGCGGTCACGCACACGCCGCGCAAGACGACGGTGGCCGCCAGCGGCGTCGCCGACTCCACGGCGATCTCCCGCCACGTGATCGCGCACTCGCGATCCTCGGCGTCGGCGATGCGCCACGCCACGCCGCCTTCGGCCAGCGCCGGCGCGCCGTCGAGGGTCACCGCCATTAGGCCTTGCCGCGACGCGACATCGAAGTCCAGGACGAAGCCGGCCGAGGCCACGGTCGCCACTCGCCCATCGCACTGCACCACGAGCGGCGTGGGATGCTCCGCCGGCGCGGCCTCGCGGACGGTCAGCGCCGTGCCCTCGGCCGGAACGTCGATGGCCGCATCCACCAGCGCCCAGCGCAGTGACCCGTCACTCCAGCGCTCGGTGGCGCGTGCCGACGACGGATGCACGCGGCCGTCGGCGGCCACCAGCGCCAGCCGGCCGGCGTCGGCGACGCGGCCGCGCGGGAACGGCACGCCGAAGGTCACCGGCTCACCGACGCGCGCGTGGGCGGTGCGAGGGTGGACGAGGAGACGGGCGAGCGGCTGCTCGCGATCGGGCGTCGTCACTGGCCGTCGGCCACCAGGGCCCTGGCCTCGGCCGCCCCGGCCACCTGCGGGTTCAGCTTCAAGGCCGCGGCCAGCGCCGCCCTGGCGCGCGACACGTCGCCGTACTTGGCGAGCGCCAACGCGAGCTGCAGGTGATAGTCGGCGTTCTTCGGGTCGCTGGTCACGCTCTGCTCGAACGCGGCGATCGCCGACGAGTACAGCTCCTTGCGGTAGTAGATGCGGCCGAGCGTGTCGGCCACCTCCGCGGAGTTGGGGGCGCGCTGCGACGCGGTGCGCGCCAGTTGCAGCGCCACGTCGAGGTTGCCGCCCTCCTCCATCGTCATCCACGCCAGGTTGTTGGCGGCGACCACGGCGGAGCGATCGAGCTGCAGCACGGCCTCGTACTGCTTGCGCGCCTCGGCGGTGCGGCCGGCGGCGTAGTGCAGCATGCCGACGATCGTGGGCGGGCCGATGGCGCCGGGCTGCAGTGAGGCCAGCGTCTCGAACTCGCGCAGGGCGTCGGCGGCGCGGTTCTGGCGGATGTAGATCTGGCCGAGCATGGAGTAGGCGTCGAGCAGCTGAGGGTCGATGGCGATGGCCTCGCGCAGCGCGGCCTCGGCGCGTCCGAAGTCCTTGGCCAGCACGTGCGCCCGCGCGGCGACGACGAGTGCCCGGGCGTCGGTGGGCGACTTGGCCACCACGGCCTCCGCCGCGCCGACGGCGGCCGGCAGGTTGCCCTGCGCGGCGAGGCTCACCACCAGACCGTCGAGCGCCGCCAGGTTGTCGGGCTGCGCGTCGAGCGCCGCCTTGAACGACGCGGCCGCCGCTCGCGGATCCTTGCGCGCCGCTTCGAGCTGCGCCTGCACCATCCGCACCGCCGGGTCCCGTGGCAGCACCTTCGTCAACGGCTGCAGTTCCTGGGCGGCATTCGGCAACTGGCCGGCGGCAATCAGCGCCCGCGGCACGGCGAGCCGCGCCCGCAGGTCGTTGGGTGCCGCCGCCGCAGCCTGCCGGGCCAGCTCGATCGCCTTGTCCACCTCGTTGTTGGCCAGGTAGAGGCGCGACAGCTCGATCTGCGCCGGCACGAACGTGGGCTCGATCTGCAGCACCGTCGCCAGCGAGCCGCGGGCCTCGGACAGCCGACGGGCCTGCACCAGGGCGCGCGCCAGCCAGAAGTGCCCAGGCGCGTACTTCGCATCGGCGGAGACCGCCGAGCGCAGCGTCTGGATGGCCTCGTTCGTCTGCCCGTCCGCCAACTGGAACCGCCCGCGCAACGCCAGCGCGCGCACGGCGTTCGGCTGCGCCTTCAGCAGGCCTTCCACGCGGGCCGTCGCGTCGGCCTTGCGTCCGCCCGCGAACTCGATGGCGGCCAGCCGCAGGGTGGCGTCGATCTTCCGGTCGGGCCGTTTGGCCAGCGCCTCCAGGCGTGGCGCGGCATCGGCCGGGCGATTGAGCCCCACGTAGAGATCGGCCAGGGCCAGCGTGGCAGCCGGGTCGTCGTGGGTGTCGGCCAGCGCGACCAAGTACGGCTCGGCGCGGGCCGGTTGGCCCATGGCGAAGTACACCGCGGCGAGCGCGCGCGGCGGCAGCGGACTGGCGGCGTCGATCGTCGCCGCGGCCAGGAACTCCCGTTCGGCGGCGGCATACTCCCCGAGCGCCATGCGGTAGTTGCCCACCGCCAGGCGCGGGGCCATGCCGTTCGGGTCCACTTCGACGGCCTTCGCGAACGCCGCATCCGCTGCCGCACGATCGCCGCGCACGGCTTCCACCGCGGCCAGCGCGGCGCGCGCCATGCCGTGGTTGGGATCGGCGTCGATGGCCTGGTTCAGGATGCGCACCGACTCGTCGTAGTTCTTCAGGCCGGCCCAGGCGTTGCCCAGCAGCAGATGCGCCTGGGCATGGCGTGGATCGCGATCGAGCACGCGCTGGGCCTTGCCGCGCGCCTCGTCGAAGCGCGCCGCGAGCAGCAGAAACTGGCCGGCCTTGAGCTGCAGCGCGATGTCGTCCTGACGGAGGTCGGCGGCCCGCACGTACTCCTGGAATGCCGCCGACAGGTTGCCCGACTGCTCGTAGGCCTCGGCCAGCCGCGCCCGTGCATCACCGAAGGCGGGGTCGATCTGGACGGCGTTGCGGTACTCGATGATCGCCTCGGGCAGCTGGCCGGCGGCGGCGTAGGCGTCGCCGCGGACGAGGTGCTGCTGCTTCCGGGCAGTGGGATCCCCCGCACACGCGATCAGGCTCGCGGCGGTGGCGGCGGCGATGGCAACGAGCACGACACGACTGGTCATGGACGGTCGGTCAATCCGGGATGTGGGCCGCCAGGAGCGGCAGCAGGGTCTCGCCGAACGCCACGGCACGGCGCTCGGCGTCGTCGAGGGTCTGGCCGGGCTCGACCGGGCTGGTGATGCGGACGAGCGCGCCGTCCGAGCGGTTGCGACGCAGGCCGTCCCACACCAGGAGCGCGCGGCTCTGGTACTCGTTGGCCACGGATCGCCCGCGCCCTTCGTACCAGTAGAGCGCGATTTGCCGGGCCTCGCCCTTGCGGATCACGTAGCGGTTCACCTGGATCGTCCGCGCCGGCGTGGTCAGCGTGACCGGCGCGTACTCGCCGGGCTCCCACCCCGCGCCGGGCAGGCAGTTCATCGGTGAATGGATGGCGTCGCCCTGCCGCTGGCTCGTGTAGTACCCCGCGTAGAGCCCGACTCCGCCGGCGTCGGACTGGTAGGTCCGGAGCACGTAGTCGTCCACGCCCACCATGGCCCGGATGGCCGGGGTGAGCGGCTGGGCGTCGGCGCCGCGCCACGGGCCGATCTCGAGCGGCAGCAGCGGCAGCGCCGTGCGCGGCGGCACCGCTTCGGCGTCGGTGGAGGTGGGCAGGATCGCCGCGGCAGCGGCCAGCACGCCCGCGAGGATCACCAGCCGCATGGTCGCCGGGTTCCGCTCAGACGGCACGACCAGCTCCCGTGAGTTCAGGGCGCGGCGCCAGCGCCAGCGGACGCTCGGGCACGAGGCGCACCAGCAACACGTGCACCGCGACGAGCAGGAGGCACGCCGACACGAACACCAGCCAACCCGAGAACGTGTGCAGGAAGCCCTCGGCGGCCGCCGCGCCGTAGTAGTGGGCGGCCACGCCGGTGCCGGCCACCCGCAGGCCGTTGGTCAGCACCGCAATCGGCACCGTAGCCGCGGCCAGCACCCAGCGCACCCAGACGCGCGCGTCAAGGAAGTAGCCGTAGACGATGCCGAGCGTGAGCAGGGACACCAGCGAGCGGATGCCGCTGCACGCCTCGGCGACCTCGAGAGTGGTGTGCGCAAGGAACATCACGTTGCCTTCGCGCAGCACCGGCACGCCCACGGCGCGAAGTCCGGCGGCGCCCACCTCCGACGCCAGCAGCTGCAGCGGGAACGCCACCTGGTTGAAGAGGATGGCCGGGATCGGGACCATCAGGATCAGGAACGCAATCGGGAACCCGAGCACCCGCAGTCGCGCCCATCCGCCCAGGAACAGCACGGCCCCCGCCAGCACGCCGATCAGCGCCGCCCGCGTCAGGAAGAACTCGGCGCCGAGCCGGCCCACCGAGAGGGCCGCCAGGCTCGCGACGATCACCGCCAGCCCCAGCCACGACCCGCCTGCCGGGGTGCGATGCCACGCCCCGCGGCGTTCCCACGCCAGGTAGAGCGCGATCGGCACCACCAGGAACCCGTGCGAGTAGTTGTCGTCGGTGGCCCAATCGGACACGAGGCTGCGCGCCACGTCCGCGAACAGGACGGCGAAGCTGGCGAGGGCGAGGAGCGCGGCGGAGGCGGGAAGGAGCGGCATCGAGACCGACCAGCGCGTGAGTCGAGTGTAGCTGGTAGCAAGACGGCCGCCGCCCGGAATCTCCCGCCCCGGCACGGTCTGGCGGGTCAAGCGCGGCAGAATTCGCCGAATGCATGGATTTGGTGCATTTCCGGACAGGCAGGAGACAAGCTGACGCTCTTACAAAGTCTGTTTCGGCCACGGATTTCACGAATCGGCGTGGAATCGCACCCAGACGTCCGCCGAATGTGGCGGAAATGTTCTCGTTCCTCTTGATTTTGTCCTGCCGTGGCGGGTATCTTTTCTGCTCGGCCGTGTCGCCACTTCAGCGCCTGCCGTGACCCCCTTGCCCATGGCCGCGCTACCCGACCCGCTTCCCCTCAAGACCGACTCGCCGACCCTCATCGGCCGCAGCGCCGCCCTTCGCCTCGTCCAGCAGGAAGTCGAATACGCCGCCCGTTCCGACGCGAAGGTGCTGATCACCGGCGCCAGCGGCGTCGGCAAGGAAGTGGTCGCGCACCTGATCCACAGCCGCAGCCGCCGCCGCCACGCCCCGCTGCTCACGATCAACTGCGCGGCCATGCCCGACACGCTGCTCGAGTCGGAGCTGTTCGGCCACGCGCGCGGCAGCTTCACCGACGCCTATCGCGACAAGCGCGGGCTGTTCGAATCGGCCAACGGCGGCACGGTGTTCATGGACGAAGTGGGCGAGATGTCGCTGCGCATGCAGGCACTGCTGCTCCGCTTCCTCGAGACCGGCGAAATCCAGCGCGTCGGCGACGAGCGCAACCGCGCCAACGCCAACGTCCGCGTCGTCGCCGCCACCAACCGCCGCCTGCTCGATCGCATCCAGACCGGTGACTTCCGCGAGGATCTCTACTACCGGCTGAACGTGATCCACATCACGATTCCGCCGCTCAAGGATCGCCGCGACGACGTCGCGCCGCTGCTGCAGCACTTCCTCGCCAACTTCGCGCGCGAACACGCCGTGCCGCTGCCCACGTGTGCGCCCGAGGCTGTGGCGGCGCTCGAGCAGTACGACTGGCCCGGCAACGTGCGCGAGCTGCGCAACATCGCCGAGCGGTTGATCTGCCGCGTGCCGGGCGGGTTGATCCAGGCGAACGACCTGCCGACCGAGGTGCTCTCGGCAGCGGCCGTGTCGGAGGTCGCCGCGGCGCGGCCGGCAACCGCGGCGCCGGCGCAGGCGCTGCTCGATCGAATCCTGCTGCGCGGCGAGTCGTTCTGGGACGTGGCCTACGAGCCGTTCATGGCGCGCGACCTCACCCGCGAGGACATCCGCCACCTGGTGCGCGTGGGCCTGGAGCAGACGCGCGGCAACTACAAGGCGCTGGTGCAGCTGTTCAACATGGACCCGCAGGACTACAAGCGGTTCCTGAACTTCCTGC
>CAYUAX010000219.1:3210-7905 GCA_964442845.1 uncultured Bifidobacteriaceae bacterium | reverse complement strand
GCCGCCGGCCGAGGCCGTCGCCCCGCGGCGCGGCGTCGCCCGCGGGCGCGGCCGAGCGCACCGCGCTCACCGAGGCCGCGAACGCCGGCAGCGTGCCCCGTTCGATCGGCGACGGCAGCAGCCGTTGGATGTCGCGCAGCAACCCACGATCCGCGGCCGTGGCCAGCGAGATCGCCTCGCCGGCATGGCCGGCGCGGCCGGTACGGCCGACGCGGTGGATGTAGTCGGACGCCACCAGCGGCAGGTCGTAGTTCACGACCAGCGGCAGCCGCTCGATGTCGAGGCCGCGCGCGGCGACGTCGGTGGCGACCAGCACCGAGACGCGGCCGCTCTTGAAGTCGCCGAGCGCCCGGGTGCGGGCGCCTTGCGTCTTGTCGCCGTGGATGACCGCGGTGCGCAAGCCGGCCCCCTCGAGGTGGCGGCCGATCCGGTCGGAGCCGTGCTTGGTGCGGCAGAACACCAGCGTCTGACGGGCCGGCGCGGCGCGCAGCACGTGGGTCAGCGCGTCCTTCTTCTGGTCCTGGGCCACCGAGAACACGCGGTGCGCCACCGTCGAGGCGACGACCTCCTCCGGGGCGAGGTCGAGCCGCAGCGGGTCGCGCATGAACGTGCGCGACGTCTCGACGATGTCCTTCGCCAGCGTGGCCGACAGCATCAGCGTCTGCCGGGCGGCCGGCACCGTGGCCATCACCCGCGTCAGCGGCGGCAGGAAGCCCATGTCGAGCATCCGGTCGGCTTCGTCCAGCACGACGACCTCGATGGCCGACAGGTCGATCGACTTGCGATCCAGGTGGTCGATCAACCGCCCCGGCGTGGCGACGACGACGTCGGTGCCGCGGCGCAGCGACCGCAGCTGCGGGCCGATGCTCTCGCCGCCGACCAGCGCGAGGCCGCGCAGTCGGGTGCCCTGTGACAGCTCGCCGAGCGCGGCGTAGACCTGCAGGGCCAGCTCACGCGTCGGCGTCAGCACCAGCGCGCGCGGCCGCGGCAAGACGCCGATGACGCGCTGCAGGCGCTCGATCAGCGGCAGGCCGAACGCGGCCGTCTTGCCCGTGCCAGTCTGCGCCCGGGCCAGGATGTCGCGGCCCTCGAGGGCGGGAGGAATCACCGCCGCCTGGACCGGCGTAGGGGTGGCATAGCCCAGACGTGCGAGGGGGCTGGTCACGCGCGGCGACAGGCCCAAATCGGCGAACGACATCGAACACACACTCCTTGCCGACGGGCCGCGGGCGTCGTCGCGCCCGGCCATCGGAGACGAACTCGTTTGCTTTGGGATGAATGCCGGCCCGTGTACGACAGCCGGCGCAAAGAAGCGAGGGCTCCAGTATAGCGCATCCGGCCGCCCCCGCTCCCGAGGGCGCCCTGGCCCGCGGGCCTCTGGCGTATGCTGATGGCGCATCCGGCCGGGCCGGAACCGCGAAGGAGACGGCGCGTGGCACGGTGGACTCGACTGGTCGGCTCGTGGGTGGCGCTCGTCGCCGCACTCGGCGCGGTGGCCCTGGCAGCCGACCGCATCTTCACCAATCCCAAGGTCGAACCGCACCTGAAGGCGCTGTTCCCGAAGGCCGCGGCGTTCTCGCGCCTCGAGGGCACCCCGCTGCACTTCAAGGCGTACGCCGCCGACCCCAAGACGACGCCGAACGCGCCGCTGCTCGGCTACGCGTTCTGGACCACCGACCTGGTGCCGAACGAGTACGGCTATCACGGGCCGATCCACATCCTGGTCGGCATGGACCTCACGGGCATCCTCACCGGCGCCATCGTCGACTACGACTCGGAGCCGTACGGCTACTTCTCGGTGCAGCCGCCCGAGTTCGCGCAGCAGTTCACCGGCAAGAGCGTGCGGGCGCCGTTCCGGGTCGGCGGTGACGTGGCGGCGGTCTCCAGGGCGACCATCACCATCTCGAGCGCGACGCGGGCGATTCGCGACAGCGCGCGGACGATGGCCAAGACGTTCCTGAACCCGGCCAACCTCAAGCCGTGATCCAGCCCGACGACCCCTGGGGCTTCGAAGAGGAGCCGGTCGAGACCTGGGCCGACCTCGTCAGCGCCCAGGCCCCGGACCTTCTGCCGCTGGCGGCGTTCCTGCTGCTGGCCTACGTCAGCTTCCACCGCAAGAGCGTGCGGCTCAAGTACGTGACGCTCGCCGTGTCGGTGGCCTACATGGGGTTCTACAAGAGCAACCTCCTGTCGATCACCGACATCTTCCGCGTCGTCGACTGGAGCTTCCCGCCGCTCAAGCACAACCTCGCCTGGTATCTGTTCGCCGGCTTCACGCTGGTCTCGACCGTGCTGTGGGGCCGCTTCTACTGCGGCCGGGTCTGCGCCTACGGCGCGTTCACGCAGCTCATGGACGCCGTGCTGCCGAAGGGCTGGCGCATCGACGTGCCCAAACCGCTCGAGGCCCGCGCCGGCTGGATCAAGTTCGGCATCCTGGCCGGCGTGCTCGCCTACTACGTGGTGACGCACGACACCATGGTCTACCGCTACGTCGAGCCGTTCTGGATGTTCGGCCGATCGGAGACCTCGCCGCTCCTGTGGGCCGGCCTCGGGCTGCTGCTGGTGGCCACCGTCTTCGTCCGCAACCTCTACTGCCGCGTCCTGTGCCCGCTCGGCGCCTCGATCGGCGTCGTCTCGCTGGCCACCGTGTTCCGCATCAAGCGCTGGTCGGAGTGCACGACCTGCCGGATCTGCGAGAAGACCTGCGAGTGGGGCGCGATCGTCGGGCCGAAGATTCTGCAGACCGAGTGCGTGCGCTGCGACGACTGCGAACGCGTCTACGCCGATACCGCCAAGTGCCCGCACTGGCGGATTCTCGACTACCGGGCGAAGAAAGCGGGTGGCGTGATCCCACTGACGCCAGTGGGAGGCTAGCCACCCCGGATTTCGCCCTCCGTAGCGGCTAGCGGCTGGCGGCTAGCGGCTAGAGAGCACGGAGAACGATGCCGGAATTCGGCTGACCCGCGACTGTGGGAGCGTAGCGGCGAGATTGCGTGATCCACTAGCCGCTAGCCGCTAGCCGCTAGTCCCTACGGCGTAGGCGGCCTGCTGATCGAGAGTCGTTGACGGAGGCCGCTGGAAACCAGCACGCGGTTGTCGGCCGAGACGATCAGCGCCTCGACATCGGGCAATCGTTCCGCCAGCGCCAGGCCTTTCTCCGGCCCGAGGATGAAGACGCCGGTGGACAGGCCGTCGGCGACGGTGGCGGTCCGCGACACGATCGTCACGCTGCGGCACCCGCGCGCCGGCTGCCCGGTGGCCGGATCGAGGATGTGGTGATACCGCACGCCGTCCCGCTCGAAGAAGCGCTCGTAATCGCCTGACGTGCTCAGCGTCGCCTCCGACAGGTCGAGCGTGGCGAACACGGCGTCGGCCTGGCCGCGCGGGTCCTGGATGCCGAGGTGCCACGGCCGCTCGCCGTCGCGCCCGGCCACGTAGAGATCGCCGCCGGCCTGGATCAGGAAGTCGGCGAGCCCGGCCTGCCGCAGCAGGGCAACCGCCCGGTCCACGGCGTAGCCCTTGCCGATGCCGCCAAGGTGCACGCGCATGCCGGCGCGGCCGATCGCGGCAGTGCCCGGCCCGGGATCGACGCGCACCTGGCGGTAGTCCACCAGCGGCCGCCGCGCGGCGACCTCGGCCGCGGTCGGCACGCGGTCGTCCTGGTCGTGGTCGAAGCGCCACACGTCGGCGAGCGCACCGAACGTGACGTCGAAGGCGCCGCCGGTCCACTCGCTGACCTGCCGCGCCGCCTCGAGCACCCGCCGCGTGTCCTCGTGCACCGCCACCGCGCCCTGCCCCGCCGCGGCGTTGAGGCGCAGCACGTCGCTGCCCGGCCGCCATACGCTCAGCAGGCCGTCGAGGCGGTCGAACTCGGCGAACACCCGGGCGAACGCCGCGCGCGCGGCCGGCTCGTCGGCGGTCCACGCGGTGAGGCGCAGCAGCGACCCCATGGCCAACTGCTCGGCGGCGACCCGCTGCCGCGTGCCTGGCGGCGCCGTCGCCGGCGCGCACGCCGGCAGGACCGCAAGACCGGCGAGCAGGACGAAGCCGACGACCAGACGCATGGTTGCCTCTATGCTAATCGGCCATGTCGATCTCGACGTTCGTGCCGTTGTGCCGCCACGCCGCTGTGGTCCTGGCGGGCCTGTGTCTCGCGCCCGCCGTCGCCGGCGCCGGTGTCACCCGCCTCGAGGTGGTGCGCCGGGAGGTGGTGCTGAACGGCCAGCCGTTCGGCGCCGCCGGCGCCTACGAGAAGCTGGTCGGCCGCGTCCACTTCGCGCTCGATCCCCGCCTGCCGCAGAACCAGGGCATCGTCGATCTGCCGCTGGCGCCGCAGAACGCCCTGGGCCTGGTCGAGTTCTCGGCCGACTTCTACCTGCTGAAGCCGCTCGATCCCGGCCGCGGCAACGGCCGGCTCTTCTACGAGGCCGGCAACCGCGGCAGCAAGCGCATCCTGCCGGTCTTCCAGAACGCCGCCGACTCCCCCGACCCGACGACCGCTGCCGAGTTCGGCAACGGCGCCTTGATGCGGCAAGGCTTCACGCTGCTGTGGATGGGATGGCAGTGGGACGTGCCGGCCGGCCGGATGCGGATGGCGATCCCGATCGCCACCGTCGCTGGTCAGCCCATCACCGGGCTGGTCCGCGGCAACTTCATTCCCGGCGCCGGCGCCACGACGGCCGCCGTCGCCGACCG
>CAYUAX010000219.1:0-3200 GCA_964442845.1 uncultured Bifidobacteriaceae bacterium | reverse complement strand
CGTCCTCTACGTGCGGACGTTGCCCGCCGACCCGCCCCAGGTCGTGCCGCGGGGACGCTGGCGATTCACCGCCCCCGGCACGATCACGCTCGACGGCGGGTTCGAAGCCGGGCGGATCTACGACGTGGTCTACCGCGCTCGCGACCCGCGGGTGGTCGGCGTCGGCCTGGCCGGCACCCGCGATCTGGTGAGCTTCTTCAAGCACGCGACCGCCACCGACGGCAACCCCATGCCCGGCCTGCGCCACGCCGTCGCGTGGGGCGTGTCGCAGACCGGCCGCTTCCTGCGCCACTTCGTCTACCAGGGCTTCAACGAGGACGAGCGCGGCCGGATCGTCTTCGACGGGGTGTTCGATCAGGTGGGCGGGGCCGGGCGCGGCTCGTTCAACCACCGCTTCGGCCAGCAGTCCCGCGACCAGCTGCAGCACTTCAACATCCAGTATCCGGTGGACATGTTCCCCTTCACCGACGACGACCAGACCGACCCGGTGAGCGGCGTCACCGACGGGCTGCTCGCCCGCGCGCGCCGCTCGAACACCGTCCCGAAGTTCGTCCACCTGTTGACCGACTCGGAGTACTTCAACCGCGCCGGATCGCTGGTCCACACCGACGTCACCGGCAGCCGCGACGTCGCGGCGCCGCCGACCAGCCGCATCTACATGGTGGCGTCGGCGCCGCACATCGTCGGGGCGTTTCCGCCGGCGCCGTTCGGCGACAAGGACTTCGTCGGCCAGGCCGTAATGAATCCGCTGGTCTACACGCCGGTGATCCGCGCCGTGTTCCGCGCCCTCGATGCCTGGGTGGCCGACGGCGTCGAGCCGCCGCCGAGCCGGCATCCGCGCCTCGCCGACGGCACCCTGGTGCGGCCGGGCGCGGCGGGCTGGCCGGCCGTGCCCGGCGTGGCGCACCCGGCGGCGCCGATGACCACCTACCGCCTCGACTTCGGCCCGGACTGGGCGAAGGGAATCGTCACGAGGGAGCCGCCGGCGCTGGGCGCGCCGTTCGTCAGCCTGGTCCCCGCCGTGGACGACGCCGGCAACGACCGCGGCGGCATCCGCCTGCCGCAGATCGCCGTGCCGCTGGCGACGCACACCGGGTGGAACTACCGCCGGCCCGAGATCGGCGCGCCCGATCGGCTGGCCAGCGAGATCGGGTCGTATCTGCCGCTGCCGCGCAGCCGCGCCGATCGCGAGCGCAGCGGCGACGGCCGCCGGTCGATCGCCGAGCGCTACCCGAGCCGCGAGGACTACCTGGGCCGCGTCGCCCTGGCGGCGTTGGCGCTGGTGACTGACCGCTTCCTGTTGCCCGAGGACGTCCCCGACGAACTCGCCCGCGCGGCGCGGCACTGGGAGTGGGCGACCGGCGCGGCGGCCGCGAAGTGACCGCCGCGCCCAGCTAGCGGCTAGGGGCTAGCGGCTAGACCCTCACGCTGCCGCGCTGTGACGACGGAAAAGACAAAGGGCCCGGGGGACATCCACCGGGCCCTTTTGTCGTGTCTGACTAGCCGCCAGCCGCTAGCCCCTAGCCGCTAGAGCATGAACCCCACGTCCGTCGTCGTGAAGTTGGCGAGGTTCGGGAAGGTCAGCGCGAGTTCGGCCGGCGAGGCGCCGAACCACTTGCCGAGCGTGGCGCCGAACTGCGACGTGGAGATCTGCGGAATCCAGACGCCGCGGTTGTTGGCGTCGTCGGGACCGCCGAGGGCGAAGTCGGGCATGCGGCCGTAGACGCCGGGCCGCACCGCGCCGCCGACCACGAACTGGTGGCCGCCCCACGCATGGTCGGTGCCGGTGCCGTTGGGCTGCATCGTGCGGCCGAACTCCGACTGCGTGAACGCCGTGATGTTGTTGGGCAGGCCGATCTCCTGCGTGGCGCGGTAGAAGGCCATCAGCGCCCCGCCCATCTGCTGCAGCAGCGACTGGTGGTTGAAGTCCTGCGACGTGTGCGTGTCGAAGCCGCCCATCGAGCAGAAGAACACCTGACGGCCGGGGCCGACCTGTGACCGCAGCTTGATGAGCCGCGCCACTTCGCGCAACTGGGTCCCCAGGCCGGTGCCCGGGAACACCGTGTTGATCTGCGACGCGGCGCCGGTGCCCTGCAGCGTCTGCGCCAGCTGCAGCCCGTCGGCGAAGGCCGAGTTGGTCGCCGCGCGCAGCGGGTGGCCGCCGTCCATCGCCAGCATCGCCGACACGGCCTGCTGGCGCGCCGTGGCCGCCGAGCTCGGGTAGATGTTCATGCCCGACAGGTTGAGGCTGGCGCCGGGCGGGATCACGTTCGGGGCGTTGCCGCTGCTCTGCAGGAAGGTGGCCGCCGACGACACCGAGATCGCGCCGAGCGTGTCGTTGACGCCGAAGACGTCGAGCAGCCGGCCGCCCCACCCGCCGCCGATGGTGTTCGACGTCGCCGTCTGCGCCTGCAGCGTCTGGTCGGAGTGCGAGAACAGGTTGCTCGGCGCCGTGACGCCCGCCTGGTACTGCGCGCGGGTCAACGGCCGTTCGAGCGCGCCGGTGTTGAGCACGCAGGCCACCTTCCCCTCGGCGAACGCCGGCGCCAGGTCGGCCAAGGCGATGTGCAGGGCGTAGGGCGTGCCGTACATCGGCGGCGTCAGTCGGGCCGGCGTCAGATACAGCCCGGCCCGCAGCGTCTGGTACTGCGCGTAGGTGGCGTCGGTGGGCACGACCGTGTTGTTGCAGTCGTTGCCGCCGAACAGGTAGATGCAGACCAGCGCCTTGTAGTCGGTGACCGGGGCGGCGAACGCCTCGGACACCAGCAAACGGCGGGTCGGGCCGAAGCCCATGCCGGCCAGGCCGATCGTGGCCAGGCGGGCACTGAGCTTGAGGAAGTCGCGACGGGCGGGCGTGTGCGTATGCATGGCGTCTCTCGAAACGGATCTAGGGAATCACGACGGTCTGGATCGCCGTCGTCGGACCCGAGCCGCAGGAACTGACGGCCCGCACGCTGAGGTTGTAGGTGCCCGGAGGGGCCGCGGCGGCGAAGCCGAGACCGGTCACCGGAAACACACCGCTGATCGACCCGGTCACCGTGAGGTGGTAGCCGTGCGCCGGCGTGCCGCCCTGCGGCGGCTCCCACGACATCACCACCTGGTTGCCGATGCGGGTCGCGAAGTAGTTCGACGGCACCCGCGGCGCCGCGCAGTTGTTGCTGGGCGAGGTCACCGTCACCGACGACGACTGGTTGCTGGCC
>CAYUAX010000218.1:6115-8060 GCA_964442845.1 uncultured Bifidobacteriaceae bacterium | reverse complement strand
TCGAGCCGATCACCAAGGTCGAGATCAAGTCGAAGGCCAACGGCATCATCGAGCGCCTGGCGGTGGACGTCGATCACCGCGTGGTCGCCGGGCAGGTGTTGGCCGAGCTCGACAAGGAAAACCTCACCGCCCGCCTGCGTGAGGCGCGCGCCAATCTCGAAGCCGCCCGCGCCGCGCTGGCCGCGGCCGAGGCCCAGGCGCGCAAGAACGAGATCGAAGCCGAGGCGCCGGAGCTGGCCTTCGCCAAGGCCGCGCACGACCGCGCCGTGTCGCTCGCCGATCAGAAGCTCATCTCGCAGGAGGCGCTCGACCAGGCGCGCACCAATCACGATCAGGCGCTGAACCGCCAGCGGGCGGCCCAGTCGCAACTGCTGGTCAGCCGCGCGAAGGTCGCAGAGGCGCGGGCTCAGGTGGCGCAGGCCCAGGCGGCCGCCGAGCGCGCCGACGAGGAGCTGGCCAACGCCACCATCAAGGCGCCGATCGCCGGCACCGTGCTGACGCGGGACCTGGAGATCGGCAGCCCGGTGTCGTCGATCCTCAACCTCGGCGCCAACGCCACGCTGGTGATGACTCTCGGCGACATCCAGCAGGTGTTCGTCCGCGGCAAGGTGGACGAGGCCGACATCGGCGCGGTGAAGCTGGGCATGCCGGCGCGCATCACCACCGAGAGCTTCCGCGACAAGACCTTCACCGGCAAGGTGACGCAGATCTCGCCGATCGGCGTCGAGAAGGACAACGTCACCACCTTCGAGATCGAGGTGTCGATCGAGAACCCGGGCCAGGAGCTGAAGGCCAACATGACCGCCAACGCCGAGGTCATCCTCGAGGAGCGGCCCGACGCGTTGATCGTGCCGGAGGCGGCCGTCAGCTACGACGAGCACAAGGCGGCGTTCGTCGAGGTGGCCGATCCCGGCGCCGACACCGGCCGCCGCAAGGTGCCGGTGACGCTCGGCATCGGCAACGGCACGCGCACCCAGGTGCTGGAAGGACTGAAGGCCGGCGACAAGGTGGTCCTGCCGGGCTAGGCGATGCGTGAGGCCATCGCACAGTCGATCGAGAACCTGCGCGCCAACAAGCTGCGCAGCTTCCTGACGATGTTCGGCATCCTGTGGGGGGTGATTGCCGTCGTCGTGCTGACCGCCACCGGCGAGGGCTTCCAGCGCGGCAACCAGGCCGTGCTCGAGGAGCTGGGCAAGAACATCGCCATCGTGTGGGGCGGCCGCACCACGCTGCAGGCCGGCGGCGAGCGGGCCGGCCGGCAGATCTACCTCACCCTCGACGACGCCCGCGCCATCGCCGCCGAGTCGCCGCTGGCCGCCGTGGTCAGCCCCGAGATCAACCGCAGCGGCCTGCAGGTGAAGAGCCGCTACAACGCCGCCGCCCTCGGCGTGCACGGCATCGAGCCGCAGTACCAGGCCATCCGCACCATCGACGTCGAACGCGGCCGCGTCTTCGGCTGGCCCGACGAGACCGAGGTGCGCCGCGTCGCCATCATCGGCGCCGACGCCTGGGCCCAGCTGTTCGGCAGCCGCGAGGGCCTCGGCGAGACGGTGCAGATCAACGGCGTGCCCTACGCCGTCGTCGGCAAGATCCGCAAGAAGGAACAGGACAGCAACTACAGCGGCCCCGACAACGACAAGGTGTTCGTGCCGTTCGCGGCGATGGCCCGCGACTTCCCGCGCACCGGCGCCCCGGCCGGCGCCCTGTCGCAGATCATCGTCGCGCCCAGACCACACGTCGTCGCCGGACTCGAGGGCGTGCTGAACGCCCGCACCGGCCGCATCGCCGACATCGACTGGCCGCTCGAGAAGGACGTCCGCCGCGTGCTGGCCGCCCGCCACGACTTCCACCCCGACGACCGCGACGCGCTGAGCGTGTGGGACACCTCGCTCGAGACGCTGATGTTCGGCCGGATGATCGGCACGATGCGCGACTTCTTCTGGGT
>CAYUAX010000218.1:0-6105 GCA_964442845.1 uncultured Bifidobacteriaceae bacterium | reverse complement strand
CTTCTGGGTGGTCGGCATCATCACCCTGGCGGTGGGCGGCATCGGCGTGATGAACATCATGCTGGTAGCCGTGCGCGAGCGCACCCGCGAGATCGGTGTCAGGAAGGCCCTCGGCGCCACCACGCGCGTGGTGCAGCGGCAGTTCTTCCTCGAAGGCTTCTTCCTCACCCTGCTGAGCGGATCGATCGGCTTCGCCGCCGCCGCGGCGCTGTGCGCGGCGGTCAACCAGCTGCCGATGCCGGCCCGCTTCCAGGGCCTGGTGATGACCTGGCAGTCGGGGCTGCTGGCCCTCGGCGTGCTGCTGGTGATCGGCGTGGTCACCTCCACCTACCCGGCGCGCCGGGCGGCGCAGCTGCCGCCGGTCGAAGCGCTCCGCTATGAGATGTAGGCGCGCGCCATGGCGACGTTGTCCCCGGAACTGACGCAGCCGCTGGTCGCGCCTCGACCGCGCCGCCGGCCGCTGCTCGGCGCGCTGCTCGGCGACGTCGTCCGCGAGGCGGCCATCGGGCTGTCGCGCAACCGCGTCCGCGCCGGCCTGTCGATGCTCGGCATCTCGTGGGGCATCGTGTCGGTGGTGATGCTGCTGGCCTACGGCAACGGCTTCCAGGCGGCGCTCGACCGCGGCTTCCGCGGCGCGTTCGGCGACGGCGTGGTCATCGCCTGGCCCGGGCAGACCTCCACGCAGGCCGGCGGCGAGCGGGCCGGCAAGCGCATCCAGCTCACCGAAGAGGACGTGCTGGCCATACAGGGCCTGCCGTTCGTGAAGTTCGTCAGCCCGGAGTTCATCCGCGAGTTTCCGATGAGCTGGGGCGTGAAGCAGGGCTCCTACCGCGTCCGCGGCGTCGCCCCCGAATACGCGATCATGCGCAGCCAGTGGGTGCAGGCCGGGCGATTCCCCGACGCCGAGGACCTGCGCCTGCAGCGCCGCGTCGTGTTCATCGGCAGCGAGGTGGCGCGCAAGATGTTCGGCAACGTCCAGCCGGTGGGGCAGAAGCTGCGCATCGGCGGCATGGCCTTCGACGTCGTCGGCGTGCAGCGCGAGAAGGTGCAGCTCTCCAACTACATGGGCTCCGACAAGGAGTCGGTGTTCATCCCGTACACGACCGCCGGGCAGCTCTGGAACACCGAGTACACGACGGTGATGGTCTACCAGGCGGTGGACGCGTCGAAGGAAGCGCAGGCGACGAAGGCCGTGCTCGAGACGCTCGGCAAGCGCAAGGGCTTCGACCCGGCCGACGACCGCGCGCTGCGCCTGTTCGGGTCGTCGCAGACCGCGCAGATCACCCAGGGCATCACCCTGGGGCTGAAGCTGGTGCTCGGCTTCATCGGCGTCCTCACGCTGGCGATCGGCGGCGTCGGCGTGATGAACATCATGTTCGTGTCGGTCACCGAGCGCACCCGCGAGATCGGAATCCGCAAGGCGCTCGGCGCCCGCCGCGGCGCCATCCTGCTGCAGTTCCTGCTCGAGGGTGTGGCCACGGCGGTGGCCGGCGGCGCCGCCGGCGTGGTGGTGTCGTGGGCGCTGGTGCTGCTGGTGAGCCCGCGGCCGTTCCTCTCGGAGCTGCTCGACGACCGCAGCCGCAGCGCCGACATCCACCTCGTGTTGTCGGGCGAGCTGCTGCTCGTCTGCACCGGCATCCTGATGGCCGTCGGCTTGGTCAGCGCCCTGGTGCCGGCGATTCGCGCCTCGCGGCTCGACCCGATCGAGGCGCTACGCTACGAGTAGCGGCGGCCGCGGCGTCGCGTTGCCGCTGCCGCCGGCATCCTGATATCGTGCGGCGGTGTCGGTGTCGGCACCTCCCGTAGCCGCGGCCCGGGCCGCGCAGCGCATCCTGATCGTCGAGGACGACCCGTCGATCGCGCAGGTGCTCGAGGACAACCTGGCGTTCGAGGGGTTCGTCGTCGAACGCGTCAGCGACGGCCGGGCGGTGGTGGGAAAAGTCCACGAGTTCCTGCCGCACCTGGTGCTGCTCGACCTGATGCTGCCCGGCGACGACGGCTTCGACGTCTGCGCCGCGGTGACCCAGCTGCTCGACCCGCCGTCGATCATCATGCTGACCGCGCGCAGCCAGCCCGAGGACAAGGTGCGCGGGCTGCGCCTCGGCGCCGACGACTACGTGACCAAGCCGTTCCGCGTCGACGAGCTGCTGGCCCGCATCGACGCCGTGCTGCGCCGCGCCCAGCCGCGCATGGAGCAGCTGCGGCTCAGCGCCGATACCGTGGTGGACTTCCGGCGCCTGCGCGTCGTCCGCGGCACGACCGAACTCGAGCTGACCGATCGCGAGTTCGACCTGCTGCGCTGCCTGGCCGAGCGGGTCGGCCGCACCGTGACCCGCGCCGAGCTGCTGCGGGTGGTGTGGGGCTACAAGGAGATGCCGCTCACTCGGCTGGTCGACAACACCATCGTGCGGCTGCGGCGGAAGATCGAGCCCGACCCGCACCAGCCGCGCATCATCCGCACCGTGCAGGGCGAAGGCTACTGCTTCCGGCCGGAAGCCTGACCCGGCCTCAGGCGGCGGGCAGGATCACCCGCACCGTCGTGCCGCTGCCGAGGGTGCTGGCGATCTCCAGCCGCCCGCCGTGGTCGAGCACGATCTGGTTGACGATGGCCAGGCCCAGGCCGCTGCCGCCGCCGCGCGCCTGTCGGCCGCGGAAGAACTTCTCGGTGACGTTGGGCAGGTCGTCGCGGTGGATGCCGCTGCCGTGGTCCTCCACCTCGATGACCACCACGGCGTCGTCGCGGCGGCCGCGCAGGGCGATGGCCCGCGTCGCCGCCCCGGCCGAGTACTTGATGGCGTTGTCGAGCAGGTTGTCGAGCACCAGCAGCATGGCGGTGCGATCGGCGTGCAGCGCGATCGGGTCGGTGCCGGCGTCGAGGGCGAGTGTGAAGTCGAGCTGCGCCAGGCGCGAACGGGCGTTGCCGGCGGCCTCTTCCAGCAGCTCGGCGACGTCGAGCGGGCCGGGCGAGTAGAAGTTGTCCACGCGGGTCAGCCGCGCGAACGACAGCAGGTTGTCGATGAGGTGCGTCATCCGCGAGACCTCGGCCGACAGCAGCGCGCCGTATTCGGTGACCTTCTCCGGCCCGCGGTAGCGGCCCTTCACCAGCGTGTCGGCCACCAGGTGCATCAGCGACAGCGGCGTCTTCAGCTCGTGGGTCACCGTCGAGACGAACTCCGACTTCATGGCGATGAGCTGCGAGGTGACGACCAGGCCGCGGGCGATGACGACCACGCTGACCAGCGCCGCCAGGGCCGCCAGCCCCATCAGCGCGAACATGCGGCGGCTGCTGAGCAAACCCGATTGGCCCGGCGATGGCGGCGTCACCACCGCCGTCCACTGCTCGGCCGGGGTCTCGGCCGGCAGCAACTGCGTGAGATTGCGGTCGAAGAAGCGCAGCGCGAAGCGCTGGGCCTGGCGTCCCGACGCTGCGGCGGCCGCCGGCACGACGCTGCTGTCGGCGTCGGCGGCGATGCGGATCGACAGGTCGTCGCCTTCGCCGCCGATGCGGGCGACCTGGCCGGCCAGGTCGGTGAAGTACTGCTGCTTGGCCCACGGCAGGTTCACCGTGTAGCCGACGAGGCCGAACAGGCGGCCGCCGCCGGTGACGTCGTCGTAGAGCAGGTGTACCACCAGCTGATACGGCACCCCGCCGATCTCGAGCTGGTAGGCGGCGAAGCGCTTGCGATGGCCGGCGTCGCGGCGGATCTGGTCGATGAACGGGGTCAGCGCCGTGCGATCGCGCCTGGTCACGACCGGGTAGCGCGGGCTGGCGTCGTCGGTGTGATCCCACGGCGGCGGGCGATCGGCGCGGTTGAAGACATAGGTCGTCTCCCGGTCAGGCGCCGGCCGGCTCCACACGAAGAACGACTCGGGATACGGGAACCGGGCGAAGGCGCGGGCGAACAGCGCCGACAGCCCGGCCGACCCGCCGCCGGCCAGCTGTTCCTGGTTGATCGGGACGAGCACGGTGAGCTGCGCCCCCTTCATGTCGCGGTCGAGGGCGGTCATGAGCAGGGCCAGCTTCTCGCTGGCGCGGCGGTCGGCGAGCTGCGCCTCGCTGCGATCCCATTCGACCGTGGCGCGGTAGCCGAGCCAGAGCAGGGCGGCGGTGGCCAGGCAGAGGGCCGCGCCGAGCACCAGGAACGCGGTGGCGCCGGCGCTTCGGCCCGCCCCCCGGCGCAGCGGCGCCGCCTTGGTCAGCCGCGAGAGCATCGCCGGTGATCGTAGGGGGGGCGTCGAGGCGGCGCAAGCCGCGACGGTATACTCGGCGGCGATGACGTGTCGGGGCCGCGGCGCTCAGCTCGCGCTGGTTCTGGGGATCGTGTCGGCCGCCGCAGCGCTCGCCGGGTGCAGCAGCCCCGCGGCCGCGGTGCCGGTGACCGTCACCATCGCCACCGGTTCGCCGACCGGGGTGTACTTTCCGCTCGGGACGTCGCTGGCCGGCATCTACAGTGCCCGGCTGCCGGGCATCGTCGGCAAGGCGATCGAGACCGGCGCCTCGCCGGCCAACGTCGAGGTCCTCGAATCGGGTGGCGCCGACGTCGCCTTTGCGCTCGGCGACACGGCGTACATCGCCTACACCGAGGGCACCCGCCAGAACCCCGCGCCGCACCGCCGGCTGCGCGCCATCGCCGTCCTCTACAGCAACGCGATTCACTTCTTCGTGCCGGCCGGCAGCCGCATCCGCAGTCTGCGCGACCTGTCGGGGGCGCGGCTCGCCTACGGCGTCGCCACGGTGGCCGGCGGACGGTCGCGCAGCATCGACCTGCTGCTGCAGGCCCACGGCGTGGATCCGGCGACCGTGCAGGTCGGCCCGGCGCGCATCGACGACGTCGTCGCCGGCCTGCAGGCCGGCACCCTCGACGTCGGGGTGTTCTCGGCCGGGTTCCCCGTGCCCGCCCTCGACGCCGCCGCCCGCGCCGGCCTCCGCTTCCTCGACGTGGACGCCGAGGCGCTCGAGCGCGTCCGCGAGGAGTACCCCTTCTTCGTCCCGGTGGCCATTCCGCCCGGGACGTACGCGGCGCAGACGCAGTCGATCGAGACGGTCGGCGTGGACAACGTGCTGCTGTGCCGCGAGGACCTCGACGAGGATCTGGTCTACCGCCTGACGCGCACCTTCTTCGAGGCGCTGCCCGATCTGGCCGCGACGCATCCATCCGCCGGCCTCATCGACGCCGATCTGGCCGCGGCCGCGGCGATCCCGCTGCACGCCGGCGCCGCCCGCTACTATCGCGAACGCGAATTGCTCGTGTACTGAACCGGCATCCGGTTGGTACAAATCATTACAGCCGCGCATCGGCCAGCCTGACATCATCCCCGGACGTCTGCCGCCGGCCGCCCAGCCCAGGGCGCCGGGCGAGGCCGCCATCGGTACTCCGGGAGTCTGCTCATGTCGATCGCCACGTCGCGTCCGTCGCGCCGTCGTTTCTTCCGCGCCGCCCTCGTCGTGGCGGCGTTCGCCGTCGCGCTCGTCCCGCCCGCCGCGCGGGCGCAGCTGGTCGGCGCCAATCTCGGCGGCGTCGTCACCGACCAGAGCGGCGGCGCCCTGCCGGGCGTCACCGTGACGGTGACCAACACCGGCAACGGCTTCCAGCAGGTGCTCGTCACCGAGGCCGACGGCAAGTTCCGCGCGGTCGCCCTGCAGCCCGGCGTCTACGAGGTGACCGCCGACCTGACCGGCTTCTCGCAGCAGAAGCGGCAGATCACCCTCACCGTCGGCGCCGACGCCACCTTGAACCTCGAGTTGGGGGTCGGCGTCCTTGCCGAGACCGTGATGGTCAGCGGCAGCGCCGCGCTGGTCGAGGTGACGCGCTCGCAGCCGTCGTCGGCGGTGATCGGCGAGCAGATCGCCGCCCTGCCGGTGCTCGAGCGCAACTTCCTGGCCCTGGCCCAGCTGCTGCCCGGCGCCGCGCCGGACCAACGGCCCAACCGCTTCAGCATCACCAAGTTCGGCGGCGCCGCCGACCAGCGCAACTCGTTCACGACGATCATCGACGGCGGCGACATCGACGACGTGATCCAGGGCAACCCGACGATCAACCTGTCGCAGGACGCGGTGCAGGAGTTCAAGGTCTTCCGCAACCAGTTCGACGCCCAGTACGGCAA
>CAYUAX010000217.1:0-8083 GCA_964442845.1 uncultured Bifidobacteriaceae bacterium | reverse complement strand
AGCTGATGAACATCGGCTGGAACTACCGGCGCGAGCACCTGCGGCTGTCGCAGCGGTCGCACTCGGTGATCACCAACGGCGGCGACCAGCCCAACGTCGTGCCGCGCAACGCCAGCATCTGGTTCTACTTCCGCGAGACCGATCAGCCGCACATCCAGGAGCTGTGGGACATCGGCAACAAGATGGCCGAAGGCGCGGCGCTGATGACCAACACGAAATGGACCTCGCGCATCCTCGGCACCGCCTACCCGCGGCACTTCAACAAGCCGATCGCCGAGACGATGTACGCCAACATCCAGCGCGTCGGCCTGCCCGCGTGGAGCGAGGCCGATCAGACGCTGGCCAAGGCGCTGCAGAAGGAACTCGGCAACGCCACCCAGCCCGGCCTGGCGACCAAGGTGTCGGAACTGCAGGGACCGGTGAAGCCCGAGGACAACATGGGCGGCGGCTCGGACGACATCGGCGACCTGTCGTGGAACATGCCGACGGTGACGCTGCGCTACCCGGCCAACATCCCCGGCCTGCCCGGCCACAACTGGTCGAGCGCCATCGCCAGCGCCACGCCGATTGCCCACAAGGGCGTCGTCGCCGGCGCCAAGGTGCAGGCGATGACCATCCTCGACATCCTGACCAAGCCCGAGATCGTCGCCCAGGCCAAGGACTACTTCACCAACGTCCAGACCAAGGACGTGAAGTACATCCCGTTCATCAAGAAGGACACGCCGGCGCCGACCTTCCTGAACACGGCGATCCTCGCCAAGTACCGCGAGGAGATGAAGAAGTACTACTACGACCCGAGCAAGTATCCGACCTACCTGGATCAGCTCGGCATCAAGTACCCGACGGTGCGCACCGCGCCGGCCACCCGGCAACAAGACTAGCGGCGAGGGGCTAGCGGCTGGCGGCTGGCGGCTAGCTCCAGACGCCGCCATACCGCCGAAAGAAGCATGAGGGCCCGGTGAAATCCACCGGGCCCTCATCGTGTACGGGCTTCCTAGCCGCTAGCCGCCAGCCGCTAGATTCCGTTCTTGAGGTACTTCGCCAGGCCCGCCACCAGCCGATCGACCTCGGCCGGGCTGTTGTAGAAGTGCGGCGACACCCGCAGGCCCGGCCGGTCCTTGCCGCCGCGCGTCGTGACGCCGACCTTGTCGTTGGTGTAGAGCGCGTCGGCCAGCTTGTTGGCATCGAGCGTGCCGGGCACGAACGACACGACCGCGGCGCGGCGCTCCGGCACGGGCGACGTCCACATCGTGATGCCGGGCAGCTTCGCCAGGCCGTCCATCAGTTGCGTGCTCAGCTGGCGGGCGCGCTTCTCGATGTCGGCGCGGCCGATCGTCGTCTGGAACTTCAACGCCTCGTGGAAGGCGATCATCGTCGCCTCGTCGCGCTGGCCGAAGCTCTCGAAGGTCTTCGAGAACCCGACGCCGCCCGGGTAGGCGCTGTAGACGCTCGGCCACAGCTTCGCCTGGGCCGTCTTGTTGACGTAGAGCACGCCGCACTCGCGGGCGCCGCACGGCCATTTGTGGGCGCTGCCCGAGTAGAAGTCGGGCTGGATGTCGGCGAGGTTGACGTCGAGCAGGCCGAAGCTCTGCGCGCCGTCGAGCAGGAACAGCACGCCGCGCGAGCGGGCCAGCGCCGCCAGCTCCTTGGCCGGCATGATGTCGCCGACGGTGCTGGTGAGGTGCGTCACGGCCAGCACCCTGGTCTTCGGCGTGATCGCCTTGGCGAACGCGTCGAGGTAGTACTCGGGCCCCGGATGCGGGTTCTTCTGCGGCACCACCACCACCGAGAAGCCGAACCGCTTCGCCTTCTCGCGCCACGCCGTGAGGTTGCTGGGGTGGTTGTCCTCGTGCAGCAGCACCTCGTCCCCGGCTTTGAGATCCAGGCCGTTCGACACCATGTTGTTCGACTCGCTGGTATTGCGGGTGATGATGATCTCATCGGGCGTGACGCGCAGGAACTCGGCCAGCGCGACCCGGGCCTTCTCCTTCTCCGGCATGAGCCGGGCGCGGTTGTTCGGCGACGGGTCGGCGTCGACGCTGCGGCTCTCGCGGGTCAGCGCCTCGAGCACCGGCCGCGACGCCGGGCACAGGTTGGCGGCGTTCATCACCGATAGCTCGGGCGGCATCACGAACTGATCGCGGACGCTCTTCCAGAACGGCTCGCCGTCGGCCGGGCCGCCCAGGGCCAGCGCCGGGGCGGTCCCCATGGTCCGCGCCCAGGCCGGATCGGCGAACAGGGCCGCGGAGCCGCCGAGGGCGAACAGCCGGGTGAAGGAACGGCGTGAGACGGCAGCCTGGGACATTGCAACCTCCAGCCGGCCGACGGGCCGGGCGAACGGCCGGAGTATATCCGCCTTCGCGCCTCGGGCGCTTCGGCGGACAGGTCCGCCTGGGAGCCTCTGGCGCGGCGGACAAGTCCGCCTTCGCCCCTCGGGGGCGTTCCGCTACGAACCCAGCCGATAGACCCGGACGTCGTCCTCGGCGTGCAGGACCGGCAGCTGCAGCTGGCGTTCGGTGACCAGCACCGTCAGCCCTTCGCGGGCCGCCAGGGCGCGCAGCGCCGCTTCGTCGAAGTCGGCGAAGCCGGCGACGCGGTCGATGCGGTCGCGAACGCGGGCTGCCGCCCCCCGCGAGTACATCGCCATCGCCACGTCCTTCGTCTCCTCGAGGTACACGTCGCGCTCGGCGCCGATCCGCACCGCCGTGCCGAACTTCCAGGCGTGGCCGGGGTCGGCCAGGACGTACGCCGTCGGCGGCGTATGGTCGGCCACCCACTCCAGGGCCTCGGTCCAGTCGTCGTCGGGCAGGTCGATGTCCACGGTGGCCCGTTCGGGGTGCTCGACGAACCCGACGTAGATGCCACGGCTGACGCTGACCGCGACGAGCAGCGCCGCCACCACGGCTGGGCGCCAGCGGCGCGCCGGCGCGGCTGGGGCCTCGGCGAGCCACCACACCGCATAGAGCGTCGCCAGCAGCTCGACCGGCCACAGCACGCGCGAGGTCTGCAGCTGTACCGCCAGCGCGACCCCGGCGGCGATGAACGGCAGCGAGGCCACGAAGCCGGCGACCAGCGCGGCGGCCCCGAGGCCGAGCCCGGCCTCGACCGGCGCAAGTCGTCCCGCCCGCCGACGGGCCAGCAGGGCGCCGCCCAGCGCCAGCGGCGCGATCAGATTGATCGCCCAGGTGTCGAACGACCAGGCGGTGGGGAAGGTGTAGTCCTTGGTGGCAACCAGCGCCAGCCAGTCGCCGTCCATGATCGCCAGGTCGAAGACGGACCGACCGCGCCAGGCCTGCAGGCCCATCCAGAGCGCCGCCGCTCCGCTCGCGGCGGCGAGCGGCCGCCGCGCCCGCGGGCGCATCACCACGATGGCCACGGCGATGAGCACGACGAAGCACGCCGCCGTCGTCGGGTGGAGCGCGCCGCTCGCCACGGCCAGCGCCAACGCCCACCACGGCCGGTCACGGACCAGCAGCGCCAGGCTCAGCAGGCCGAGTCCGCAGACGAGCACGCGCGGATGGAAGTAGCCCTCGAGCGTGTTGACACCGGTCTTGGCGATGCGATGGCGCAGCGTGAGCGCGGCCACCCACGCCGCCATCGCCCAGGGCGTCGTCAGCACGGTGCGACCCAGCCCGATCGCGCCGGCGTAGAGCGCGGCCAGCGCCGCCGCCTGGGCGAGCAGGAACAGCGCCGGCAACGACAGCCCGGTGGCGCGCATCACCGCCGCCATCAGTTCGTCGAGCAGGAAATAGCGCCCCTGGGCGCCGATCATCGCCCAGTCGCGGGGATACAGCGCCGGATCGAGCTGGTGGAGGATGGCCGGGATGTAGAACGCCTGGTCCGAGGCGCCGTAGCGGTAGCCGCCGGCGTTCAGCGTGGCGAGCACGGCGAACGCCACGCCGCCGCCGACCAGCGCGGCGCCGTGACGGCGTTCAGAAGGGCTGTTCGTCGGCACTCGGCCCGTAGATCGACGGCAGCGGCACGTCGAGCAGCCGCAGGTAGACGCTCAACTGGCCACGGTGGTGTACCACGTGGTTCATGACGAACGTGCGCCAGCACGTCGCTTTCGGCATCGTGAAGAACTCCTGCGCGCCGCGGCGCAGCGTCCACGGCGCCAGCAGTTCGGCATCGGTGCGGCCGACCAGCGCCGCCCGGCACGCCGCCGTCTCGGTGTCGAAGTGCTGCAGCAGTGCGGCGCGGCTGGCCATCGGCTGGTAGCCGGGCGGCCGTCCCATCTGCTCGAGGTCCACCCCGGGGGCCGTGATCGTCATCCGCCCCCACAGCGCCAGCTGGCCGAGGTGCTCGCACAGCGCCCCGAGCGCCATGCTCTTCGCATGCGGCGCCCAGCCGAGCCGATCCTCCGGCGCCCGTTCGATCAGGCGGCGGGTGGTGGCCATCTCGCGGTCGAACTCGGGCAGCAGGGTGTCGGCGATGGTCATGCGGCGTCGAGGCGTAAACGCCCGTTATGCTATCACCCATGCCCGCGGGCGACCCGCCGACCGACGCCGTGTCGCCACTCACGCTCGGCGACGGCACGGCGGTCGTGCTGCGGCCGATCACGCCCGCCGACGAGGGGCTGATCGCCGCGTTCCACGCCGGGTTGTCGCCGCGATCGGTCTACCAGCGCTACTTCCACATCACGACGCTCGAGCAGCGCACCAGCCAGCAGCGTCTGGCGCTGACGTGCCGGGTCGATCCGGCGCAGGGGGCGGCGCTGGTCGCCGAGCGGGTCGGCGGCGCGGAGATCCTGGCGCTGGGCCGCATCCGCCGCACCGACACCGACGGCGACGCCGAGATCGCCGTGCTGGTCGCCGATCGCGTGCAGGGCCTCGGGCTGGGCACGGCGATGACGCAGGCGCTCGTCCGTGTGGCCCGCGCGCTGGGCGTCCGCCGCCTCTACGGCGACTTGTTCGCCGACAACGACGCGATGCAGGCGGTGGTGCGGCGGACCGGGTTCACCGTGCGGGCGACGCCCGGCGACGCCCGCGTCCTGCGCGCCGAGTTGACTCTCGACTGACCGCTACTGCGGAACGACGCGCTTGACGACGTCGCGGGCCACGGCCGCGGCGGCCGACCGAATCGCCTTCACGTCGACGACCGTCCGCACCGCCTGCTCGACATCGAGCTCGAACGCCCCCTCGACATCGACACCGACCACCGACTCCACGAGGGCTTCGACCTGCGCTTCGACCCGGGCGTTCAGCTGCGCCTCGAACGGCCCGAGCGCGGCGACGTGGGGATGGTCGTCCGCGTGGTCGCGGCTGCCGCGGCGGCGCTGGCGTTCGGGGGCGAGTGGACCGCGGCTGACGTGGATGTCGCCCTGGAACGACTGGAGCTCGACGCGCGCGGTGCCGCCGCCGAGCGTGAAGTTGAAGCGCTTGTTGCCGTCGCGATTGCTCATGCCATCGGGCAGCGTGACCGGGAAGTCGCTCGAGAAATCGCCGCCGAAGGTGCGGATGAAGACGGTCGCGCTGGCCTGCTGTCCGAGGCTGACGCGGATGTCGCCGTTGTGGGTGGTGATGCGGTAGAGGCCCTTGTCGGCGATCGGTCCCTCGAAGCGCACGTCGCCGTTGACGGTGGACACCTCCAGGTTCGCGGCCTTCGAGTTGGCGACGACGACGTCGCCGTTGGTGGTCTCGGCGATCACGTCGCCCGAGACACCGCGGACCGCGATCGAGTCGTTGACCGTGGTTGCCTGCACCTTGCCGGTGGCGTTCTCGACGAGGATCTCGCCCTCGATCGACCGCAGCGTCACGGCGCCCGAGCCGCCCTTCACGGTGATGTTCCCGCCGACGGTCTCGACGTTCACTTCCGCGCCGGCGCCCTCGACGACCGCCGCCAGATAGGTGCCCGACAGGCTCACGGCCATCCAGCGCGGCACCGTGATCACGTAGTCCACCAGGCCGGCCGGGCCGCGCGAACCCGGTGCCGTGCGGGCACGCACCCGCACGGTGTTGTCGGCGGTCTGCACCTCGACGCGCTCGCGCGTGCCGTGCGACGCCTGCACCCGCACCGCGTCGCGATCCCAGGTCCGCACCGTCGCTTCACCAGCCTGGCTCGACAGCACCAGCTGCATGCCGCGGGTGACGTCCACGGTCTGGTCGGTGCGCGGGGTGTCGGACTCGGGCCCGCCGGGACGGGCCTGGACCGGCGCCTGCGCGGCGGCGGTGTTCTGACCGGCGACGGCCGGCGTGGCGAGAGCCGCGGCCGCGAGCCAGGCGGCGGCAGCGGCAGTCGGCAGGGGAGAGGACATGCGCTCAGACTCCTTCGGTGATGAGGGCGGCGCGACGCAGCAGGTTGAGCTTGCGCTGCCGCGCGCTGGCCAGATGCGTGTTGAGCAGCGCATTGGCCGGGTCGGCGTCGAGGGCGGCACGCGCCTCGCGGATGGCGTCGTCGATGATCTGCAGGTTGCGTTCGAGCACCTCTACGGTGCGCGGGTTCAAGGAGTCGCGCTGCTGGCGCAACACGCGTTCGAGGTCGGCCACGGCGGCGTCGAACTGCGCGTCGGCGAAGCTCACGGTCGTGACGCCCTCGGCGGGCGCATCCATCGGTTCGACCTGGGCCAGCACCGCGGCGGTCGCGGTCGTGGTCGCCGGCCGCGGCGCGCGCCGCCACAGCAGCCCGCCGGTGATCGCCGCGACGAGCGTTGCCGCGATGGCCAGTTCCGCGATGCCCAGCGACACCCGGCGGCGGTACCACGGCAGCACGCGGGCCGGCGGCGCCGGCGCGCCGGCCGCGTCGATTCGGGAGGCGATACCGCGCCACAGGTCGGTGGCGGGGGCCACGTCGGCGTCGCGCCACGCCCGGGCGGTGCCGGCGAGGGCCCGCAGGTCGTCCAGGATCGCCCGGCACTCGGCACAGGCGGCCAGGTGGGTGTCGATCTCGCGGCGCGCCGCCGGGTCGAGATCCTCGTCGAGATACGCCGACAGCGCGCCGCTCGGATGCTCGCTCATGACACCGGCCTCGCCTGGGTGAGATGGCCGCGCAGCGTCATGCGGGCGCGGTGCAGCTGCGACTTCGAGGTGCCGACCGACACGCCCAGCAGGGTGCCGATCTCTTCGTGCTTGTAGCCCTCGACGTCGTGGAGGACGAACACCGAGCGCGCGCCCGGGGGCAGCCGATCGACGGCCGCCTCGAGGTCGATCCCGACGTCCCAGCCGCGTCCCGCCAGGGCCGGCGAGGGGAGGCGTCCCAGGGCGTCGTCGCCGTCGGGGATGAAGCGTTCGCGCTGCGTGCCGAGGGTACGAAACCGCTCGATGATGACGTTCACGGCCATCCGGTGCAGCCAGGTGGCCAGCGACGACTCGCCGCGGAAGCTGCCGAGCTTCTGCCAGGCCCGGACGAACACGTCCTGGGTCAACTCGTCGGCGTCGGCGGCGCCGGCCATGCGGCGGGCAAGGGCGAGAATGCGCGGCACGTGCGTGCGATAGAGACGCTCGAAGGCCGCCGTGTCCCCCGCGACCGCGCGGGCGACGTCGTCGGCCTCCGATTCTGGCCGGGAGTGAGGGGTTCGATTCACACCGCCGTCCAGCGCGTCGGCTCCGTTATCCCATTGGATGGGGGAGCCCGCCCCAAGGTTGGAACTCGGCTATTGGCCGGTCTTGGGGCGGGCGAAGTCCACTTTCGGGGCCTCCCGGGCCTCGGGCGGCGCCTCGAACAGCGGGTAGTCCTGGAACCGGAAGATGGCGTTGGTGATGTTGGCCGGGAACTGGCGCCGGGAGGTGTTGTACTCCTGGACCCGCTCGTTGTAGCGCATGCGCTCGGTGGCGATGCGGTTCTCGGTGCCAGCCAGCTCATCCGACAGCCGGGCGAAGATCTCGCTCGACTTCAACTCGGGGTAGTTCTCGACCACGACCAGCAGGCGCGACAGGGCGCTCGACTGCTCGTTGGCGGCCTGGATCGTCTCCTGCGGAGAGCGGGCGCCGGCCAGCTTCGACCGCGAGTCGGCGATCGCCTGGAACACGTCGCGCTCCTGCTGGGCGAAGCCCTGCACCGTGGCCACCAGGTTCGGAATCAGATCGTTGCGGCGCTTCAGCTGGTTCTCGACCTGCGCCCACTGCGCCTTCACGGCTTCTTCCTGGCT
>CAYUAX010000216.1:3624-8121 GCA_964442845.1 uncultured Bifidobacteriaceae bacterium | reverse complement strand
GGCGCCGGCAACCTGCTCGGCGGCCAGCAGAGCGGCCAGATCGACGCCGTCGGCTTCGAGATGTACATGAAGCTGCTCGAGGAGACGGTCAAGGAGCTGAAGGGCGAGGACCTCGACGACGACGTCCGCGCCGCCGTCAACCTCAAGGTCGACTTCCGCATCCCCGAGGGCTACGTCCCCGACGTCAACCAGCGGCTGTCGATCTACCGGCGGGTGGCCTCGGCGCGCTCGGAGGACGAGATTCGCCGCGTCCTCGACGACGCCCGCGACCGCTACGGGGCGCCGCCGCCGGCGCTGCTCAACCTGGCCGATTTCGGCAGGGTGCGGGTCGGCGCCGACCGGCTCGGACTCGAGAGCATCGACCGGGACGGCCAGCTCGTCGTCTTCAAGTTCAGGGAGAAGACGAAGGTGGACCTGCCGCGGCTGTTGACGCTCGTGCGGGGACGAACCGACCTGCAGCTGGTGCCGCCGGGCAGTCTGAAGCTCGACCTCCGGCAGGAGGGCGCGGCTGAGGCCACCCGCAGCAGCCGGGCGTGGTGGACGGCCCGGGCAACGGCCGGGGAAGTGCGGCCGGGCTTCTCCAAGGCGGAGCTGGAGCGGCAGGCGCCCGAGGACCCGCGGGCCGAGGGCGGCCTGCTCGACCGGGTGCTGGGCGTGCTCATCGCCTTGACCGATGCGTAGCCGACCGACAGGCTTGATAAGCTAAAGGATTCAGGACATGCCCATGCACACCTTGCGCACGATGGCACTCACGGCGGCGTTGGCCGCCGCGGCCGGCGCGGCGCCGGCGGCCGACATCATCGAGCAGATCCTGGTCAAGGTGAACGGCGAGATCATCACCAAGACCGACCTCGAGCAGCGGCAGATCGCCGCGATCCGCCAGCGGCCCGAAGCGCAGAACCTGCGCGGCGACGACGAGGCGCTGGCCCGGCTGCTGTCGGAACTGACGCCGCAGGTGATCGTCGACGCAGTGGACGAGCTGCTGCTCATCCAGCGCGGCAAGGAGCTCGGCTACACGCTCGGCGACGAGCAGTTCCAGAGCATCCTCGAGAACATCCGCAAGGAGAACAAGATCGAGAACGACGAGCAGTTCCAGGCGGCGCTGAAGCAGGAAGGCATGACCATGCTCGACCTGCGCCGCCAGCTCGAGAAGCAGATGATCGTCAACCGCGTGCAGCAGGCCGAGGTGCTCGGCAAGGTCGGCGTCACCGACGAGGAGGTCAAGGCCTACTTCGAGGCGCACGCCGCCGAGTTCGCGACGGCACGCAGCGTCACGCTGCGCGAGATCCTGATCGGCGTCGAGACCACCGCCGACGGGGTCAACGTGGCCGCCGACGAGGCCGCCGCGGCGAAGGCCGCCGACATCGTCACGAAGCTCGCCGCCGGCGAGCCGTTCCCGAAGCTCGCCGCCGATTACTCGGACGCCCCGTCGAAGGCCAACGGCGGGCTGCTCGGCGAGATCCCGTACACCGACCTGGCGCCGGAGCTGCAGAAGGAGCTCGACGCGCTGCAGCCCGGCGCGGTCACGGCGCCGCGCCGCACCTCGCGTGGCTACCAGATCCTGAAGCTCGACGGCCGCTCGGGCGGCGGCACGCCGACGATGGACGAGGCGCGCGAGCGCATCTCCGACCGCGTCTTCGACGACAAGCGCCGTGTCGAGTTCGGCAAGTACCTGGCCCGGCTGCGCGGCCAGGCGATCATCGAGTGGAAGAACGACGAGGTGAAGAAGGCCTACGAGGCCGGCGTGGCGGCGCAGGGTGCGTCAACCGGCGCCGCGGTGCCGCCGGCGCGCTGAGCGCCGCGTCCTCCGTCATGAAGATCGGCTCCGTCGCGCTCGCCTCGCCGCTGGTCGTCTCGCCGATGGCGGGCATGACCGACACGGCGTTCCGCCGCCTGGTCAAGCGCCAGGGCGGCTGCGGCCTGGTGGTGAGCGAGATGGTCAGCAGCGAGGGGCTGGTGCGCGGCATGGACCGCACCCTCGAGTACGCGGAGTACACCGAAGAAGAACGGCCGGTCTCGATCCAGATCTTCGGCGGCGAGCCGGACCGCATGGCCGAGGCCGCCCGCGTCGTCGAACGCATGGGCGCCGACATCGTCGACGTCAACATGGGCTGCCCGGTGCCGAAGGTGGCGAAGCACCACGCCGGGTGCAGCCTGATGCGCGAGCCGGCGCATGCCGCGGCGATCGTCGCCGCGATGGTCAAGGCGGTGTCGATTCCGGTGACCGTGAAAATGCGCAAGGGCTGGGACGACGACGACCTGAGCGCGCCCGACGTCGCTCGCCGCGTCGAGGACGCCGGCGCCGCGGCGATCACCGTGCACGGCCGCACCGCGAAGCAGTCGTACTCGGGCAGCGCCGACTGGGACTTCGTCCGCGGCGTCGCCGCCGGCGTGTCGATTCCGGTGTTCGGATCGGGCGACTGCATCGAGCCGCAGCAGGTGGTCGATCATCTCGGTGCCGGGGTGAGCGGCGTGTTCGTCGGCCGCGGCGTGCTGCGCAACCCGTGGATCCTGGCGCAGACCCAGGACCTGCTCGCCGGCCGGCCGATGCGCGCGGTGTCGGGCGACGACCGCGCCCGCTTCCTGCTCGACTACATCGACCTGCTGCTCGCCGACCACGACCGCGAAGCCGAGGGCTTCCGCCACCAGGCCCCGGGGCAGCCGGCGGCCGCCGACGCGGCGCGGCCGGCGCGCGGCCGCGAGCGCTGGGTGATCAACAAGGTACGGGCGCTCTGCACGTGGTACACCAAGGGCTTCGACAACGGCTCGCACCTGCGAATCGCCGTCAACGCCGCCGGGTCGGTTGACGAGATCCGGGACATCGTCGCCAGCTTCTTCGTCGCCTCGGACGGGCGCTGGCGGCCGAATGCGGCTGGCGTGCCGGCCGCGGCTCTCTGAATCGTGGCTGCCGGCCTGCGCGTCGCCATCGATCTCGACGGCACGGTCGCCGACTTGTCGGCGGAGATGCACGCCGTGGCCACCGGCCGGGTCGCGCCGCGTGACGGCGACGGCGACGCGCCGGAAGTCCCCGACGTCCAGGATCGGCCGGCGCTGCGCGACCTGGCGCTGTCGTCGCGGCAGCTCGACGCGCTGTGGGCGACGGTGCTGAAGATCAAGGATTTCTGGACCACGCTCGACGAGATGGAGCCGGGCGCGGTGAAGCGGCTGGCGAAGCTGGCCGAGGAACGGCGCTGGGACGTGCTGTTCATCACCACGCGGCCGACCTCGGCCGGCGCCACGACCCAGGTGCAGAGCCAGCGGTGGCTGGAAGCGCGCGGCTTCCCCCGGCCGAGTGTCTACGTGGTGAAGGGCTCGCGCGGCAAGATCGCCGACGCCCTGCAGCTCGACGCGGTCGTCGACGATCGCCCGGAGAACTGCCTCGACGTCGCGGTGGAGTCGTCGGCGCGCGCGTTCCTGGTGTGGCAGGGCAGCGAAGCGGAGCTGCCGCCCGGGGCCGTCCGCCACGGCGTGAAGCTGGTGCCGACGATCGGCGCCGCTCTCGACGCCCTGGTCGAACTCGATCGCCAGCGGCAGGGCGGCATGGGCCGGTCGTTGCGGCGGCTGTTCGGCCGCTAAGCTAGCGAGGCGGAGCCTCGAACCAGCGAGCAGCTACTCCTCCGGGCGGGCGGGGGCGCCTTGCGGCGCGTCTGACGCTCATGTCTCGAGCGCGCGCACGTCGTCCACCAGCGTGTAGTCGGCGGCGATGGCGCGGTCGAGCGAGTCGTAGAACGCGGCGCCGAGCGCGGCGTGCGCCGGATGCGCCAGATAGCGATCGAGCGCTTCGGGCGACGCGAACTCCAGGATCGCCACGTACTCGTAGGGCGGCCCGAGCGCGTCGTAGGCGCGGCCCGTGGCGAACCGGCGGCCGAGTCGGACGCCGGCGATGTCGGGAATGCCGGTGAGCGCCGCTTCCAGCACGCGCACGAACTCGGCGCGGGCGCCGGCCGACAGGGTCGCCTTCGGCGTGAAGAGCACGACGTGCGCGACCATGCAGGTGCGCCTATTTGCGGCGCGGGCCGCCTGGGCCCTTGGGCCGGCGCGGGCCGCCCGGCCCTTTGCCGAAGCCGCCCGGCTTGCTCCCGGGCTTGCCACCGCCCCACGGCTTGCGCGGCCGCGGGGCGTCGCCCTCGGAGCGGGGGCCGCGATCGCGCCATTCCGGCTTGGGCCCACGGGGTTTCGGCGGCCCGTCCCCGCGATCGCGCCACTCGGGTTTGGGCCCGCGCGGCTTGGGTGGCCGGTCGTCGCGGTCGCGCCACGCCGGCTTGGGCCGGTCGCGCCACTCGGGTTTCGGGCCGCGCGCGGCAGGTCCGCGGTCGCGCCACTCGGGCTTGGGCCCGCGCGGCATGGGTGGCCGGTCGTCGCGGTCGCCCCACGCCGGCTTCGGGCCGCGCGGCTTGGGGGGACGATCGTCGCGGTCGCGCCACGCCGGCGTGGGGCGGTCACGCCACTCGGGTTTCGGGCCGCGCGCGGCAGGTCCGCGGTCGCGCCACTCGGGCT
>CAYUAX010000216.1:0-3524 GCA_964442845.1 uncultured Bifidobacteriaceae bacterium | reverse complement strand
CGCCACTCGGGTTTCGGGCCGCGCGCGGCAGGTCCGCGGTCGCGCCACTCGGGCTTGGGCCCGCGCGGCATGGGTGGCCGGTCGTCGCGGTCGCCCCACGCCGGCTTCGGGCCGCGCGGCTTGGGGGGACGATCGTCGCGGTCGCGCCACGCCGGCTTGGGCCGGTCGCGCCACTCGGGCTTGGGGCCGCGCGCCTCGGGTCCGCGATCGCGCCACTCCGGCTTGGGCCGGTCGCGCCATTCGGGCTTGGGGCCGCGCGCCTCGGGCCCACGATCCCGCCACTCGGGCTTGGGTCCACGCGGAGAGCGCGGCCGATCGCCGCGATCGCCCCACGCCGGCTTCGGTCCGCGCGGCTGCGGCGGCCGATCGCTCCACGGCTTGCGGGCGGCGGGTCGGCCGCGCCAGTCCGTCCCGCTCGGCTCAGCGGGCGGCGGTGTCTCGGTGTCGTTCGACGCGGCATCCCCCGCCGACGGATCGACCGGCGTGGGATCGGCGGGCGCCGAGTCGTCCTGGCCGAACGGCGCGAACGGGTCGTCGTCGCCGCGCCGCGCTTCGGCACGGGCCCGGATGTTCTGCTTGAACCGCTGCCACTTGGCCTTCTTGGCCAGCTGGTACTTCTCGCGCGGGTCGCGATGCTCGCCGCCCGGACGCCAGCTCTTGCCGCGGGCCGGCGTCTCGGCCGGCGGCACCAGCGTGCCGTCGTCGGCCACCGTGTAGCCGCGGCGCAGCAAGTCGCGGGCCTCGTCGCGCGACGGCCACAGCCGGCCGCGTTCGAACCACTTCATCTCCGCCGAGGGCTGCTTGAGCTGCAGCCGCTTCAGCGTCGGCAGCAGCTCGTCGATCTCGGCGGCGCGAAACGCCGTCGGCTGCCCGTCGACCAGGATCGTCCAGTACGCGAAACGAGGTGGCATCGGACGATCCTGACTAGGTGGTGAGTTCCGGCAGCCGCTTCAGCTTCTCGACCAGCGTCGTGCGCTTGAGGCCGAGCAGGCGGGCGGCGTCGGCCTTGTTGTTGTCGGTGCGCTTCAGCGCGCGGGCGATGAGATCCCGTTCGATCTGGCTGACCAGCCCCGGCAGATCGACGCCGGTGTCGGGCAGGTCGAGCGACGGCGTGGTCTCGACCGGCACCGTCTGGATCTCGGGCGGCAGGTCGCTCATCTCGACCTGCAGCCGCGGGCCGCGCAGGATGAGGGCCCGCTCGACGGCGTTCTCGAGCTGGCGGACGTTGCCGGGCCAGGCGTAGGCCATGAGGCGGCGCAGCGCGTCCTGCGACAGCTGCACCTCGGGTTCCGACCCGTTGCCGTTGCCGTTCTCGCGGCTGGCGAACTTGCGGATGAAGTGCTGCACCAGCAGCGGAATGTCTTCCTTGCGGTCGCGCAGCGGCGGCAGCTGCAGGGCGATGACATTGAGGCGGTAGTAGAGGTCTTCGCGGAACGTGCCCTCGCCGACCATCTTCGCCAGATCGGAATTGGTGGCGGCGACGACGCGCACGTCCACCTTGATGGTGCGGTTCTCGCCGACGCGCTCGAACTCGCGCTCCTGCAGCACGCGCAGCAGCTTGGTCTGCAGCGCCGCGCTCATCGTCCCGACCTCGTCGAGGAACAGCGTGCCGCGGTCGGCCTGTTCCAGCCGCCCCTGGCGCGTGGCGACGGCGCCGGTGAACGCGCCGCGGGCGTGGCCGAACAGCTCCGCCTCGAGCAGGTTCTCGGGAATGGCGCTGCAGTTCAGCGCGACGAAGCGGTGCTGGCGGCGCGGGCTGGCCTGGTGGATCGCCCGGGCGATCACCTCCTTGCCGGTGCCGGTCTCGCCGGTGACGAGCACGGTCGCGCCGCTCGGCGCCACCGTCTCGATCATCTGGCAGAGATCGCGCATCGGCCGGCTGCGGCCCACCACGCCGGGCAGGCCGTCGCGCTGCTCCAGTTCCTTCCGCAGGTAGCTGACCTCGGATTCGAGCCGCCGCTGCTTGAGCGCCGACTCGAGCACGTGGAGCAGCTCTTCGAACTGGAACGGCTTGCTGACGAAGTCGGCGGCGCCGCGCTTGATGGCATCGACGGCGTCCTTCACCGTGCCGAAGCCGGTGACGACGATGCCGATGATGCCCGGGTAGCGCTGCAGCGCGGCGTCGAGCACCTCGCGGCCGTCGATGCCCGGCAGGCGCAGGTCCGCAATCAACACGTCGAAGGCGAAGCGCTCGAGCTTGTCGAGCGCCTGCTCACCGGACGACGCTTCGGTCACCGCAAATCCCTCGTCCGAGAGGCGTTCGGCGATCACCGTACGCAGTGCGTCTTCGTCGTCGACCAGCAGGAGATGGATGGGTTCGGCCAAGGCGGGGAGGTCTCTCGGAAAGCGTCAATATCCTGACACCAACGGATTCCGCACGTCAATACCGAAATCCGTGATCGGGTCCGCACAAACCTGCTCTAATCCCCACGAGGGAGCAACCGATACCAGCCTTTGAAGGGAGAACGGCCTGTGGAACGTCAGACGATCAGCATCATGAAGGCTTGCGAGCTCGTGGGTGTCAGCCGCCGCACGATCTACAACTGGATCGCCGCGGGCAAGGTGGAGTACGTGCGCACCGCCGGTGGCAGCATCCGCATCTTCGTGGACACGCTGTGGCGGCAGCCCGACGGCACCGCTCGCGCCGGCTCGAACCCCGCGGCCTAGACCCTCGTCCTGTCAGCAGTACGAGGACGCCCGTGAACTACTCGACCATCGGCTCCCCAATGGAAACAGGTCCGCAGGTGCAATCCACCGACCTGCGCGGCCTGTTCCACGAGCTGAACAATCAGCTCAGCGTGATCCTCGCGCACGCCGAGCTGATGGAGTCGAAGGCCGCCGATGCCGGACAGCGCGCCCGCGCGTCCCAGGTGGTCACCGCCGCGCTCGAAGCGATGTCGGTGACCCGTTCGATCCGCCAGCACTCCGGCGCGTAACGCGCGCCGCCCGCCTCCACTCGCGCCCGCCCGGGCGCCCGTCACTTCCCGTCACTGCGTTGGCGACACGCCGCGGCAGCCGTCAACCGTCTGACGGCAGTCGGCCTTCTGCGCAGCCATTCCAGACACTGCACACTGCCGCCGCACGAGGAGTGTAAGTGATTGCACTGCTTTGAGTTAGCTACTGAGGACGGCACGCGGGTTCGCGCCACGGACGAGTCCTGCCGAGACTGGCATCGGGGCTGCAAGAGGGTCAGCCGCGTCCGCCACGGATGGCGGCGACTGGAGCCCGATTCTCATGACCGCCGAACAGCTGGCCGAGACCATCAACCCCCGCGTGGAAGCGACCCTCCCGTTCGTCGAGGCGCTGGCCCGCCGCGTCGCCGCCACCATGCCGCACTCCATCGACCTCGGCGACCTGGTGCAGGACGGGGTCATCGGGCTCATCGACGCGGCGCGGCGGTTCGAAGAATCGCGCGGCATCAAGTTCGAGACCTTCGCGGAACGGCGCGTCCGCGGCGCGATGATCGACGCGCTGCGCAAGGACGCCTGGCCGCGCGGCGTGCGCCGCGTGCGCCGCGAACTCGA
>CAYUAX010000215.1:954-8123 GCA_964442845.1 uncultured Bifidobacteriaceae bacterium | reverse complement strand
ACACGACGTCGTTCGCGTACTCCTGCAGGGTGTAGTTCATGCTCGACTCGAAGTTGGTCTGCGAGCCGTCGTAGTCCACGCCCAAGCCGCCGCCGACGTCGATGTATTCGATGCCGGCGCCGGCCTTGGCCAGGTCGCAGTAGACCCGGGCCGCTTCGTTGAGCGCGTTCTTGATGATGCGGATGTGGGTGATCTGGCTGCCGAGATGGAAGTGGAGGAGCTTGAAGCAGTCGTCCATGCCGTGCGCTTTCAGCAGCGCCAGGCCGCGCAGGATCTCGGTGACGGTGAGCCCGAACTTCGAGCGGTAGCCGCCCGACGACTGCCAGCGGCCCATGCCGCGCGCCGCCAGCTTCACCCGCATGCCGATTTTCGGCCGCACGCCGAGCTTCTCGGCGTACTTCAGGATCAGCTCGAGCTCGGTGTACTTCTCGACGATCGGGATGATGTTGCGGCCGATCTTGTGCGCCCACATCGCCAGCTCGATGAACTCGGCGTCCTTGAAGCCGTTGCAGACGATCGGCGTGTCGTTGCTGGCCATCGCCGCCACCGCCATCAGCTCCGGCTTCGACCCGGCCTCGAGGCCGAAGCCGAACTGGCGGCCGAACTCCATCACCTCCTGCACGACCTGACGCTGCTGGTTCACCTTGATCGGGTAGACGCAGACGTAGCGGCCCTGGTACTGGTTCTGGGTGATGGCGCTCTGGAAGGCGGCGTGGATCTCGCCGAGGCGGTGCTGCAGGATGTCGGGGAAGCGGACCAGAATCGGGGCGCTCAGCCCACGCAGCTCGAGGCGGTCGACGAGCTTCTTGAGGTCCACCGCCCGGGCGGCGTCGCGGGTGGGGTGCACCTGCATGTGCCCGGCGTCGTTCACCGAGAAGTAGCCCTGGCCCCAACGGGCCACCTCGTAGTGCTCGGCGGCGTCGGCCGCCGTCCACTGCGCCGTGGCGCTGCCGTTCTGTGGACGCTGCCGTTCGTTGGTGACCGTGCTCATCGCTGCTCTGAGAGAATAAACGAAATTCGTCGCGGCGGTGTGACGATTCGCGCCCGCCGGCCCGCCTCGGGTACGATCCCGTCGATGACCGAACGCGTCCCCGCCATCAAGGTGCTGCTGCTGCCCAAGGACACCAACGCTCTGGGCACGATCTTCGGCGGCGTGATCCTCTCGCACATCGACCTGGCGTCGGCGGTGGAGGCGCGCAAGACCGCCGCGCACCGCTACGTCACCAAGGCGATCCGCGAGGTGGAGTTCCACGCCCCGGTGCTGGTCGGCGACATCGTCAACTTCTACACGGAGACGCGGCGGGTGGGCCGCACGTCGATCACCGTCGGGGTGCGCGTCGAGGTCGAGCGCTGGGGCGCCGGCCACGGCGAGCGCGAGACGGTCACCGAGGCCGAAGTGGTGCTCGTGGCCATCGGCGACGACCGCCGGCCGATGCCGATCGCGGCCGTCGGGACGGAGGCGGGGCGATGATCGCCGCCTTCGCGCCGGCCACCGTCTCGAACGTCGCGGCTGGGTTCGACGTCCTCGGTTTCGCGCTCGATCAGCCCGGCGACGTCGTCCTGGCCGCGCTCGCCGACGGCACCGGCGCGACGATCGCCGACGTCTCCGGTGATGCCGGACGGCTGCCGCGCGAGCCCGGCCGCAACACCGCCAGCGCCGCCGCGAACGCGCTGCTGGCCGCGCTCGGCACCCGGCAGGGCGTCGCGCTGACGCTGCACAAGGGCCTGCCGCTGGCCAGCGGCGTCGGCAGCAGCGGCGCCAGCGCCGTGGCCGCCGTGGTGGCGGTGAACGAACTGCTCGGCCGGCCGGCCGATCTCGACCTGCTGCTGCGCTGCGCCATGGCCGGCGAGCAGGCCGGCTGTGGCGCCGTCCATCCCGACAACGTGGCGCCGGCGCTCTACGGCGGATTCGTGCTGGCACGCAGCGCCGACCCGCCCGACATCGTCCGACTGCCGGTGCCGGCCGGGCTGGCAGTCGCGGTCCTGCACCCGGCCATCGAAGTCCACACCGGCACCGCGCGGGCGCTGCTCGGCGATTCGGTGCCGCTCAAGGCGGCGGTGCGCCAGTGGGCCAACGTCGGCGCCCTGGTGTCCGCGCTCCACACCGGCGACCTCGCGCTGCTGTCGCGCGCGCTCGAGGATCACGTGGCCGAACCGAAGCGGGCCGGGCTCGTGCCCGGCTTCTACGCCATCAAGGCGGCGGCCCTGGACGCCGGCGCCCTCGGCTGCAGCCTGTCGGGCTCCGGCCCGTCGATGTTCGCGCTGGCGCGCACCCTCGACGCGGCCACCGCGGTGGGACAGGCGATGGCGGCGGCGTGGGGTGCGGCGTCGCCCGCCGTGGACGCGGACCTGTGGGTGTCGCCGGTCGGCAGGCACGGCGCGCGGGTCGTCACGCCGGGGAGCGTCCGCTGATGTTCGTCAGCACACGTGGCGCGGCGCCCGCGGTGCGGCTGGCCGAGGCCCTGCGGCTCGGCCTCGCGCCCGACGGCGGGTTGTACGTCCCCACCGAGATCCCGCGGATGGACCCGGCGGAGTGGGCGGCCCTGCGCGGCCGCTCGCTGCCTGACGTCGCCACCGCGCTCATCGCCCCGCTCGTCGCCGACACCTTCGATCGCGACGCCCTGGCCCGGTTGATGGCGTCGGCGCTGTCGTTTCCGATTCCGCTGGTGCCGATCGCGCCTTCGATCTTCGCGCTCGAGCTGTTCCATGGACCGACGCTGGCGTTCAAGGACATCGGCGCGCGCAGCATGGCGCGCTGGCTGGCCGCGACCGCCGACGACGCGACCGGCGCGCCGCTCACGGTTCTGGTCGCCACCTCGGGGGACACGGGCGGCGCCGTGGCGCACGCGTTCCACGGCGTGCCCGGCACCCGCGTGGTCGTGCTCTACCCGCGCGGCCGCGTCAGTCCGGTGCAGGAGGCGCAGTTCGCGACGCTCGGCGGCAACGTCACCGCCATCGCGGTCGAGGGCACCTTCGACGACTGCCAGCGGCTGGTCAAGGCGGCGTTCTCTGACGCCGCGCTCGCCGCCCGCTTCCGCCTGACCTCGGCCAACTCGATCAGCGTCGGCCGGCTGCTGCCGCAGATGGCCTACTACGCCTGGGCGGTGCTGCAACTGCCAGCCGGGGCGCCGCCGCCGGTGGTGGTCGTGCCCAGCGGCAACCTCGGCAACGTGACGGCCGGTCTGCTGGCGGCGCGGCGCGGCGTGCCGATCGCGCGCTTCGTCGCGGCGACCACCATCAACGACCCGCTGCCGCGCTACCTCGCCTCGGGCCGCTACGAGCCGTCCGCCGCGGTGCCGACGTTGGCCAACGCCATGGACGTCGGCCATCCCAGCAACTTCGAGCGGCTGCAGTGGCTGTTCGGCGGCGACCTCGAGGCGATGCGGCAGGCCGTGGCCGGACTCACCGTGACCGACGACGAGATTCGCGCCGCCATCCGCGCCATGGACGCGCTGGGCTACCTCGCCGACCCGCACACCGCGGTGGGCTGGGCGGGCGCGGCGTACGCCGCGTCGTTCGCCGCCCCCGACGTGCCGCGGGTGGTGCTGGCTACGGCGCATCCGGCGAAGTTCGGCGAGGTGGTGGAACCGGTGATCGGCCGCCCGGTGCCGTTGCCGCCGGCCTTGGCCGAGCGTCTGGCGCTGCCGCCGCGGGCGGTGCCGGTCGGCGCAGCGCTGCCTGCGATCGTCGCCGTGCTCGAACAGCTCGGGTAGCCGCGTCGCCGCCGCCGGCCCGCTGGCCCTGCTTCCGGGCCGCGGGTAAGATCGCGCGAATGCCCGCGACCCTGACGCCCGAACGCTCCGCCATCGATCCCGCCTACACCTGGGACCTCTCCGCGATCTTCCCGTCATGGGAGGCCTGGGAGGCGGCGATGGCCGATCTCGAGGCGAAGATCGGGTCGTTCAAGGCGCTCGCCGGCACGCTGGGGCAGAGCGGCGCGGCGCTGCGCGACGCGCTGCAGGCCCACGACGCCATCGGCCAGTTGAGTTACCGGGTCTGGTACTACCCGTCGCTGAGCCACGACGAGGACCAGCGCGACAACGTCTCGGCGGCGCGCCGCCAGCGGGTGCAGCTGCTGTTCGCGCGGCTCGAGCACGCCACCTCGTGGTTCAACCCCGAGCTGCTCACCGTGCCGCTGGTGACGATCCACGACTGGATGGCCGCCGACGCGGCGCTGGCCGTCTACCGCTTCGCGGTGGACGACCTGTTCCGCAAGCAGGCCCATGTCCTCGACCACGACGGGGAGCGGCTGCTGTCCCTGTCGTCGCGGCTGAGCGGCGCGCCGCGCGACGCCTACGAGGCGCTGACCACCGCCGACGCGCGATTCCCGACCATCACGCTGTCGACCGGCGACAGCGTGCAGGTGACCTACGGGCAGTATCGCCGCGTGCTGGCCACCAGCCGGGTCGCCGCCGACCGGCGCGCCGCCTTCGACGCCCATTACGATGTGTTCGGCGCGAGCCGCAACACCATCGCGTCGCTCTACAACGGCGTGCTGCACCGCGACTGGTTCCAGGCGCGGGCGCGCGGCTACGCCACGACGCTCGACGCGGCGCTCTTCGGTGACGCCATTCCACCCGAGGTGGTGACGACGCTCATCGCCGAGGCCAAGGCCGGAATCGAGCCCTTCCGCCGCTACCACCGCCTGCGCCAGCGCGCCCTCGGGCTCGCCGAGTACACGGCCGCTGACGCCTACGTGCCGCTGGTCGAGCACGACGTGCAGTACCGCTACGACGACGTGCGGGCGTGGATCGTCGAGTCGACGGCGCGGCTCGGCGCCGACTACCAGGCGCGCGTGCGCGAGGCGTTCGAGCGCCGCTGGATCGACGTCTACGAGAACCAGGGCAAGCGCAGCGGCGCCTACTCGGCGCCGGTGTACGGGGCCCACCCGTACATGCTGCTCAACTACAACGACACCCTCGACGCGGTGTTCACGCTGGCCCACGAGATGGGGCACTCGATGCACACCCTGCTGGCGCACGCCGCCCAGCCGTTCGTCTACGCCGGCTACACCATCTTCGTCGCCGAGGTGCCGTCGACGCTGAACGAAGAGCTGCTGCTCGAGCTGATGCTCGAGCGGGTGAGCAGCCGCGAGGAAGGCATCGTGCTGCTGCAGCACGCCATCGACGGCATCGTCGGCACGTTCTACAACCAGGTGCTGTTCGCCGACTTCGAGCTCGAGGCGCACCGGATGGTGGAGCGCGACGAGCCGATCACCGCCGAGTCGCTGAGCGGGCTCTACAACACGCTGCTCGACGCCTACTGGGGCGACGCGATCAGCCGCGACGAGCGGGTCGGCTGGACCTGGGCGCGCATCCCGCACTTCTACCAGTCGCCGTACTACGTCTACCAGTACGCGACGTGCATGGCCTCGACGGCCGCGCTGATGCAGGAGGTGGGCAGTGCCGACCCGGGGCGCCGCGCCAACGGCGTCGAGCGCTACCTGTCGCTGCTGGCGGCCGGCGGCAGCGATCACCCGATGACGCTGCTCAAGCGCGCCGGCGTCGATCTGTCGCAGCCGACGGCGATCCGGGCCCTGGTCGCCCATCTCGACCGCCTGGTCGGCAAGCTCGAGGCGGCGCTGGCCTGAGTCGGGGCCGGCCTGTCACCGCGCGGCCGCGCACGGCGCGTCGTCGGCCCACGTCGCCGGCCCGCTGACGATCGTCTCGGTGGTCCGATCGCGCACCACCGGCGTCCACTGGCCCTTGGGCCAGACGCGCACGGCGAACCGCATCATCTCGGCCCGGACTTCGACCTCGTAGCGGTGGCCCGCCTCGGCCGTGAAAGTGACCACGGCGGTGCCCGGGTCGGCGGCCGCGATGCCGCGCCGCGGGTCGTTGCGCATCGTGACGGCCAGCGTGACCGGCGCCGGCGGCTGCCGCCAGCGGCGGAGGCTCGCGGCCACGGCGGCGCCGTCGCGACACTGCACGATCAGCGCTCGTTGCGTGACGCGGACGTCAGCGGTCGGCGTCTGCGGACCGCCGCCGGTGGACAGCGCGAGGAGGAGGGCGACGATGGATGGAATCACCAGTCAACTATACGCCCAATGCACATAGTGGTGCCAGGCGGTGGCGGGTCACGCTCGGGGAGTTGACGCCACGCCCCGAGCGATATATCCTCTCATCCGGATTTACGGATGAAGCAGGCCCGCGTCCTCGCGCTGCCGTCGCCCGCCCTGCCGCATGTGCTGGAACACATGGGCACGCTGGCCGATCCGCTGCGCTGCCGGCTGTTGCTGCTGGTCGAGCGCCACGAGCTCACCGTGGGCGAACTCTGCACGGTCCTGCAACTCCCGCAATCGACGGTGAGTCGTCATCTGAAGACCCTGGCCGACGGCGGCTGGGTGACGTCGCGGCGCGACGGCACGTCGCGCTTCTACGCGCTGGCCGACCCGCTCGAGGCGTCGGCGGCGCGGCTGTGGCCGCTGATCCGCGAGCAGGTCAGCGCGAGCGCGGCAGCCGAGCAGGACGATCGCCGGCTGAAGGGCGTCCTCGACGAGCGGCGCTCGACATCCGAGGCGTTCTTCTCGAAGGCGTCGGGGCAGTGGGACAAGCTGCGCGCCGAGCTGTTCGGCCACGCGTTCCACGCCCAGGCGGCGCTGGCGCTGCTCGACGGCACGCTGCGCGTCGGCGACCTCGGCTGCGGCACCGGCCAGCTGAGCGCGCTCGTTGCGCCGCACGTCGGGTCGGTGGTGGCCGTGGACGGCTCGCCCGACATGCTGCAGGCGGCGCGGGCGCGGCTCGCCGACTGCCCGAACGTCGAGGTGCGGCGCGGCGCGCTCGAGGCGCTGCCGGTCGACGATGGCCAGCTCGACGTCGCGGTGCTGGCCCTGGTGCTGCACCACCTGCCGGACCCGGCGCGCGCCATCGCCGAAGCCGCGCGGGTGCTCACGCCGGGCGGCCGGCTGCTGGTCGTCGACATGCTGCCGCACCAGCGCACCGAGTACCAGCAGCAGATGGGGCACGTCTGGCTCGGCTTCGCCGAGGCCCAGATCCGCCGGTGGCTCGTCGCCGCCGGCTTCACCGGCCTGCGGCTCGCGGCGTTGCCAGTCGAGCCGTCGGCGAAGGGCCCGGCGCTGTTCCGCGCCGTGGCTGTGAGATCCGGCGGCGACACCGCCGTCGCCACCCGTCCGGCCGCCGGGTCCGTCCCGGCACGGCTTGCGGCGATTG
>CAYUAX010000214.1:0-8151 GCA_964442845.1 uncultured Bifidobacteriaceae bacterium | reverse complement strand
CGTTCGCCACCGTGGACGTCGTGGCCCGCGCGCCGTACGCGGTGCGCGGCACCGCCATCGTCAACCAGCTCGACGTCGAGCCGCTGGCGCTCGCCGCCGGGGCGGTGCCCGACACGGTCGCGGGCACCGTCGGCCTGAGCGCCAGTTTCAGCGGCACGCTCGAGGATCCGGCCACCCTGAACGGCTTCGTGAACCTGCAGGAGGTGGCGGTCACCGCCGCCGGCGTCCCGCTGCGTCTCGACCGTCCGGCCCGCGTCACCGTGCGCCGCGACGACTTCGCGGTCGACGACCTGTCGCTGCACGTCGGCGGCGGCCTGCTCGCGGTGCAGGGCCGGTTCCACGATCCCGCCGGCGTGCCGCTTCGCGCCACCTTCACCGGGCCGCTCGGCGACGTCGTCACGCTGGGCCGGGTCGCCGGCGTGGCCGTGGACGTCGCGGCCTCGGGCGACCTCACCGCCACGTGGGAGAGCCGCGGCGGCATCGACCAGGCCACCGCCCGCGCGACGTTGCGCAATGGCCGCGTCACCTGGCAGGACCTGCCGCCGATCGACGGACTGCAGGCCGACGCCAGCTTCGACGGCGTCACCGCCGCCGTGGAGAACCTGCGCGCCACCTGGCAGGGCGGCGGCATCGAGGGCCGCGCCCGCGTCCCGCGCGCCGTGTTCGACGCCGCGGCGGCCGGCGGGCCGACGCCACCCGGCCGCATCGACCTGACCCTGCGCGGCCTCACCCACGAGGCGCTGCGGCCCTGGCTCTCGGCCGCCGTGGTCGACACGCTCGACGCGCGCGTCTCGGCGACCATCGCCCTCGACGTCGCCAGCCCGTCGATGGAAGGGCTGACCGGCACCATTGTTCTCGACGAGGCGACGGTCACCGCGTCGGGCGTGCCGATCCGCCAGGAGCGTCCGGCCTTCCTGTCGTTCACGCGGGGCGTGCTGTCCTTCGACGACGTCGCGTTCAGCGCCGCGGAGCCGGTCTACATCGGCGGCTCGGTGACCTTCGGCGCGCAGCCCGCGCTCGACATCTCGATCTCGGGGGCGCCGGGGTTGCGGCCGTTCTCGGTGCTGATGCCGTCGCTGTCGATGGACGGCGTCGCCAAGATCGGCGTCTACGTCTCGGGCAGCTTCGACGCGCCGCGCATCGACGGCCGCATCGACCTCGCCGACGGCGAGCTGGTGATGCGCAACCCGCGGGTCATCGCCTCGGACATCGCCGGGCCCATCCTGTTCGAGGGCGACCGGGTGGTGGTGTCCGGACTCACCGGCACGCTCAACGGCGGCAGCCTCGACGCCAGCGGCAGCGTCACCTTTGCCGGCGTCGAGGTCGTCGACGGCGCGCTGACGTTCCAGGCGAGCGGCGTCGCGGTGGAGTACCCGGTGGACGTCAACACCGAGATCGACGCCCTGCTGACCTTCGTGCCCGGGCCGGGGCCGCCGGTGCTGCGCGGCGACGTTCGCGTCCTGCGCGGCTCGTATCGCGCCACCATCAGCCTGCCGGCGCTGGTGGCGTTCAACCGCGCCGCGGCGGCGCCGCGCCAGGAGCCGGGCTATCTCGACACGGTCCGGCTCGACCTGTCGGTGTCCACCGAAGACGACCTCGTCGTCGACAACAACTACGGCCGCTTCGAGACCGGCGCCGACCTGCGCCTGCAAGGCACCGTGGCCCGCCCCGGCGTCACCGGCCGGGCCGAGCTGCGCGAGGGCGGCGAGGTGTTCGTGCTCGGCGGGCGCTACCAGTTGAACGAGAGCAGCATCTCGTTCACCAACCCGACCGCGATCGAGCCCGAGCTGAACATCTCGATGGCCACCAGGTCGAGCGGCTACGACACGACGCTGACGATCTCGGGCACCCTCGACCGGCTGGAGACCGACGTGACGTCGAGCGACCCCGATGCCGACCAGACGGTGATGAGCGTGCTGCTCGGCGGCAACTCGCTCAGCCGCGAGGACGCGCTGGCGCTCTTCTCGGGGGAGCTGCTCGGCGTCACCGGCCGCGCCATCGGCCTCGACAGCCTGCGCGTCGAGCGCGGCTTCGACACCGACCTGGTGCGCCAGGATCCCGGGCTGATCGCCGAGGACATCGACCCGTCCACCCGCCTCACGCTGTCGAAGCGGCTGCGCGCCAACGTCGAGGTCGTGCTGTCGCAGGACCTGCGCTCCAGCGGCGGGCTCTCGGCCGTCGTCAACTACCGGCCGCTCCGCAACGTCGAGCTGCGGGCCATCTCGCGCGACAACTCCGACCGCGCCCTCACCATCCGCCACGAGATCAGCTTCGGCGGCGCGCGCGTGGCGCCACCGCCCCGCCGGGAGCCGCCGGAGGTGGCGGCGGTGCGGGTCGACGGCGCCGGCGGCGACGAGGCGGCGCTGCGCGAGCGGCTGCGGGTGTCGCCGGGGGACGACTTCGACTTCGGCGACTGGCAGGACGACGTCGATCGCCTGGAGCAGTGGTACCGCGAACGCGGGCGCCTGGAGGCACGGGTGCGCGCCAGCCGCGTCACCACCGCGGATGGCCGCGTCGAACTGCTCTACCGGATTGCCCCCGGGCCGCTGACCGAGCTGCGCGTCACCGGCACCGCACTGCCCGATCGGCTGCGCCGGCAGCTCGAGGCGGCGTGGTCGGACAGCGTGTTCGATCGGTTCCTCGTCGAGGAGGTGCAGCGTCACGTCGCCCTCGACATGGTGCGCCGCAACGTCATCGGCGCAGTCGTCGAGGCCCGGGTGGCCGAGGCGACCGCCGAGCGCAAGGTGCTGCAGGTGGACGTGCGCGGCGGCACGCCCGTGGCCCGGAAGGAGGTGCGCTACGAGGGCACCTCGGCGATTTCGCCCGGCGCCCTCGCGACCCTCATCACGTCCTACGCCCTGGACGAGTGGATCTGGATCGAGCCGTTGGTGGTCGTCGACCCGCTGATCGAACACTACGCGCTGGCCGGGTATCGCGCCGTGCAGATACGGCCCGAGCCGGTGCGGTTCGAGGGCGAGTCGGCGGTGGTCAGCGTCGGCATCGTCGAGGGCCCGGTCACGCGCCTGCGCGAGGTGCGCTACGACGGGGTCGACCCGGCGCACGAGGACGCCGTCGCCCTGGCGGGCCGGCTGCCCGGCGGCGAGGCCTACCACGACGCCGACGTCGACGCGGCACGGCGCCGGATCGAGTCGCTGTATCGCGGCCTCGGCTACAACGACGTCGTCGTCACGCCGCGGGTGGCCATCGACGACGCGACCAGTTCGGCGTCGGTGGTGTTCGCCATCGAACCCGGGCGCGAGCAGCGGCTGGGCGAGGTGGTGGTCCGCGGCACGGTGCGCAGCCGGCCCGAGTCGGTGGTGCGGGCGCTGGGCCTGAAACCCGGCGCGCCGGTGGACTACGCGCAGTGGGCGCAGGCCCGCAAGCGGGTCTTCGACACCAACGTGTTCCGGCAGGTCGAGGTGACCCCGGTGGAGGTGCCGGGCGGCCCCGGCGGCCCCGGCGGCGCGGAGCAGGTGAACGCCCAGGTGACCGTCAGCGAGTGGCCGACGTGGCGCCTCCGCTACGGGCTGCAGTTGAACGACCGCGACCAGTCCGACCTCGACGCGCCGCGCAGCCAGGACCTCGGCGTGGTCGCCGACATCCAGAACCGCAACGTGTTCGGCCGCGGCTTCACCTTCGGCCTCTACGGCCGGGTCGAACGGCGGCTCTACTCGAACAGCGCCTACCTGACGTTCCCGACGTTCTTCGGGCGCGCGGTGCAGACCAACATCTTCGGCTCGCGATCGCGCCAGGACCGCCTTCTCGACGGCAGCGTCGAGCCCGACTTCCAGCAGCGCCGCGAGGTGGCCTCGATCGAGCAGCGGATCCGCCGCACCCGCGCCTTCGAGATCACCTACGGCTACCGGGTGACCAACGAGGTGCTGGATGCCTTCGACCCCGACGACCCCTTCCTGAACGAGACGCTGATCGGCCGCTTCACCGGCGCCGTGCTCCTCGATCGCCGCGACGATCCGTTCGACGCGACGCGCGGCTGGTTCGGCTCGGCGACGGCCGAGCGGGTCAGCGAGTTCCGCGGCGGCAGCGACTCGATCAAGCTGCTGGGCGCGATGTACTACTACCGCTCGCTGAAGGGGCTCACGCTGGCGTCGGCGGTGCGCCTCGGCGGCTCGTTCCTCGATTCGCTGCTCTTCAACGAGCCGTTCCGGGTCGGCGGCGCCGACACCGTGCGCGGCTATTCGGAACAGGGCGTCGGGCCGAAGAGCCTCAGCGGCCGCCCGACCGGCGGCAACGCCCAGCTGATCCTCAACCAGGAAGTGCGGGCGCCGATCTACGGCTGGCTGAAGGGCGTGGCGTTCGTCGACGCCGGCAACGTGTTCCTGTCGAACCGCGACATCTCGTTCGGCGCCCTGAAGGTCGGCTACGGCGTCGGCCTGCGCCTCGACACGCCGTTCTCGCTGATTCGCGTCGACCTGGGCATTCCGACGGACGGCGGGGTCCGGCGCTGGTACTTCGGCATCGGGCAAGTGTTCTAGGGGCTGGGGCTCGTCGAGGGCGCGCGGGAGCGGGGCCCAACGTCGAGGGCTTCGTCAATCAGTGCCTGCTCGATCCGGCGTCGACGGCCGACCGCCTGTGTTCACCACCGAAGCGATCGAGAACCACCGTCTGACGCGGGTGAAGCAGGTGCAGAAACGCCGCCGGGACGACACGGGCATCTGGCCCGTGGGCCGGCGGCGCTCTGCGGACGGTGCACGGCGGGGAAGCCCCGGCGCCACCGCATGTCGTGCGCGTCAGCCCCGCAGGGAGCTCAACGCGGCCTGCACCATCTTGCGTTCCGGAGCCTCGGGCGCCAGTTCCAGGAAGCGGCGGAACCGCTCGGCCATTTCCTGGAACCGCCGGGCGCGCTGGTGCGCCACGCCGGCGTTGTAGAACGCGTAGGCGAAGTTCGGCATCACCTGCGTGGCGCGGTCGAGCGACTGCGCCGCGCCGTCCCAGTCGCTGCGTCGCAGCTGGACCAGCCCGAGCTGATAGTGCGCGAAGCCCTGGTCGCCGTTCATGTCGCGGGCCCGCGCGCCTTCCGCCGTCGCCTCGTCGAGCGCGTTGTCGAGCAGCGCGATCGCCGACTGGCCGATGGCCTTCCACGTCTCGTCCTCGCCGTTGGCGAGGCGGGCGAATTCCTCGCGCGCCTGCTGTGCCTGCTCGAGCTTCAGGAAGGCCTGGCCGGCGAGATACGTCGAGGTCGGGTCGTTGTTGCCGGCGTCGCGCTCGGACTGGACGCGCTGCGTCGCTTCGCCGTAGGCCCCGCGTTCGAGGAGCTGTTGCGCCGACTGCTGTTCGGCGCCCGCCACGGCCACGGCGAGCGCCACCGCGGTCGAGCCGGCCAGGAGGGTTCGTGCAAGGGCGTTCATGACCGACAGTTTTGCAAGGGAGGTGCCAGTGTCAAGTGGTCGATTCTGGCGGATTCCGTCCGGTCCGGGCCGTCGATGCCGCCAGGACTGGCACCGGCCGCCCTGAACCATGTACAAATTGGCGCCGCCGTGGCCGCATCAGACCAGTTGGCCGACCTCGTGACCCGGGTGATGACGGGCGACCCGTGGCATGGCCCGAACGTGGCCACCTTGCTCGACGACGTGACGGCCGCGGAAGCCGCAGCCACGCCGGTGCCAGGCCTGCATTCCATCTGGCAGCTGGTGCTGCACATGACCGGCTGGGCGCGCGAGGTACACGCCCGTCTCGACGGCGCGCCGGCCGGCGAGCCGGCCGCCGGCGACTGGCCCGAGCCGCCGTCGCCCACGGCCAGTGCCTGGGCCCGCGATCGGAAGGCGCTGTTCGCCGCGCACGAGGCGCTCGCCGCGGCGATCCAGCGCGTCGCGCCGGCCGGGCTCGACACGCCGGTGGTCGATCACCGCGACCGCGCCGCCGGCACGGGGTTGTCCAAGTTCCTCACGCTCCACGGCCTCGTCCACCACACCGTGTACCACGCCGGCCAGATCGCCCAGCTGCGGCGCGCGATTCGCGGCCATTTGTAATCGGCTCTGAGTCATCGACTCAGAGCCGATGACATTCAGCGGCCGCGGTACGGACGCAGGCGGAACGGGCTGGCGCCCGGGCCGCCGACGGGCCCGGGCGGGTTGGCCCAGTTGGTCCCCGGTCCGCCGCGCCGTCCCGGCGGGTTGCTGCGGAAGCCGGGCCGCGGCAGACGCGAGGCCCCGGGGCCGCCGCGCGGGCCGGGCGGGTTGAGCCAGTTGGTGCCAGGGCCGCCGCGCGGGCCGGGCGGATTCCAGCGCCGGTGGGGGTGTGCGTCGGCGGCGGCGATGCCAAAGGCGAGCACGGCGAGGCTCGTACAGGCCAGCGTGCTGAACCAGGTCGCGAATCGGGAGCGGCTCATGCGGTCACCTCGTGGCGGGCGTGGTCGGCATCTGGTCCGGTTGGACCAGCCGGCCGGCCCGGGGGTTGAACCCGCGCATCGGGGCCTGCAGGCTGCTATACTTCCCGGGAGCTTTACGCACAGGGGCATCCGGGCGCCGATCGTGGCGTGTCCGGGTGTTCGCCAGCAGCCGCCCACCAGGCGGCTTGCGTCCGGGCGTCGCGGCCTTCGGTCGTCACCGCGCCCCGGCCGTGCGGGAGAGCCCGGCGCCAGGCACGGGACCGCGTGCGTGGTGCAGTCAACCGGTTCCAGTTCCGAGTGTCATCGATCGTTCCAGCCGTGTCCCGCGGTGAGTCCGTGCCTGCGTCCAGGCGCGCGGCGCTGCTGCTCGCCCTGGTGGTGGCGGCGGCCTTCGTCGCGCCGCTGTCGCTGCGTGCGCTCAACCGCCTCGCCGTCGGCACGCCGCCCGGCCTCGGCTATTTGCCGGCGCTCGAGATCAGCCGCGAACATCGCCAGTTCAACCCGCAGCCGATCGCCACTCTCAGCTACAGCCAGCCGCCGTGGGTGTTCATCGGCGACTCGATGATGGGCACGCGCATCGATCCGATCCTGCTCGGCGAGCTGTCGGGGCGCGGTAACCAGACCGTCGCGTTGCTGTTCCACCCCGCCACCGGGCCGGCGTGGTGGTACCTGGCGTTCAAGAACCACCTGGTGGCGTCGGGGGTGAAGCCGCGCGCGGTGTTCGTGTTCTTCCGCGACACCAACCTGACCGACACGCTGTTCCGGCTCGAGAGCCTGTACGGCAACGCCCTCGACGAGGTGGCGCACGAGCAGGAGCCGGACCTGAACGCGCTGGTCGCGGCGCGCAAGCGCGGCGTCTGGTCGCGCGTCCACACCGCCGCGGTGCGCGCCTACGAGACCGACGTCGCCGCCGGCTGGATGGAGCCGGCGATCCGCCGCTGGTTCGTCAACTGGCGGTTCCCCGATCCCAGCGCCCGGCTGCGCTTCGATCGGGCCGTGAACGACCGCTTCGATCTGGCCAACCTGCGAGCCGACGTCGCCGCCGATCTGTCCGACGCCAACGAGTCGGCCGACTTCGCCCGCGATCTGCCGGCGTCGGTGCTGCCGGCGATGACGGCGCTGGCCCGCGAACACGGCCTGACGCTGTGCTTCGTGCGCGTGCAGCGGCGCCCCACCGGCACGACGCCGCCCGCGCAGTCGGCCAACCTGCGCCGCTACGTCGCCGACCTGAAGGCGTGGCTCGACGCCAACGGCGCCCTGTTCCACGACGACTGGGGCGACCCCGAGATGCCCGAGTCGATCTACGCCGACGGCGACCACGTGCGCGACCGGCGCGCCTACACCACGGTGTTCCGCCGTCGTCTCGATCCGCTGTTCCGGTAGCCGATGGTCTTCCACAGCCTCGACTTCGCCGCGTTCTTCCTGGTCGTCGTCACGATCTACTGGCGGCTCGGGCACCGCGCGCAGAACGGGCTGCTGCTGGCGGCCAGCTACGTGTTCTACGGCTGGGTGCACCCGTGGTTCGTGGCGATCATGCTGGCGTCGACGACGGTGGACTACTGGGCCGGCCAGCGCATGGAGGACGATCCGGCGCACAAGCGCCGCTACTTGTGGGCCAGCCTGGGCGTGAACCTGGGCATGCTGGGCGTCTTCAAGTACTTCAACTTCTTCGTCGACAACGTCCGCGACGTCCTGGCCGCCGTCGGCCTCACGGTGGCGCCGCCGCTGCTCGAAGTCGCGCTCCCGGCGGGCATCTCGTTCTACACGTTCCAGGCGCTCAGCTACACCGTGGACGTCTACAAGGG
>CAYUAX010000213.1:0-8196 GCA_964442845.1 uncultured Bifidobacteriaceae bacterium | reverse complement strand
CCATCCATGCGGCGGCTACGACGGCGGCCATCACCATCACCGCGATCCCTCGGCCCCTCATGCCTCGGATGGTGGCGCCGGCATCAGGCCGGCGGCCATGATCGCCGTCATATCGGGCGCGCCGACCCGGTCCCCGCGCACCTCACGGCGCGGGAGCGGCTTCCGGGACGTGGCATTGCCGGCAGCGCACCCGCTCCGGATGCGTCGTGCGGATCTCCGCGCGCGCACCCGGCCCGGCGTGACAGCTCAGGCACTCCCCGCGCAGCTGCAGGGGGTGCGGAATGGTCGGCGGCGCACCGGGCATGGCCCGACTCCCCCGCCACGGCCCCTGGGCCAGGCCGGTGAACCGCGACGCCACCAGCAGCGCGCCGGTCGCCGCGGGCACGTGGCACTGGCGGCAGCGCTGCATCGCGCCGGCCATGCTCTCGGCGGGATGGGGCGAGGCCGGGGCAACACCGACGCCGGCGATGGCCGTGCCGTCGGCGTCGTGGCAGGTCGCGCAGGCGCCGATCGCCGCGTCGTGGGGAATCGTCGGCGGGGCGCCGTCGTAGGCGCGGCCCAACGCCCGCTCCCCCGTGGTCCGCGCGACGGCCCGCGGCGCGTCGACACCGCCGCACGCCGTGGCCGCCAGCGACACGGCGGCGAGCAGGCTCGCCGCGGTCAGACGCGTTCGAGACGGACCGCGCATTTCTTGTAGTCCGGCTGCTTGCTGATGTTGTCCATCGCGTCGAGGGTGAGCAGGTTCACCAGCCGCGACTCGTCGAAGAACGGGACGAACACCGTGCCGCGCGGCGGGCGGCCGCGGCCGTCGACGGCCACCGGCAATTCGAGCGAGCCGCGCCGGCTGACCAGCCGCACGAGGTCGCCGCTCTTGAGCCCCTGGGCGTCGGCGTCGGCGCGATTCACCTCGACATACGCCGCCGGCACCGCCTGATGGAGCTGGCGGATCCGCCGCGTCATCGAACCGCTGTGCCAGTGCTCGAGCACGCGGCCGGTGGTGAGCCAGAACGGATAGGCCTCGTCGGGCGATTCGGCCGGCGGGTGATACGGCCGCAGGAAGAACGCCGCCTTCTCCCCGTAGCCGGTCGCCTTGTAGAAGTGGGCGCCGCGCGCCTTCTTCACGTACGGGTCGTAGCCGGCGGTGTAGCGGTACGGCGTCTCCTTGCCGTCCACCACCGGCCACAGCATGCCGCGCGTGGACTTGAGCTGCTGGTAGCTCGCCAGGTCCTTGCCGTGCCCGAGGCCGAACGATCGGTACTCCTCGAACATCGGCTCGTGCCAGGCGTCGTCGGGCCACGGGAAGAGGTGGCCCATCCCCATGCGCTTGGCCACCTGCATCACCTGCCAGGCGTCCTCGCGTGCCTCGCCGGGCGGCTCGACCATCTTGTGCCACTGCTGGGTGCGGCGCTCGGTGTTGCCGTAGACGCCTTCGCGCTCGACCCACGCCGCCGCCGGCAGGACGAGATCGGCGATCGCCGTCGTCGGCGTCGGGTAGATGTCGCTGACGACGATGAAGCGGCCGTCATCGGGCGAGCGATCGAAGCGCGACCGGTTGGGCAGCGTCACCCACGGGTTGGTCGTCTGGATCCACAGCGTCTTCAGGTCGCCGCGCTTGAGCGCCCGGAACATGTCCACGGCGTGGTAGCCGGGCACGGCGGGAATCGTCCCGGCCGGCAGCTTCCAGATCCGCTCCGCCTCGGCGCGGTGTTCCGGGTTGGTCACGACCATGTCGGCCGGCAGCCGGTTGCTGGCGATGCCCACTTCACGCGCCGTGCCGCAGGCGCTCGGCTGGCCGGTGAGGCTGAGCGGATTGGCGCCCGGCCGGCAGATCTTGCCGGTGACGAGGTGCAGGTCGGTGATGAGGTTGTTCATCCACGTGCCGCGCACGTGCTGGTTGACGCCCATGCACCACAGGCTGACGGTGCCGCGTGACAGATCGCCGTAGAGCGCCGCCAGAGCGCGAATGTGCTCGACCGGCACGCCGGTGATGTCGCTGACCCGCGCCGGCGCGTAGTCGGCCAGGAACGTCCGCAGCTCCTCGAGCGAACTGGGCCGCGCCTGGTCCTCGAACGTGTAACGCTCGGCCTGCACGTCGAAGCAGCCGTAGCCGATGGCCTGCAGAGCCTCGACGCCGCGCCGGAACACCACGTTCTCGTCGAGAAACGCCTGCTGGATCCGTCCCTCGGCCACCAGCAGGTGGAGGATGCCATTGGCCAGTGCGAGGTCGGTGCCGGGCCGGAACAGCACGTGGAGGTCGGCGTAGTCCGTGGTCGGCGTGCGGCGCGTGGCGATGTCGACGATGCGCGTGCCCGGCTTCTGACGCCGCGTCTCGAGCACCCGGCTGAAGAGCACCGGGTGCATCTCGGCCATGTTGTTGCCCCACAGCACGAAGTCGTCGGCCAGGTCGAGGTCCTGGTAGCAGCCCATCGGCTCGTCGCTCTGGAACTGCGTGAGGAACCCCGACACGGCGCTGGCCATGCACAAGCGCGCGTTCGGCTCCAGGTTGTTGCTCCGCAGGCCGCCCTTGACCCACTTGAGCGCCGCGTACCCGTCGAAGACCGTCCACTGCCCGGAGCCGTACATACCCACGGCGCTGGGTCCGTGCGCCGTCAGCGTCTCGGCGAAGCGTGTGGCGATCAGATCGAGCGCCTCGTCCCACGACACCCGGGCCAGCGCACCGTCGGCCTGCCGGCGCTGGGGGTACAGCAGGCGGTCCTCGCCGTAGAGCAGGCCCGGCAGGTGGTAGCCCTTCACGCAGAGCAGGCCCTTGTTGACCGGGCTGGCCTCGTCGCCGCGCACGGCGACGACGCGGCCCTGCTCCACGCCCACCATCACGCCGCAGCCGGTGCCGCAGAACCGGCACGGCGCCTTGTCCCAGACCACGGAGGCGCGATCGACCGGCGCGCTGCTGCCGATCCGCGCGGCCTCCTGCCGGTCGGCGCACGAGAACGCCGCCACCGCCGGTGCCGTCACGCCGGCCATCTTCAGGAACGCGCGCCGCCCGACCCGCTCGATCATCGCTCCTGCCTCGTCTGGCCGTAGCGCCGCTGCATCTCGCGGTTGATCGCGTCGGCCTGCTCCTCGGCGCCTTTCTGCAGCCACTGGTGCTCGGGCCGGTTCAGGATCTCGTCGATCACCTGGTTGGCGCGGCGGGCTTGATCACCGCGTCCGCCGCGGAGCGCCGCGGCGGTGATCTCACGCGCCTCGGGAATCAGCTCCATGTAGAAGCGCTCCGCCACTTCGAACATGCCGTGCCACTGGGTGTAGTCGGGCGCCATCATCGACGCGCCCATCCGCGCCCGCCGCCCTTCGTGGTGCCACAGGTAGTACCACGTCCACTCGATCTTCTCGTCGTACTGTGTCTTGGTGAGCAGGCCGTTGGTGGCGAGCGCGCTCATGATCGCCTGCCCCGGCTTGGCGAACTTCTCGTTGTAGTGGACGACCAGGTCGTCGTACTGCCGGTAGAACAGGTTGATATGGTCAGGCGTGTGGCAGGTGGAGCAGACCTGCTTCATCCGGTTGCGCTTGGCCTCGGCGGTGTCGGCGATCGCCGCGCGGCGCCGTTCGGGATCGGTTTCGGTGACCACCGCGTGATTGGCGTCGGTGTCCATCACCAGACTCACCGGCGGCCGGTTGGTCCAGGAGATGCGCTCACCCGGGTCGTGGGTGATCTTCATGCCGTTCCTGAGGTTGGCGCTCATGTGGCAGGTGGCGCAGGTCGGCGCCGCGCTGTAGTCCTTCCCCACCACCCACGGCCGGGCGTCGAGGTTCATCTCGTCGATGAGGTCACGGAACGCGACGCCGTGCTTCGACTCGTCGTAGATCTCCTTCTGCGGATGATCGGGGCCGAGGTGGCACTTGCCGCAGTTCTCGGGCTGGCGGGCCCGGCGCGCCGAGAAGTCGTGGCGGCTGTGGCAGGCCGCGCACGACCCGGCCGAGCCGTCGAGGTTCAGCCGGCCGATGCCGGTGTTGGGCCAGCTGGTGCTGCTGAAGAGCGGCTTGCCGCTCTCGTTGCGGGCGATGCGCCCGACCGCGTCGGCGTCGGTCGGCTGGCCGCGCTCGTCGGGTTTCAAATCGCGCATCGTCACCAGGCCGCCGTCGGTCGCCTGGAACGCCACCACCGAGCCGTGGCACTGCTGGCAGCCGGAGTTGGCCGGCGCCATGCCGTTCACGGCGGTCACCGCCCTGCCCGGCGTCGGCGAGTGCGGGTTGAACGCCACCCGCGACCCCTCGACGGTCTCGGCCAGGAAGTTGTCGAGCGACGCCAGGATGTTGCCGGCCTTGGAGTGGTGGCTGGCGGCGAACTCGGCCGACTCGGTGGGATGGCAGCGCGCGCAGTCGCGCGGCGTCACCACGGTGGCGATCGGCTGCCCGTAGTGGCTGAAGGCGTCGGCGTCCTTCGCCTCCGCCTGGTGGCAGTCCACGCAGGCGACGCCCTTCTCGGCGTGGGTCGAGTCGCGCCAGTGGTCGACGATGCCGGTGGAGACCTGGCTGTGGCAGTCGACGCACTGCCGTGACGCCGCCGGCGTCGGGGTCTCGGCCCGGGTCAGCCCGGCCTCCTGCCGCCGCCGCGCCACCTCGAGCCACTGCACGGTCACCAGCGACAGCAGGAACAGCAGGCCGAGGCCGGCGATCAGCCAGCGTTTCTGATCGAGTGTCATGACTCCGTCCTCAATGCGCGACCAGCGCTTCCCACAGCGTGAACCCCATGATCGTCAGGGCGCCGACGACACCGATCCACACGCTGATGTCGGCGTACTTGAAGCGCCGCACCAGCCAGTCGTCGATGAACGGCCACAGGAACATCACGAACACGATCAGCCCCTGGGTCAGCACCGCCGTCGTGCCGGAGAACAGCTTGAGCCAGCGGAAGGCGACGTAGAAGAACCACTCCGGCTTGATGATCTCGGGGGTGATCTGCGGGTCGGCGCGCGGCCCCATCGTCACCGGCAGCAGCGTCGCCAGCGCGCTCAGCAGGATCATCAGCGTCAGCCCGATGATGAGCTCGGTGAAGAAGTGCTCGGGGAAGAAGGCGAACTGACGCGGCGGCCCGGGCGGCTCGCGCTCGAACTTCAGCTCGGTGACACCGTGCAGCCGCACCAGCCCGATGTGCATCATCAGCACGAGGATCAGCGTGACCGGCAGCACCGCGGCGTGGAGGATGAAGAAGCGCGACAGCGTGCGGTCGTTGTAGCTGTCGCCGCCGAGCAGCACCTGCTTCATGAACGGCCCGGCCACCGGCACGGTGTCGCTGATGTTGGCGCCGACGGTGGCGCCCCAGTAGCTGAGCTGCTCGAAGACCAGGCTGTAGCCGGTGAAGCCGATGAGCAGCGTGCAGACCAGCAGCGTCATGCCGATCATCCAGTTGAGCTCGCGCGGCCGCCGGTAGGCGCCGGTGAAGAACACCCGCATCTGGTGCAGCACCACGGCGGCGATCATCAGCGTCGCGCCCCACTTGTGCAGCCCGCGCAGGTACCACCCGAACGCGGCGTCCTCGGTGATGTAGCGCACCGACTCGTAGGCGGTGGCCGGCGACGGCTGGTAGTAGAAGGCCAGCAGCACGCCGGTGACGATCTGCACGACGAAGAGATACGCCGGCGTGCCGCCGAGCGCGAACCACCACCGCTTCAGGTGGTACGGCACCGGCTCGTTGGACATCGCCGCGACGGCGTCGAGTGACACCGGCACGCGCTCGCCGATCCAGCCGCGGACGTCGCTCATACGCGACCTCCAAGGCCGGGGCTCGGGGCTCGGGGCTCGGGGCTGTAAGTGCCGGGGTTCGGGGCTCGGGGCTCGGGGCTGATACCTGTGCGCGCTACGCGCGCCTGCAGACAGCCCAGGCACGGGTCGTGGCCGGGGCCGCTGGGGCCGGTCGTCTCGACCAGGCCGGCCACCTCGCCCATCGACAGGTGCTCGGCCGGCACGAAGATGTAGAGCAGGTCCTTCTCCACCGCCAGCGCATAGCGCGGCAGCACCTGGCCGGCCTCACCCGGCGGGCCGCCGGTGGCCGTGCCCTCGGGGTCGAACGTGCCGTTGTGGCACGGGCAGAAGTAGCGGTTGTTCTGCGGCTCCCAGCGCACCTGGCAGCCCAGGTGCGGGCAGGTGCTCGACAGCGCGATGAAGTCGGCGGCGGTGCCCGCCGAGCCGCGCCGGGTGATGTTGACGGTGCGCCCGTCCGGCGTGCGGTACAGGAGTGTCGCGCCCATTCCGACATCGCGCACCCGGGCGACGAACAACTGGTGGAGGCGCCCGGTGTGGGCCGGCAGCATGTAGCGGCCGCTCACCCAGGCGAGCAGCCCGTAGCCGCCGACGAGGCCGGCGAGCATGCCCAGCCGCGACGACAGCCACAGCACGGCCCGGCGTGTCATGGGCGACGGCGGTTCGGGCGCGGGGGCTGGAACGACGTGCGACATGGCAGCCTCAGAACGGCGTGAAGCCCAGCGACGGGTACCGGGTCATCGTGTGAAGGTGGTAGAGCGGCTGGGCGTAGGCCAGCACGATGAGCACGACCGCTACCGCGCCCCACAGCCCGAGCCGATCCCAGAGCGAGGGGCCGGGCGTGGGCGGTTCGAGCGGCTCGGCGTACTCGACCGCGGGCTGCTCGCCCCGCGGCGCCACCAGCATCGTGCCGACGACGACGCCGACGTAACTCATCGCCGACACGAACAGGATGACCCCGCCGACCGCCGAGAGCGTGACCAGCGGCACCCACGCCTGCGCGGCCTCGACCCCCTGGAACTCCCCCGTGTAGACGCGGCGCGGCATGCCCATCAGCCCGGCGATGTGGCTGGGGATGCTGAAACACTGCATGCCGGCGAACCACAGATACGGCTGCCACGTGGCCAGGCGGGGAAAGGCGATGGCGCGGCCGGTGAGCCGCGGCAGCAGCCAGTAGGTACTGCCCATGAAGGTGAGGGCCACGGCGGTGCCGACGGTAAGGTGGAAGTGCCCCTGCACCCACGCAGTGTTGTGGATCATCGCGTTCATCGCGTAGGCGGCGTTGATGGCGCCGCCGAACCCGCCGAGCGCGAAGGTGACCATCGACAGCGCGACCGAGGCGAAGAACGGGTCGCGCCACGGCAGGACGAGGAGCCAGCCGAACCGCCCGGTGCCGCCGCGGGTCCGGCCGGCGTGCTCGAGCGAGGCGATCACGGTGAAGGCCGTGACCAGGCTGGGAAACATGATCGCGTAGGTGGTGAAGGTGTGGACCAGCTTCCACCCGCCGCTTATGCCTGGGTCGGTGAACTGATGATGGAACCCGACCGGCGTCGAGAACAGGATGAACTGCACGAAGACGACGCGGGTGACCGCATCGCTGAACAGCTTGCCGCCTGCGACGCGCGGAATCACCGTGTACCAGAGCACGTACGCCGGCACCAGCCAGAAGTACGTGAGCGGGTGGCCGAACCACCAGAAGTACGTGCGGGCGACGATCGGATCCACCCGTTCGATGAGGCCGAGCGACCACGGCACGAGATACACCAGCATCTCGACGGCGAGGCCGGCGGTGGCCAGCATCCAGATCGCGACCGCGGTCAACATCCCGTGCATCGCCAACGGCACCCGCTCGGCGCCGCGCCCGCGCCGCCAGGCGCGGAAACTGCCGATCATCACGCCGCACCAGATCCACGAGCCGACGACGAGCAGGGTGGCACCGAGGTAGAACGCCGGATGCGCCAGCAGCGGCGGATAGAACGTGTAGAGCACGGTGCTGGTGCCCGACAGGATGGCCAGCGTGGTGACGACGGTGCCGACCAGCGCGATCCAGAAGCCGGCCCAGGCCCAGCGCACGCCAGCGATGCGGCCGAGCGTGGTGGCGGCCACGACGTAGCCCAGCGCCATGATGAAGAACGTGGTGAAGACCAGCGCCTCCAGCACGCCGTGGGCAGTGACCGACAGGTAGTACAGGCGGGCGCTGCCGAACGGCAGCTCGACGCCGGCGCGGGCGAGCGCCTGCATCACCGCCATCATCCCGCCGACGGCGAAGGCGGCGATCGCGACCCACAGGTTGGCCAGGACCAGGCGCGTCGCCGCGTTCATCGCCGCGGCTCCACGATGACAGTGCCCTGCATCAGGTGGTGGGCCAGGCCGCAGTACTCGTTGCAGACGACCAAGTACTCACCGGGGGTGTCGAAGGTGACGGTCGCCTCGCTCACGTAGCCGGGCGCCACGGTGAGGTTCACGTTGGTGCCGACG
>CAYUAX010000212.1:625-8256 GCA_964442845.1 uncultured Bifidobacteriaceae bacterium | reverse complement strand
CGTCAACACCGACGAGCAGACCGGCCAGGTCGTCATCCGCGGCATGGGCGAGCTGCACCTCGAGATCATCGTCGACCGCCTGAAGCGCGAGTTCGGCGTCGAGGCCAGTGTCGGCAAGCCGCAGGTGGCCTACCGCGAGGCCTTGACCCGGCCGGCCGACGGCGACGGCCTGTTCAAGCGGCAGACCGGCGGCCGCGGCCAGTTCGGCCACGCCAAGATCCGCGTATTCCCGCTCGAGCCCGGCACCGGCTACCAGTTCGAGAACAAGACGGTCGGCGGGTCGATTCCCAAGGAATTCATCAAGCCGATCGACCAGGGCATCCAGGAAGCCCTCACCCGCGGCGTGCTCGCCGGCTATCCGGTGGACGACGTGCGGATCGAGCTCTACGACGGCGCCTATCACGACGTCGATTCGTCGGAGATGGCGTTCAAGATCGCCGGCTCGCTGGCGTTCCAGGACGCCGCCAAGCGGGCCGCCGCCGTGCTCATGGAGCCAGTGATGCGCGTCGAGGTGGTGTGTCCCAAGGACAACCTCGGCGACGTGATGGGCGACCTGGCCAGCCGGCGCGGCCGCATCCAGTCCCAGGAAGACCGCGGCGGTACGCAGATCATCTCGGCCCGGGTGCCGCTCAGCGAGATGTTCGGCTACGCCACCGACCTGCGGTCGCGGACCCAGGGCCGGGCCACCTACTCGATGCACTTCGACCGCTACGAAGAGGCGCCGCGCAACGTCAGCGACGAAGTCATCGCCCGGGTCCAGGGCACGACGAAGTAACAGCGGCTAGCGGCTAGCGGCTAGCGGCTAGACCGCCGGCGAGCCACTGTGAGGAACAGCGATGGTTGGTGACAAGATTCGAATCCGCCTGAAGGCCTACGACGCGCGGCTGCTCGACCAGAGCACCGGCGAGATCGTCGACACGGCCAAGCGGACCGGGGCGCGGCTGGCGGGACCGATTCCGCTGCCGACCGAGATCAACAAGTGGACGGTGCTGCGCTCGCCGCACGTCGACAAGAAGTCGCGTGAGCAGTTCGAGGTGCGGACGCACAAGCGGCTGATCGACATCTTCGAGCCGACGCCGCAGACGGTCGACGCGCTGATGAAGCTCGACCTGCCCGCCGGGGTGGACGTCGAGATCAAGGCGTTCGGCAAAGAGCACGGCAAGTGAGAGCGGCTAGGGACTAGCGGCTAGCGGCTAGGCTAGCCAGCAGTCACGCTGCATCGGACGGGTGGAGACGAGAGTTTTTCTAGCCGCTAGCCGCTAGCCGCTAGCCGCTGAGTTGTTAACGATGGTGAATGGAATCATCGGCAAGAAGATCGGGATGACGCAGCTGTTCCTCGAGGACGGGACGGTCGAACCGGCCACCGTGCTCCAGGCCGGTCCGTGCGTCGTCGTCCAGGCCAAGACCGCCGACAAGGACGGCTACGAGTCGGTGCAGCTCGGCCTGGTGTCGGCGAAGCGGTACAAGGCCAACAAGCCGACCGCCGGCCACCACAAGCCGGCGAACGTGCCGGCGACCCGCGTCCGCCGCGAGGTCAAGCGGGCCAACGGCGCCGACGCGCCCAAGCCCGGCGACTCGATCGTCGTCGCCAGCGTGTTCAACCAGGGCGAGCGCGTCGACGTCATCGGCACCAGCAAGGGCCATGGCTTCCAGGGCGTGATGAAGCGCCACCACTTCGGCGGCGGCCAGGCCACCCACGGCTCGATGTTCCACCGCGCCCCCGGGTCGATCGGCGCCTCGTCGTACCCGTCGCGCGTCGTCAAGGGCATGCGCATGGGCGGCCACATGGGCGATGCCCGGGTGACCGTGCGCAACCTGAAGGTGCTGCGCATCGATGCGGAGAACAACCTGATGGTGGTGCGCGGCGCCGTGCCCGGCGCCAACGGCGGCTACGTGGTGATCCGCAAGGCGGTCGCCGCCAAGCCGGAACCGCAGCCGCAGCTGCAGGAAAAGCCCAAGAAGGGCAAGAAGTAACACGACAGCGGCTAGGGGCTAGCGGCTAGCGGCTAGACCGGAACGAAGTCGCGGGGAAACAACGATGACCGTAGACGTGGTCAACAGCGAGAACAAGAAGGTGGGCTCGGTCGAGCTCAGCGACGCCGTGTTCGGCGGCCGCGTCAAGACCGATCTGATCCACGCCTCGGTCGTGCGCAGCAACGCCGCCGAGCGGCGCGGCACCCACGCGACCAAGAACCGCGCTGCCGTCAGCGGCAGCGGCAAGAAGCCGTGGCGGCAGAAGGGCACCGGCCGGGCCCGCGTCGGCGAGACCCGCAACCCGCTGTGGCGCAAGGGCGGCACGGTGTTCGGGCCGCAGCCGCGCAGCTACGCCTTCAGCGCGCCGAAGAAGGTCGAACTGGCCGGTCTCGGCGCCGCGCTGGCGCAGAAGGCCCAGGACGGCGACCTGATCGTCGTCGACGCCCTGGCTCTGGGTGAAGTCAAGACCCGCGCCGCGGTGGCGATGCTGGCCGCGATCGGCGTCGCCGGCAAGGCGCTGCTCGTCGACGTCCAGCCCGACGAGAAGCTGGCGCTCTCGGTGCGCAACCTGCCCGGCGTGGCGTTCCGGCCGAGCGGCCGGATCACCGCCCGCGACGTGATCGACACGACCAAGGTGGTGCTGACCAGGACCGCGGTCGAAAAGCTGCAGGCCGCGCTCGGCGCCTGAGGAGACGGACGATGAAGCTCACCGAGGTGATCCGGCGGCCGCTCGTCACGGAGAAGACCACCGTGATGAAGGAAGACGGCCGGACGCTGGTCTTCGAAGTGGCGCGCGGCGCCAACAAGCTCGACGTCAAGAGGGCGGTCGAGAAGCTGTTCGGGCCGAAGGTGGCGTCGGTGCGTACCGCGCTCGCCCACGGCAAGCAGAAGCGCCAGGGCCAGTTCGTCGGCCGGCGTTCCGACTGGAAGAAGGCCTACGTCGTGCTGAAGAAGGGCGAAACGCTGCCCGAATTCGCTGAGAACGCGTAGAACCGAGAGAGAGACGGCCATGCCGATTCGCAAGTACAAGCCGACATCCCCGGGGCGCCGGTTCCAGACGGTGCAGGTGTTCGACGAGATCACCACCGACCGTCCGTACCGTCCGCTCACCGAGACCCTGAAGCGCTCGGGCGGCCGCAACAACACCGGCGAGCTGACCAGCTGGTGGCGCGGCGGCGGCCACAAGCGCCTCTACCGGGTGATCGACTTCAAGCGCGACAAGAAGAACATCCCGGGGACCGTCTCGACCATCGAGTACGACCCGAACCGCTCGGCGCGTATCGCCCTGATCACCTACGCCGACGGCGAGAAGCGCTATGTGCTGCAGCCGCTCGGTCTCAAGGTCGGCGACACCATCGTCGCCGGCGACAGCGCCGACATCCTGCCGGGCAACACGCTGCCGCTCGGCCACATCCCGCTCGGCACGCTGGTGCACAACGTCGAGCTCAAGCCGGGCCGCGGCGGCCAGCTGGCGCGCAGCGCCGGCGCCGGCGTGCAGGTGGTGGCCAAGGAAGGCGAGTACGTCTCGGTCAAGATGCCGTCGGGCGAGATCCGCAAGATTCTGCACAACTGCCAGGCCACCATCGGCCAGGTCGGCAATCTCGACCACGAGAACGTGTCGATCGGCAAGGCCGGGCGCAGCCGCTGGCTGGGCAAGAAGCCGCACGTGCGCGGCGTGGCGATGAACCCGGTGGACCACCCACTCGGCGGCGGCGAGGGCCGCACCTCGGGCGGCCGGCACCCGGTCACCCCGTGGGGCGTGCCGACCAAGGGTTACAAGACCCGGTCGCACAAGAAGCAGAGCAACCAGTTCATCGTTCAGAGACGGAAGAAGTAATCAGCAGCAGCTAGGGGCTAGCGGCTAGCGGCTAGAGAATGCTATGAGCAGATCGCTGAGAAAGGGGCCGTTCATCGACGCCCACCTCCTCGAGAAGGTGGAAGCCATGAACCGCGTCAACGAGAAGAAGCCGGTCAAGACCTGGTCGCGCCGCTCGACGGTGGTGCCGGAGATGGTCGGCCACACGCTGGCCGTGCACAACGGCCGCAAGTTCGTGCCGGTCTACATCACCGAGAACATGGTCGGGCACAAACTCGGCGAGTTCTCGCCGACCCGGCAGTTCAAGGGCCACGCGGCCAAGGCCGACAAGACCGCGGCCTCGGCCCCGGCGGCAGGAGGGAAGGCCTGACATGGTCGTCGCGCAGGCAACCGCGAAGTACGTGCGCACCTCGGCCCAGAAGGCCGGGCTGGTCTGCGACCTGATCCGCGGCAAGGACGTCAACCGGGCGCTGTCGGTGCTGCAGTTCGCGCGCAAGACCGTCGCCCGCGACCTCGCCAAGGTGCTCCGTTCGGCGGTGGCCAACGCCCGCCAGCGTGAGGGCTTCGGCGGCGACGTCGAGCGGCTCTACGTGTCGGCGGCGTTCGCCAACCAGGGCCCGTCGCAGAAGCGGGTCCGTCCGGCGCCGATGGGCCGGGCGTTCCGCGTCGTCAAGCGCACCACCCACCTCACCGTCGAGGTGACCGAACGTCCGCAGCGCATCAAGGCCGTGGGCCAGGACGAGGCGAAGACCCCGGCGCGGCGCGCCCGGGTGAAGAAGGCCGCGGCGGCCGAGTAGCGACGAGGGAGATCGCAGTGGGCCAGAAAGTACACCCGTACGGGTTCCGGATCGGCTTCAACAAGACGTGGAAGTCGCGGTGGTTCGCCGACAAGGACTACGCGACGCTGCTCCACGAGGACCTGAAGCTGAAGGACGACCTCAAGACGCGGTTCCAGCACGCCGGCGTCGCCAAGATCGAGATCGAGCGCGCTGCCAACAAGCTGAAGATCGACGTCCACACCTCGCGCCCGGGCATCATCATCGGCCGCAAGGGCACCGAGGTCGACAAGCTGAAGCAGGAGATCCAGAAGCGCACCAAGCGCGAGGTCTTCATCAACATCCAGGAGATCCAGAAGCCGGAGCTCGACGCGCAGCTGGTCGCCGAGTCGGTGGCGATGCAGCTCGAGAAGCGCGTCGCCTTCCGCCGCGCCATGCGCAAGGCGGTCGAGTCGGCGCTGCGCTTCGGCGCCCGCGGCATCAAGGTGCGGGTGTCGGGCCGGCTGAACGGCGCCGAGATCGCCCGCTCGGAGTGGTACCTGCACGGCCAGCTGCCGCTGCAGACGCTGCGCGCCGACGTCGACTTCGGCTTCGCCGAGGCCAGCACGACCTACGGCCAGATCGGCGTCAAGGTGTGGATGTACAAGGGCGAGCGGCTGACCCCGAAGGTCGGCCGCGACGAGGACTACCGGGACCGGCCGCGCCGCAGCGCCGGCGGTCCGCGAGCGTAACGGGTACTCACCATGTTGATGCCGAAGAAGGTCAAGTTCCGAAAGCAGCAGCGCGGCCGCATGACCGGCAAGGCGTGGCGCGGATCGGACGTGTCGTTCGGCGACTACGGGCTGAAAGCGCTCGAGCCGTGCTGGATGACCGATCGGCAGATCGAAGCCGCCCGCGTCGCGATGACCCGCTTCATCAAGCGCGGCGGCAAGATCTGGGTGCGCGTGTTCCCTGACAAGCCGGTCACCAAGAAGCCGCTCGAGACCCGCATGGGCAAGGGCAAGGGCGCCCCGGAAGGCTGGGTCGTGGTCGTTCGCCCGGGCCGGATCCTGTTCGAGATGGAAGGCGTGACCGAGACCGAGGCGCGCCGCGCCATGGAGCTGGCCGCCGCCAAGTTGCCGATCAAGACGCGCTTCGCGATGCGGTTCGGCGAGGAGAAGCAGTGATGAAGGCAGCCGACCTGCGCGAACTCGACGCCGACGGCCTGCGCGCCAAGGCCGCCGAGCTCGAAGACGAGGTGTTCCGGATGCGCGTCCGCAAGGCGATGGGCCAGCTGGAGAAGCCCGCGAAGATCCGCGACACCCGTCGCGACCTGGCCCGGGTGCAGACGATCCTGAGAGAGAAGGCGAAGTAGCCATGGCCGCCAAGACCGAAGTCCAGGGCGTCGTCGTCAGCGACAAGATGCAGAAGAGCGTCGTCGTCGCCGTCGAACGCCGAGTGCAGCACGACGTCTACAGCAAGATTCAGCGGCGGACGACCACGTTCCTCGCCCACGACGAGAACGGCGACGCCAAGGTCGGCGACACGGTGGCCATCGCCGAGACGCGGCCGATGAGCAAGCGCAAGCGCTGGACCATCACCCGCGTCGTCGAACGCGCGGTCCGGGTCTGAGGAGAGGAGAGCCGCCATGATCCAGATGCGGACGATTCTCGACGTGGCCGACAACTCGGGCGCGCGCAAGCTCTCGGTGATCAATCCGATCGGCGGATCGACCGGACGCTACGCGCGGCTGGGCGACATCGTGACCGCGTCGGTGAAGGAAGCGACGCCGGAGTCGAACGTCAAGAAGGGTTCGGTCGTGAAGGCGGTCATCGTGCGGGTGCGCAAGGAGCAGCGCCGCCGCGACGGCAGCTACATCCGGTTCGACCGCAACGCGGCCGTCCTGGTCAACGACAACAACGAGCCGGTCGGCACGCGCGTGTTCGGGCCGGTGGCCCGCGAACTGCGCGAGCGCCGGTTCATGAAGATCATTTCACTCGCTCCGGAAGTGCTCTGAGCGAGTGAAAGCGGCTAGCGGCTAGCGGCTGGCGGCTAGAGGACGACGATGGCAAAAGTTCGAATCAAGAAGAACGACACGGTGCTGGTGCGGGCCGGCAAGGATCGCGGCAAGCGCGGCCGGGTGCTGCAGGTGCTGCCCGACAAGAGCCGGGTGGTGGTCGAGGGCGTGGCGATGGTCAGGCGCCATACCCGGCCGAACCCGCAGCGCAACATCAAGGGCGGCATCCTCGAGCGCGAGTCGGCCATCCACGTCTCCAACGTGATGCTGGTCGACGCCGACTCGAACACGCCGTCGCGGATGGGCGCGGTGGTGGCCGCCGACGGCACCAGGACGCGGGCCCGCCGCAAGCGCGGGGTGACGAGATGAGCACGCAGAAGAGCAGCCGGCTGCGCGAGCGCTACCTCAAGGAGGTGGTGCCGGCGCTGTCGAAGGAGTTCGGCTACCGCAACGTCATGGCGGTGCCCAAGATCGAGAAAGTCGTCGTCAACATGGGGCTCGGCGAGGCGACGCAGAACGCCAAGCTGATCGACGTCGGCGCCGACGAACTGGGGAAGATCACCGGCCAGAAGGCGACGGTCCGGCGCGCCAAGAAGTCGATCGCGCAGTTCAAGGTCCGCGAGGGCCAGGCGATCGGCGCGATGGTGACGCTGCGCGGCGACCGGATGTACGACTTCCTCGACCGCCTGATCAGCATCTCGCTGCCGCGCGTCCGCGACTTCCGCGGCGTCTCGGCGCGGGGCTTCGACGGCCGCGGCAACTTCACGCTCGGCCTGCGCGACCAGCTGATCTTCACCGAGATCGACTACCTGAAGGTCGACAAGGCGCGCGGCATGAACGTCTGCGTGGTGACGACGGCCAGGACCGACGAGGAAGCCCGCAAGCTGCTGCAGCTGCTGGGTATGCCGTTCCGGACGAACTGAGGATCGAGCGATGGCGACGACCGCGAAGATGGCCCGTGAGAAGAAGACGCTGAAGTACAAGGTGCGCCACCGCAACCGCTGCCAGCGGTGCGGCCGGCCGCGCGCCTACCTGCGCAAGTTCGCGCTGTGCCGTCTGTGCTTCCGCG
>CAYUAX010000212.1:0-615 GCA_964442845.1 uncultured Bifidobacteriaceae bacterium | reverse complement strand
GCCTGCGCGACCAGCTGATCTTCACCGAGATCGACTACCTGAAGGTCGACAAGGGCCGGGGCATGAACATCTCGTTCGTGACCACCGCGAAGACCGACGAAGAAGCCCGCAAGCTGCTGCAGCTGATGGGCATGCCGTTCCGCACCAACTAGGAAGAGATCGAGCGATGGCAACGACCGCCAAGATGGCCCGTGAGAAGAAGGCGCTCAAGTACAAGGTGCGCCACCGCAACCGCTGCCGCCGCTGCGGGCGCCCGCGCGCGTATCTCCGCAAGTTCGCGCTGTGCCGCCTGTGCTTCCGCGAGCTCGCGCTGACGGGCGACGTGGCCGGGGTCACCAAGAGCAGCTGGTAAGCCAAGCGGCCGCCGGTCGCGCCGGGGCAACCCGGGACCGCCGGTGGCGAGAGAAGAGACAGCAGTCATGACCGATCCGATCGCAGACATGCTCACCCGGATCCGCAACGCGGTGGCCTCGCGCCACCAGCGCGTGGACATCCCGGCCTCGAAGCTCAAGGCCGAGGTCGCGCGGATCCTGCAGGACGAGGGCTACATCGCCGGCTTCAAGATGGTGGAGACGCCGGCCGAGCGGGCCGGCAAGGCGCCGCGCCAGTCGATGC
>CAYUAX010000211.1:0-8277 GCA_964442845.1 uncultured Bifidobacteriaceae bacterium | reverse complement strand
CGAACAGCGCGAGAAGGTGATCGTCCGCTCGAACGGCACGGTCACCTACGTCGGCAAGGACATGGCGTATCAGTTCTGGAAGCTGGGCCTGCTCGGCTACGACTTCCACTACCGGACGTTCACCACGCGTCCCGACGGCCGCCCGCTGTGGGCCACCACCAGCGACGCCGCCGTGGCCGAGTCGGCGCATCCGCCCTTCGGCGCCGCCGACGTCACCTACAACGTCATCGACGTCCGTCAGGCCTACCTGCAGAAGCTCCTGAAGCAGGCGCTGGCCGCCGCCGGCCATCCCGCCGAGGCGGCCCGCCACACCCATTTCGCCTACGAGATGGTGGCGCTGTCGCACGCCACCGCCCGCACGCTCGGCTTCGCGCCGCCACCCGATTCCGAGGACGCGAAGAAGCCCTTCGTCGAGGTGTCGGGCCGCAAAGGCACCGGTGTCAAGGCCGACGACCTGCTCGACCGGCTGATCGACAGCGCCGCCGGCGAGGTGACGCGCCGCAACCCCGATCTGCCGGCCGTCGAGGCGCGCCGCACCGCCGAACGCATCGGCGTCGCCGCGGTGCGCTATTTCATGGTGAAGTACTCGCGCACCAAGGTGATCGCCTTCGACATCGACGAGGCGCTGAGCTTCGAGGGCGAGAGCGGGCCATACCTGCAGTACGCGGTCGTGCGGGCGCAGAACATCCTGCAGAAGCTTCGCGACCGCGACGGCGTCGGCGACGACGCCGTGGTGGCGGCGCTGGCGGTGGAACCGCCGACCGCGCTCACCGACGACGAGCACGCTGACCGGCTATGGGGCCTCGTCCTCGACGCCGCCCGCCTCGACGACATCACCGACACGGCGGTCCGCACCCTCGAGTTCGCCGTGCTGGCCAAGTTCGCCTTCGGCCTGGCGCAGGGCTTCAACGCCCTGTACCACGCCGCGCCGATCCTGGCCGAAGAGCGCCAGGACGTGCGGCTGTGGCGCGCCGCGGCCATCGTCTACGTGCGCCGCCAGCTCACCAGCGCGCTCGGCGTGATGGGCATCGACGTGCCGGCCCGGATGTAGGACACTCGGGGCCATGCCCACCATCGCGATCGCGCCGTGCCGCCAGATGACCGACTACGTCGAGTCGATCCGCCGTGCCGGCGCCGAGGTGGTCGAGCTCACCCTCGCCGACGCGCCCGAGACGGTGGTTGGCCGTGTCGACGGCGTCATGCTGACCGGCGGCGGCGACATCGATCCGGCGCTGTACGGCGGCGCGCCCCATCCGACGTTCAGCGCCGCCGAGCCGGGCCGTGACGCCTACGACCTCGCGCTGGCCCGCGCCGCCCTCGCCGCCGATCTGCCGCTGCTGGCGATCTGCCGGGGCATGCAGGTACTGAACGTCGCCTGCGGCGGCGATCTGATCCAGGACATCCCGACCGAGGTCAACGGCGCGCTGCACCACGCGGTCGCCGAGCCGCGCTACGCGCTCGCCCACGAGGTGTGGGTGTCGCCGTCGTCGCGGCTCGCCGCCTTGATGCAGGACGACCTCGAGGACGGCGAGAGCTGCCAGGTGAACAGCCGTCATCACCAGGCGGTGCGCCATGTCGGAGACGGCCTGGAGGTGACCGCCACCGCGCCCGACGGCGTCATCGAAGCGATGGAACGCCCGGCCGCGCGCTTCTGCCTCGGCGTGCAGTGGCACCCCGAGAACTTCTGGCGTACCGGCGAGTTCCGGCCGCTGTTCGAAGGGTTCGTCGAAGCCGCCCGCGCCACGCGCGCGGTCAGCGCGCCAGCCTGACCACCGCCTCGACGTGTCCGGTGCGCGGAAAGAGATCGAACCCGCGCACGCCCTCCAGCCGGTAGCCGGCGTCGAGACAACGGCGCAGGTCGCGGGCCAGCGTCGCCGGGTCGCACGACACATAGACGATTCGCGCCGGCGCCCGGTCCAGCAGTGCGGTCAGGGCATTGCTGGACAGCCCGGTGCGCGGCGGATCGACGACCACTGTCTGCAGGGGACCACGTCTTTCGGCCAGGTGATCTTCGACGGTGGCATGCACGGCGGTCAGGCGCGTCGACGCCGCGGCGTTATGGGCGAGGTCGGCGGCCGACACGTCGTCGCCCTCTACCGCCGTCACGTCATGGCCGGCGCCGGCCGCCGCCAATGCGAACAGCCCGACGCCGGCGTAGAGATCGAGCACCGCCCCGTCGAGTGCCCCCAGCACCTCGTCCACCAGCGCCTGCAGCAGGTAGCGATTGCCTTGGAAGAACGCCCGCGCGTCGTGCGCGACGACCGCCGCCGCCGTGCCGACCCGCACGTGGTCGACGACGCGGGTCGTTCCCCACGCCCGCCACACCGGCGCACGCGGGTCGCCGGCCGCGGCCACGCTCAGCCCGCTCACGCCGGCCGCCGGCGCCAGCCCGGAGAGCGCGCGCACGTCGCGGGCCCGCGCCACGCTGACATGGGCCACGCGCGTGACACCGGGGACGTCCTCGGCCCATTCGATCTCGGCGTCGAGGTCGGGGATTGCCGCGGCCAGCGCCGCGGCGAGGCCAGTGACGTCGGCGACACTGGCGGGCAGCAGCTGCCGCGACGCCGCGACGTCGCACAGCCGATGCGAGCCCTCGTCGAAGAAGCCGAGGGCGCCGTGCCGCAGGTGCAGACGGGCCCGCGTCCGGTAGCCGTCGGCCGGACCACTCAACACGTCGAGGGGCGCGTCCAGAGCGATGCGGCCCTGGCGGCGCAACGCGTCGGCCAGCATCTCCGCCTTCAACGCCGGCTGGCGCGCGGCGGCGACATGGGCCAGCACCTGGCCGCCACACGCCAGGCCTGGCGGCACGGCCACGCGGTCTGGCGACGCGCTGCGCACCTCGATCGTGTCGGCCCAGGCCACCTGCCGCTGCACGCGCTCGATACGCACATCGACGCGCTCGCCGGGAATCGCGCCGCGTACCAGCAGCACGCGGCCATCGGCGCGGGCGATCATGCGTCCGCCGACCGCGGGCCGCTCGACGTCGACGGTGAGGACGGCGCCGGGACGGAACGTCATGTGTAGGCCAGGACTGGCAGGCCGAGGCGCAGGCGGACCAGGCGCGCCGTCGCCGCCGCCGCCGCGCGTTGCCACTGCTCGGCGCTGATCCGGCCGCGATAGGCGGCGATCTCGGCTTCGGCGTCGCGCCGGGCCTCGGCCCGATCGGCGTCGCCGACCGCGGCCAGCGCGGCGTCGGTAAGGGCGGTGTCGAGCGCCGTCAGCTCGGCGAGCAGCGCCTCGCGGGCCGCGCCGCGAGCGGTCGCGGCGTCGGCGCGGCGCGCGTCGAGGCTGGCGATGGTCGCGGCGAGCGCCGGCGTGAGTGACTCCGGCACGCGGCCGCTGCCGCGCAACGTCGTCAGATGCGTGACGACGCGGTCGAGATGCTGGACCAGCGACGGCCGGCGGGCCGGCGCGGCCGCCTCGACGGCCGGCGCCGTGGTGATCCCGGCCGAGCCCACCGCGGCTCGCCACTCGTCGAAGGCATCACGGACATCGCCATCGCAGAACGCCAGCTGCAGCGGACGCTGCCGACCCGGACGGCGCACCGCCCGAGCCGCGGCCCGATCGATGCCGGCGCAGGCGACGGCCAGCGGGATGCCGGCCTGTGCCCAGCCGGTGACCAGGTCGAACGCCGGACCGACGATGCGGATCAGGTGCCCGCCGTTCTGCCGGCACAGGTGCGTCTCGACGGCGCGGCAATAGGCGTGCACGTCGATCATGCGCCGGCTACCGCCGCCATCACTGCCACTCGACCGGGCCCGTGGTGATGCGCACCACGTGCTCCCCGGTGTCGACGAGCAGCGCGCCGCTCGCATCCACACCGGTGGTCGTCCCCTCGTGTTCACCGGCGGCGTCGTGCCACAGCACCGGGCGTCCCACCAGACCCGCCGCCCGCACCCGCCAGCGCTCGACGACACGCGTGAAGCGGCCGTCCAGCAGATCCTGATACCGCGCCGCCCACGCCGCCAGCACCTCGGCGGCAACCACCGCGGCGTCGGGTACCCATCCCAGCTCCGCTTCGAGGGATGCCGTGCGCCCCTCGCTGTCGGGCAGATACTTCACGTCGCGCACGTTGATGCCGACACCGACGACGACGAACTGCCCGGCGTGGCCCACCCCATGCCCTTCGGCGAGCACACCGGCCAGCTTGGCGCCGTAGAAGAGGTCGTTGGGCCACTTGAGCGACGCTTCGAGTCCGGTGGCCTGCCCGATCCCCTCGGCCACGGCGGCACCGGCGGCCAGCGTCAACAGGCCGAACAGGCTCGGCTCGCCGTCAGGCACCGGCTGCACCGGCGGCCGCACCACCGTCGACAGATACAGCCCGGCATGCGCCGGCGACGACCAGCGATGGCCACGCCGGCCGCGGCCGGCGGTCTGCTGCCCGGCGATCGCGACCAGCCCGTGCGGCCCGCCGGCGTCGGCCAAGGCCGCCGCCCAGTCCATCGTCGACGGGACCGCGGTCGCGTAGGACACTACGGACAGGTGCGCGCCGCACCGCGTCCGCACCGCGTCGATGGCGACGGCGAACCCCGCGGGCAGCGGTTCGGGGTGGACCATGCGCGGCTCAGGCGCCGAGCGGCGAGACCTCGAAGCTGAGGTCCACGGCCGGCGCCGAATGCGTGAGCGCGCCCACCGACACGACGTCGGCGCCGGTGGTGGCGAGCTCCGGCAACCGCTCGAGCGTGACGCCGCCCGAGATCTCGAGCCGGGCCCGCCCGGCGGTGCGCGCCACCGCCTGACGGATGTCGTAGGTGGTGAAGTTGTCCAGCAGGATCGCCGTGGCGCCGGCGGCGAGGGCGGCGTCCAGTTCGTCGAGGGTCTCGACCTCCACCTCCACGGTGAGTCCGCCGGCGGTGGCGAGCGCGCGGCGCACCGCCGCGGCGACGCCGCCCGCCAGCCGCTTGTGGTTGTCCTTGATGAGGATGGCGTCGTCGAGGCCGTTGCGGTGGTTGGTGCCGCCGCCGCACCGCACCGCGTACTTCTCCAGCGCGCGCAGCGTCGGCGTGGTCTTGCGGGTGTCGAGCACGACGATCCGCCCGCCGGCCGCGGCGACGTAGCGGCTGGTCAAGGTGGCGATGCCCGACAGCCGCTGCAGGAAGTTCAGCGCCGTCCGTTCGGCCGTGAGCAGCGCGCGGGCCTGGCCGGTGACCTCCGCAACGGTCTCGCCGCTCTCGCAGCGGGCGCCGTCGCCCCATCGCACGGTGAACACCGCCGCCGGGTCGAGCTGACGGAACGCCGCCTCGGCGACGCCCAGGCCGGCGACGACGAGCGGCGCCTTGGCGACGATCACGCCGCGGCCGCGCGCTTCGGCCGACACCGTCGCCGCCGACGTCGCGTCGCCGCGGCCGATGTCCTCGGCGAGCGCCCGGACGACGACATCGCGGACGAACTCCGCCGGTGGACCGGGCGGCACGCTCACGACGGTGCTCCCGCCGCCGGGGCGTCGTCCGCGAACTCGACCTCGAGGCGCTCCACCGTGTCCGGCTCCCAGACGAAGCTGGCGACGCTGGCGGCGGCCGCGAGATCGCGGGCCCCCTGCCGGCAGCGCTCCAGGACGACGGCGTCGTTGCCGACGATCGCCCGGGCGATCTTCGCCTTCATGGGCCGCTTCGCCTCTGACTTCTTCTTGCGCAGTTCGGCCAGGAGCCCCTGCGTCGACACCAGCACGTCCTCGGCCGCGTGGTCGCGAGGGCTGACCGCCAGCACCTCGGCTTCCGTCGGCCACGCCGCGCGGTGCACCGACCCGGGCTGCCACCACGACCACACCTCGTCGGTGACGAACGGGAGGTAGGGCGCGAAGAGGCGCAGCATGACGCGCAGGGCCGTTTCGACCGCCGTGCCGGCCGACCCAGCCGCCTCGGCGCCGAAATCGCCGTACCGCCGGGCCTTGACCAGCTCGACGTAGTCGTCGCAGAACTGCCAGAAGAAGGCCTCGGCGTTCATCAGCGCCCGGGTGTAGTCGTAGTCGTCGAGCGCCCGGGTCGAATCGGCGACGAGCGTCGCGAGGCGGGTGAGCATGCCGCGGTCGAGCACGTCGCGCACCGGCGCGGCCGCCGCCCGGTTGGCCAGCACGAACTTCGACACGTTGAGCAGCTTCATGGCCAGCCGGCGGCCGATCTTCATCTGCCCGACGTCGAACGCGGTGTCCACACCCGGGCCGCCGCGGGCCGCCCAGTAGCGCACGCCGTCCGAGCCGTACTCCTCGAGCAGGCCGAGCGGGGTGACGACGTTGCCCTTCGACTTCGACATCTTCTTGCGGTCGGGGTCGAGCACCCAGCCGGAGATCGCCGCGTGCCGCCACGGCAACGAGTCGTGCTCCAGATGCGCCCGCAGCACCGTCGAGAACAGCCAGGTGCGGATGATGTCGTGCGCCTGCGGCCGCAGATCCATCGGGAAGGTGCGGCCCATCAGCGCGAGATCGTGATCCCAGCCACAGACGATCTGCGGCGACACCGACGAGGTCGCCCAGGTGTCCATCACGTCGGGGTCGCCGACGAACCCGCCCGGCTGGCCGCGCTGCGCCGCGGTGTAGCCGTCGGGCACGTCGGTGGACGGATCGATCGGCAGCTGCGCCTCGGCCGGCACCAGGCGGCGGTCGTGGTCGATCGATCCGTCGTCGCGCACCGCGTACCACACCGGAAACGGCACCCCGAAGAACCGCTGACGGCTGACGCACCAGTCGCCGTTGAGGCCGTTGACCCAGTTCTCGTAGCGGGCCCGCATGTACTCGGGATGCCACTGCAGCTCGCGGCCGCGGGCGAGCAGGCCGTCGCGATGGGCGATGGTGCGGAAGAACCACTGCCGGCTGGTGACGATCTCCAGCGGGCGATCGCCCTTCTCGAAGAACTTCACGTGGTGGGTGATCGGCCGCGGCGGCGCCAGCAGGTCGCCCGAGGCCGTCAGCAGCTCGACGATCGCCGCCTGCGCCTTCTTCGCCGACAGCCCGGCCAGCCGGTCGTAGGCCTGCTGCGCCGCGGCGGCGTCAGCCGACTCCCAGCCGCGGCTGCCCCACGTCACGGGGCCGAGTGTGCCGTTGGCCTGAATCACCGCGCGCACCGGCAGCTTCAGCTCGCGCCACCAGATCACGTCGGTGAGGTCGCCGAAGGTGCAGATCATCGCGATGCCGCTGCCCTTCTCGGGATCGGCGAGCGGATGCGCCACCACCGGCACCTCGGCCTGGAACAGCGGCGTGCGGACCGTGGTCCCGAACAGCGGCTGGTAGCGGGCGTCGTCGGGATGGGCCACCAGCGCCACGCAGGCCGGCAACAGTTCCGGGCGCGTCGTGTCGATCTCGATGACGCCATCCCCCGCGGACCGGCGGAACGCCAGCCGGTGATACGCGCCGGGCATCTCGCGGTCCTCGAGTTCGGCCTGGGCCACCGCCGTCTTGAAGTCCACGTCCCACAGCGTCGGCGCCTCGAGCTGATAGGCCTCGCCGCGCGCCAGCAGCCGCAGGAACGCCAGCTGCGACACGCGCTGCGCCGGTTTGGCGATGGTGGCATAGGTCATCGACCAGTCGATCGACAGGCCCAGGTACTTCCACAGGTGTTCGAAGGCCTGCTCGTCCTCGCGGGTGAGCCGGACGCAGAGCTCGATGAAGTTCGGGCGCGACACCGCGATCGGCGGCTTGGCTGGTGTCTCGGGCGGCTGGAAGGCGGCGTCGTAGGGCAGCGACGGATCGCAGCGCACGCCGTAGTAGTTCTGGACGCGCCGCTCCGTCGGCAGGCCGTTGTCGTCCCAGCCCATCGGGTAGAACACCGCCTTGCCGCGCATGCGCTGGTAGCGGGCGACGATGTCGGTGTGGGTGTAGGAGAAGACGTGGCCGACGTGCAGCGACCCGCTCACCGTCGGCGGCGGCGTGTCGATGGCGTAGACCTCGGCGCGCGGTCGCGACCGGTCGAAGGCATAGGTGCCGTCGCGCTCCCAGCGCTCGGCGAAGCGGGCCTCGAGGCCTTCGAGGGCCGGCGAGTCGGGAACACGCGGCGGGGTCGGTGTGCTCATGGGCGGCGCAGGCGGCGCGCGACAGCGGGCGCCGAATCCCCAATCGTACCGGGTCACCCCGGCCCACGCAACCGACGGCGCGGCCGATCAGGCGCCGCGCGCCGCGCGCAGGCGGGCGATCTCCTCGCGCACCGCCGCGTGCGCGATCTCGGCGACGAGCGCCGGCGCGATCTCGCGGACCACGCGCTCGGCGGCGGCGGCGACGAGCTCGCGGGCCAGCGCCGCGACGGCCGCATCGGCAGCGGCCGCGACCGCCGCCGGCGCGTCGGCCGACAA
>CAYUAX010000210.1:0-8294 GCA_964442845.1 uncultured Bifidobacteriaceae bacterium | reverse complement strand
CAGACGTCGGCGCGTGGATCCACGAACTGCACCACGCCGCCAAGAAGGACGCGCCGTCGGGCACGGCGCTGATGCTGCAGCGGGCGATGGTCGAGGCCGGCTACCGCCGCGACATCGACGTCGCCGCCACCCGCTCCGGGTCGATCCCCGGCACCCACACCATCGGCTTCGACGGCCCCTCCGAGACGGTGACGCTCACGCACACGGTGCGCGATCGCGGCGTCTTCGCGCGCGGTGCCCTCGAGGCAGCCCGTTGGCTGATCGGCCGGCGCGGCTGGTTCACGATGCGCGACGTGTTGACGCTCGACGCGACCGCCGCCACCACTCGAACGACCGGCACGACTGGAGACTGACATGCGCACCCCGTTCACTGGCGTCGGCACCGCTCTCATCACCCCTTTCACCGCCGGAGGCGCCGTGGACGACGCCGCGGTGCGCCGCCTGGCGCGGCGGCAGATCGACCTCGGCGCGCACTTCCTGGTGCCGTGCGGCACGACCGGCGAGGTGCCGACGCTGAACGCCGCCGAGCGGCGCCGCGTCGTCGAGATCGTGGTCGACGAGGCGGCGGGGAAGACCCCGGTGCTGGCCGGCGCCGGCGGCTACGACACCCACGAGGTGGCCCAGGCCGCGGTCGAGATGCAGAAGGCCGGCGCCGACGGCCTGCTGTCGGTGACGCCCTACTACAACCGGCCGACCCCGGAGGGCTTGTACCAGCACTACCGCGTGATCGCCGACGCCACGCCGCTGCCGATCGTCGTCTACAACGTGCCCGGCCGCACCGGCTGCAACGTCGATGCGCCGACGCTGGCGCGGCTGGCGACGATCCCGACCATCGTCGGCGTGAAGGAGGCGGCCGGCAACATGAGCCAGATGGCCGACATGATCCGCGCCGTGCCCGACGACTTCCTGGTGCTGTCGGGCGACGACGCGCTCACCGTGCCGCTGATGGCGATCGGCGGCCGCGGCATCATCTCGGTGTGCTCCAACCAGATCCCGCGCGAGATGGCCGACATGGTGGAAGCCGCCGAGCGCGGCGACTTCGCCGCGGCGCGCGCCATCCATCAGCGGATTCTCGGGCTGATGCAGGTCAACTTCTGCGAGTCGAGCCCGGGCCCGGTGAAGTTCTCGATGGCGGCGATGGGGCTGTGCGAGGAGGCGTTCCGGCTGCCGATGGTGCCGCCGCGCGCTTCGTCGCGCGAGAAGGTACTGGCGGTGATGCGCGAGCTCGGCCTGCCGATCGTCGCCAGCGCGGCCGCGTAGGACGGCGGGCCCATGACCCTCAAAGACACGATCGAGGCGCTCGCCGCCGCCGGGGCGAACGCCGACAAGGGCGAGGCGCGGACGGCGTTTCGTCAACTGCAGGAGCGGCTCGGCGCCGGCGACGTCCGATCGGCCGAGCCGGACGCGTCGTCGCCGACCGGCTGGCGGGTGAACACCTGGGTGAAGCAGGGCATCCTGCTCGGCTTCCGTTTCGGTGACATCGCCGATCTGTCGGCGGCCGGGCTGCCGTTCTACGACAAGGACACCATGCCGGTGAAGCGGCCGGGCGTTCACGCCGGCGTGCGCATCGTGCCCGGCGGGTCGTCGGTGCGCGAGGGCGCTTACCTCGGCAAGGGCGTCATCTGCATGCCGCCGATGTACATCAACATCGGCGCCTACGTCGGCGACGGGACCCTGGTCGATTCGCACGCGCTGGTCGGGTCGTGTGCCCAGATCGGCGCCCGCGTCCACATCAGCGCCGCGGCGCAGATCGGCGGCGTCATCGAGCCGGTGGGCGCGATGCCGGTGGTGATCGAGGACGACGTGCTGGTCGGCGGCAACACCGGCCTCTACGAGGGCGCGGTGGTGAAGCGCCGCGCGGTGATCGCCGCCGGCACGGTGCTCACCGGTTCGACGCCCATCTACGACCTGCCCAACGGCCGGGTCATCAAGCCCGAGGCGGGGCAGCCGCTGGTCGTGCCCGAGGGGGCGGTGGTCGTGCCCGGCGCGCGCTCGGTGAGCGTCGGCGCCGGCAAGGACTGGGGCCTGTCGCTGGCCACCCCGGTGATCGTCAAGTACCGCGACGACAAGACCGACACTCGCACGGAGCTCGAGCAGTGGATCCGGTAGACCTCGTCGGCTTCGCCCGGACGCTGATCGACATCGAGTCCACCACCGGCCAGGAAGGCGCGGTGGCGCGCGTGCTGGCCGCCTACCTGCGGCAGCGCGGCTATTCGGTGCTGGAGCAGCCGCTCGACCGCGACCGCATCAACGTCATCGCCGCGGTGGGTGAGCCCGAGCTGGTGTTCTCCACGCATTTCGACTGCGTGCCGCCGTTCTTCCCCAGCCGCGTCGAGGGCGGCGTGCTGCACGGCCGCGGCGCCTGCGACGCCAAGGGGATCCTGGCCGCGCAGGTGGCGGCCGCCGAGCGGCTGCGCGCCGCCGGCGAGACGCGCGTCGGCCTGGTGTTCGTCGCCGGCGAAGAGCGCGGCAGCGACGGCGCCAAGGCCGCCAACACCATCGCTTCGAAGTCGCGCTTCCTGGTGAACGGCGAGCCCACCGAGCTGAAGCTCGGGCTGGCCACGCGCGGGGCGTTCCGCGTCCGCCTCACGGCGCACGGCCGGGCGGCGCACTCCGGCTATCCGCAGTTGGGCGAGTCGGCGATCGAGAAGCTGCTCGACGTGCTCGTCGATCTGCGGCGCGGCGACTGGCCGGCCGACGACGTCCTCGGCCGCACCCACTACACCGTCGGGCTGATCAGCGGCGGCGTCGCGCCGAACGTGATCCCGCCGCGTGCCGAGGCCGAGGTGTTCTTCCGCACCGTCGGCGCCCACGACGCGCTGCGCGCGGCGCTGGCGGCGGTCGTCGCCGGCCGGGTGGAGGTCGAGGAGATCCTCGAGCTGCCCGAGGTGCGGCTGCACACCGTACCGGGCTACGACACCGACGTCTTCGCCTACTTCAGCGACGTGCCCTTCCTGTCGAACTGGGGCACGCCGCTGCTGGTCGGCCCCGGCACCATCCACGTGGCGCACACCGACCGGGAACACGTGGCCATCGCCGACCTCGAGCGGGCGGTGGACGTCTACGCCGACCTGGCCACCCGCCTGCTGAATTCGTAGTTCCCCCCGCCCGGTGCCTGGCACCAGCGGGCGCTCCGGTGCCGGGCACCAGACCTGGCGGCTGACGGATCTGTCGCCGGGCGGACATGTGACACATTCTCCCCGCCGTGGTGTTCAAGGGGGAGACGTGCTCGCCGACGCCGATGTCGCCGCCCTGACCCACCGCTACGGGCCGATGGTGCTGCGCCGCTGCCGCCGGCTGCTCAACGACGAGGAGGAGGCGCGTGACGCCTGCCAGGACGTGTTCGTGCAAATCGTCACCCACCGGCGCCGGCTCGACGGCCAGGCGCTGTCGAGCCTGCTCTTTCGGATCGCGACCAACGTCTGTCTCAACCGCCTGCGCGCTCGGCGACGCGCCCCCGTGGACGGCGACGATGCCGTGCTGGCGAGAATTGCCGGCGCCGAGGAGCCGGGCGCGGTGAGCCACGCCCGCCTGCTCCTCGATCGGCTGTTCGACCGGCACCCGGCGTCGAGCCGCACGATCGCCGTCCTGCACTTCGTCGACGGCCTGACGCTGGAAGAGACTGCGGCGCAGACCGGCCTCTCGGTGTCAGGGGTGCGCCGCCGTCTCCAGCGGCTGCGCGATGCCTTGCGGGAGCTGCACAGGTGACCGGCCAGGATCGTCCTGTGGAGCGCGTCCCGGACCTCTGGCTCGAGCAGTACGTCCTCGGCGAGCTCGACGCGGTCCGGGCCGCTGTCATCACCCGCGAGCTGACGCACTCCCCGGCGCTGCGAATTCGCCTCGAGGCCCTCGAGCGCTCGGATCGCGAGATTCACGCCGCGTATCCGCCGCTGGGGCTGGTCGCCGACGTGAAGGCGCGGGCCCGCGGCAGGCGCGGTCGCCGGCCGCCCGCTCTCGTGCTGGCCACGGCCGCGGCGATCGGCCTGGCCGCCACGCCGTGGCTGTGGAGCGCGTCGGGACGCCTCGGCGAGAGCCGTTCGGCCACGGCGAGTTCCTCCGCACCCGACGATCGGGTGAAAGGCACCGGGGCCGCGCTGGCCGTCTATCGGCAGACGCCCGCGGGCAGCGAAGCCCTGCGCGACGGGGACCGCGGCCGCGCCGGCGACTTGCTGCGCGTCGGCTATCAGGCGTCGCGCGCCGGCTTCGGGGTGATCCTGTCGGTCGACGGCAGCGGCGCCGTCACCCGGCACTATCCCCTCGACGGTTCCACCGCCGCGCCGCTCGCGGCCGGCGCCCTGGTGCTGCTGGACGAGGCGTTCGAACTCGACGCCGCGCCGCGGTGGGAGCGCTTCCATCTGTTCGCGAGCGAGTCCCCGTTCGACCTCGATCCTCTGATTCGCGCCCTCGGCGCCGGCGGCGACGTCGCCGCGCCGCCGGGACTCGAGCACGCCACGTTGTCGATCGCCAAGGAGCCCGAGCCATGACCCTGCTGCGCCGTCTGTCCGTCGCGATCGCCCTCATCGCGGCGCTGCCGCTGTCCGCCGCCGCCGACACGCTGCGGCGCTTCACGGTCGTCGTCGGCGCCAACTTCGGCGGTGACGATCGGCCGCGACTGCGCTACGCGGTGTCGGACGCCCGCCGGTTCGGCCAGGTGCTCACCGAACTCGGCGGGGTGGCTCCCGAGGACGAGGTGGTGCTGAGCGACCCCGGCGCCGACCAGCTGCTCGAGGCGCTGGCGACGCTCGGCGCACGCCTCGCCGCCGAGCGGCGCCGCACCGCCGGCGGCCGCATCGAGGTGCTGTTCTACTATTCCGGCCACGCCGACGAGAAGGGTCTGCTGCTCGGCGAGGACCGCGTCTCCTACCGCGCCCTGCGCGACCAGCTCGACGCGCTCCCCGCCGACGTCCGCATCGCCGTGCTCGACGCCTGCGCCTCCGGCGCGTTCACGCGGCTCAAAGGCGGCCGGCGCCGGCCGCCGTTCGCCGTCGACGCCTCGGCGACGATGCGTGGCCACGCCTTCCTGACGTCGAGTTCGGCGACCGAGGCGGCGCAGGAGTCGGACCGCATCGGCGCCTCGTACTTCACCCACTACCTGGTCTCGGGATTCCGCGGCGCCGCCGACCTGTCTGGCGACGGCCGGGTCACGCTGAACGAGGCCTACCAGTTCGCGTTCGCCGAGACGGTCGGGCGTACCGCCGGGACCGCCGGAGGCGCGCAGCACCCGTCGTACGACATCAACCTGACCGGCGCCGGCGACGTGGTGATGACCGACGTCGCGCAGACCACGGCGACGCTCGAACTCGGCGACGACGTCGACGGACGCGTCTACGTCCGCACCGCCCGGCAAGCCCTGGTCGTCGAGCTGAGCAAGTCACGCGGTCGCACCGTGGCGCTCGGGCTCGAGCCCGGCGTGTACGACCTGTGGCTCGACAGCGGCCGTGTCGCCGGCCGCAGCCGGGTCACGCTCACCGACGGCGGCCGCCGCCGGCTGGACGCGGCGCAGTTCACCGCTGCCAGCCGCGAAGCGACGCGGCTGCGCGGGAATCGCGCCCCGGACGACAGCGGCGCCCGCTACGCCGTGGCGGGCACCACCCGCCTGTCGATGACGCTCGGCGGCTGGGGCTCGCGCGGCACCACGATTCCCGGCAGCGGGCTCGACATCGCCGGCGGCGGCCACGTCGCCCGCTACGTCAGCGAGCGATGGGCGATCACCGGTGGGCTCCAGGGGTTCGGCGCCGAGGCGGCGACGGCGTTCCTCGGCGGCTTCGCGGTGCCGATCGGCGTGCGCTGGAATCCGTGGCGGGGCGCGGTGGCGGCGCAGCGCCTCAAGCCGTTCGTCGGCGCCGGCATCCTGCCGGTGCTGCGCACCAGCGGCGTCGGCTACGGGCTGGGCACGCAGCTGCAGGCCGGGCTCGACATCCACCTCACGCGCCGCTGGTCGGTGGGCGGGCGCGCCGGCTACAACGCCTTCCCGTTCACCGCCCAGAGCGCGCCCTACGACGACTTCCGCGGGCGCGAGTTCGCCCTCGACGTCAGCGTGTTCCTGGGCCGCGGGCGTTAGTCACCACCACCGGCCGAAACCACCGGAGGACGACGTGCGAGACGACAGGACGGGAGTCGTGTGGGCGATGGTGTGCCTGGCCGCACTGCTGATGGCCGGCCCGGCCGCCGCCCAGACTGTCGACGGCGGGATCAAGGCGGGGGTCGTCGCCGGCCGCCTGAGCCTCGACGGCGAGGGTGCGTTCGACACGACCGCGCGCGCTGGCGTGACCGGCGGCGGGTTCGTCACCGTCAGCCTCGGCCGCTACTGGCGGCTGCAACTCGAGGCGTTGTACGCCGAGCGGCGCTTCCGATCGTCGGGCGTGCCGATCGACATCGCGGTGCGCAGCCGCGGCGTGGAAGTGCCGCTGCTGCTCCAGGTCGCGGTGCCGTCGGGGCGGCGCGTTCGTCCCCTGGCGTTCGTCGGGCCGCAGGTCAGCGTCGTGTCTGCGGTGCGGCAGACGGTCGGCGGCGCCGCCACCGACATCTCCGACCGGGTCGCCGATCTCGACGTCGCGGCGGTGGCCGGCATCGGCCTGGAGGTCGCCGCGGGGCGTGGCGCGGTGGTGGTGGACGGCCGAGTCGTCTTCGGCCTGAAGGAGCTCAACGAGGGGCCGCCGCCGGAGTACCGATCGCGCGCGTTCACGCTGTCGTTGGGGTACCGTTTCTGAGGCCGGCGATGTCTGGACCGCCCTGGATCGCACTCATCACCGCGGCCGCGCTCGCGTGGACCGGGCCCGACGGGGTCTGGTCCGTGCAGGACGTCGAGCCTGTGCCGGTCGCCGTCGAGACCGCCGCCGACCTGGAGCACGCGCTGCGCGCGTGGGCGACCGTGCCCGGGCATCGCGGCGTCACGGCGTCCGTTCTCTGGCCGCATGGCCCGCAGTGGAGCGGCGCCGCCGGCTTCGCCGCGCCCGGCGAAGCGATGCGGGCGGAGCACCTGGTGGGGATCGCCAGCATCACCAAGACGATGACCGCCGCGGTGGTCCTGCAGCTCGTGGACGAGGGCGTGCTGCGCCTCGACGATTCGCTCGACCGCTGGCTGGCGCCCGCCGCCGGCGTCGATCCGGCGATCACGCTGCGGCAGCTCCTCAACCACACCAACGGCCTCGGCAACTACACGCTCAGCGCGGCGCTCGGCGCGGCCATCGACGCCGATCCGGCCCGGCCGTTCACGGTCGAGGAGCTGCTGGCGTTCGCCGGCCCGCCGCGCTTCGCGCCGGGGGAGCGCACCGAGTACACCAACACCGCGTTCCTGCTGCTCGGTCGCGTCGCCGAGGCGGCCACCGGCCGGCCGATCGTGGAGCTGTATCGCCAGCGGCTGTGGAACCCGCTCGAGCTGACCGGCGTGTTCATGCCGGTCGTCGATCCACCGCCCGGGCCCGTGGCGATGGCAGCCGGTCGCGGCGGGGTGTTCGCGCCGCTCGACTCTCCGGCGCTGCTGTCGATTGGTCAGGCGGCGTTCGGCCTCTACGCCGACGCGATCACCGTGGCCCGCTGGGGGCGCGCGCTATTCGCCGGCGGCGTGCTCTCGGCGGAACGTCAGGCCGAGATGCGGACGCTGGTGCCGGCGGCCGGCAACATCCCCGGCGAAACGGGCGCCGGCCTCGGCATCCGCGGCTACCAATACCTCGACCGCGCGCAGTTCGGGCACAGCGGCGGGATGGCGTTCGGCAGCAGCCTGCTGCTCTTCGACCCGGAGAGCGGCGTCACGGTGGCGGTGTTGATGAACCAGGGCCAGAACGCCGGCCACTTCCAGCTCGCCCCGCAGCTGCTCGCCCTCGCCGCCACGGGCGCGACGGCTAACGGCCCAGCGCGGCGGTGACCTGGGCCAGATTGCCGCGCGCGCCCTCGTGGCGCGGATCCAGTTCGACGGCGCGCGCGAAGGCGTCGCGGGCGCGCGGCAGATCCCCGTGCCGGGCCAGCGCGATGCCGCGATTGTTGTGCGCGTTGGCGTCGCGCGGCGACAGCGCCACGGCCTCGTCGAGGACGCGCACGGCGTCGGCGATGCGCTCCTGGCGGATCAGCACGGTGCCGTAGTTGACATAGAACTCGCCGTTGGCGGGGGCGATGGCGATGGCGCGCTCGAGCAGGGCCATCGCGGCCGCCGTCTGGCCGCGCCGATCCAGGCCGACGGCGAGGTTGTTCATCGATCGCACGTGGTACGGGTCGATGGACAGCGCGCGCTCGTAGTGCGTGCGGGCCTCGTCCCAGCGATCCTGACGGTCCAACGCCGACGCCAGGTTGTACTCGGC
>CAYUAX010000209.1:0-8321 GCA_964442845.1 uncultured Bifidobacteriaceae bacterium | reverse complement strand
ATCACCAACGGCGGCGTCTTCGGCTCGATGATGAGCACGCCGATCCTCAACCCGCCGCAGGTCGGCATCCTCGGCCTGCACAAGATCGCCGATCGCGCCGTGGCGGTGAACGGCCAGGTCGTCATCCGGCCGATGATGTACGTCGCGCTCAGCTACGACCACCGCCTGGTGGACGGCCGCGAAGCGGTGCAGTTCCTGGTGAAGGTCAAGGACTTCATCGAAGACCCGGCCTGGCTGCTGCTCGAGGGCTGACCGGGACGTCCGTAGGGCAGCTCTTTAGAGCTGCCTGGAGGCAGAGCTGAAGCTCTGCCCTACGTGGCACTTGCAGTAAGATCGCCGCGCCTCCCCCCGGAGGACCGCGGCCCGTGGAACCGACCGCCACCATCCTGCTGCACGCGTGGCGCAGCGGCGAGGCATCCGCCCTCGACCGGCTGTTGCCGCTCGTGTACGAAGAGCTGGCGCGCATCGCCCGCGCCGCGCTGCGCTCCGAGCGCGCCGACCACACACTGCAGACCCGGGCGCTGGTTCACGAAGCCTACCTGCGCCTCATCGACGCCGACGTCTCGTGGCAGGACAAGGCCCACTTCATGGCGGTGGCCGCCCGCACCATGCGTCGGGTGCTGGTCGATCACGCGCGCGGCCGCCGGCGGCAGAAGCGCGGCGGCGGCGCGGTGAAGGTGGAGCTGGAGGACGTCGCCGCGGTGGTCTCGGCGCCGTCGGTCGACGTGCTCGACCTCCACGACGTATTGGAACGCCTCGCCGCCTTCGACGCCCGCAAGGCGGCGATCGTCGAGCTCCACTTCTTCGGCGGGCTGAGCTACGACGAGACCGCCGAGGCGGTCGGGGTGTCGGCGGCCACCGTCGATCGCGAGCTGCGCACGGCCAAGGCGTGGCTGCGCCACGAGCTGACCACAGCCGCCGCGCCCAAGGACGCGTAGCGGACGCGGCCGGCGAGGCGGCCCGATGACTCCGGAACGCTGGGCGGCGGCCGAACGGCTCTTCGAGGCGGCGCTGGCCCGTGCCGAGGACGCCCGCGAGGCGTTCGTCGCGGCCGAAGCCGGCGACGACCGCGACCTGGCCACGCTGGTGCGCGGCATGCTGGCCGCGGATGCGGCCGAGCGTGCCGCCGACGGCGGCGGCCTGGTGGGCGTCGTCAGCCGCGCGGTGGAGGAGGTGACCGCCGCCCGCGCCACGCCGCTGGTCGAGCGCCTCGGCCCGTACCGCATCGTGTCGATGCTCGGCGAAGGCGGCATGGGCGCCGTCTACCTGGCCGAGCGCGACGACGACGAGTTCCTGCAGCGGGTCGCCATCAAGGTGGTGCGCGGCCTGCTCGACCCCGAGCGGGTGCGGCAGTTCCGCACCGAGCGCCAGATCCTGGCGTGGCTCGAACACCCCAACATCGCCCGCCTGCTCGACGGCGGCACCACCGACGACGGCCTGCCCTACCTGGTGATGGAGCACGTGGCCGGCCAGCCGATCGATCGCTACTGCGACGCCCGGCGGTTGGACGTCGGCGAGCGGCTGCGGTTGTTCCTGGTGGTGTGCGGCGCGGTGAGCCACGCCCACCGCAGCCTCATCGTCCACCGCGACATCAAGCCCACCAACATCCTCGTCACGGAGGCCGGCGCGCCGAAGCTGCTCGACTTCGGCATCGCCCGCCTGGCCCTGGAGGCCGGTGGCGGCGAGCCGGGCATCACCCGCGTCGGCGGCCGGATGTTGACGCCCGACTACGCCAGCCCGGAACTGGTCCGCGGCGGGCAGGTGACCACCGCCGCCGACGTCTACGCGCTGGGCGTGCTGCTGTACGAGCTGCTGACCGGGCGGCGGCCGCTGCATTTCGCCACGCTGTCGAGCGTCGAGATCGAGCGCGTCGTCTGCCAGGTGGATCCGCCGCCGCCGAGCCGCGTCGTCGAGACGGCGGGCGCGGGCGCCGATCCGGCGGCGCTGGCCGCCAACCGGCAGGTGTCGCCGGCCCGCCTGGCCGCGCGCCTGCGCGGCGATCTCGACGCCATCGCCGCCACCGCGATGGCCAAGGACCCGGCCCACCGCTACGCCTCGGTGGACGCACTGGCCGCCGACGTCCGCCGCCATCTCGACGGCGAGCCGATCGCCGCGCGGCCGGCCACGTGGGTCTACACCGCGCGCCGCTTCGTCGCCCGCCATCGCTGGGGCGTGGCGGCCGCGGCGGCGCTGCTGCTCACCGTGTCGGTCGCGGCCGTCGTCCTGTCGATCCAGGCGGCGCGGCTGGCCGAGGAGCGCGACCGCACCGCGCGCGAACGCGACACCGCGCAGCAGGTGCTGGGCTTCCTCACCGGCCTGTTCGACGTCGCCAACCCCGACGCGTCGGCCGGCGCGTCGGTGACGGCGCGCGAGCTGCTCGACCGCGGCGCCGAGCGCATCGACGCCGAGCTGTCGGGCCAGCCCGTGGTCCAGGCGCGGCTGCTGACGACGATTGGCAGCGTGTTCGCCAGCCTGGGCGTCTACGACCGCTCCGCCGCGCTGCTCGAACGATCGCTGCAATTGCGTCGCGCCACCCTCGGCGCGGCGCATCCCGACACCGCCGAGTCGATGCAGGCGCTGGCCGAGGCCTACCGCGAGCTGGCGCGCTACGACGAAGCCGAAACCCTGCACCGCGAAGCGCTCGCCGTGAAGCAGCGCCTCGGCAGCCCGCCGGCGGCGATCGCCATGTCGCTCAACGACCTCGGCCTCACGCTGCACGAGCGCGGGCGCCACGCCGACGCCGAGCCGCTCATCCGCGAGGCCGTCGCCACCTGGCGGGGCCTCGGCACCGACGCCGCCGCCGAGGTCGCCGTCGGGTTGAGCAACCTGGCGCAGACGCTGCGGCAGCAGGGACACCTCGACGACGCGGTGGCCGCGCTCGACGAGGCCATCGCCATCCGCCGCCGGCGCTTCGGCAACGACCATCCGCTGCTCGCGCACGTGCTCGGGCAGCTCGGCCAGGTGCGTAACGCCCAGGGCGACCTGGCCGCAGCCGCGCCGCTGCTGCGCGAAGCGCTCGCCATCCGCCGCAAGGCCTACGGCGACGACCACCCGGATACGGCCACCGCGTTCAACAACCTGGCGTCGCTGCTGCACGACGCCGGCGACCTGGCCGGCGCGGAGCCGTACTACCGCCTGGCCCTGGCCGCCACCGGCAAGCGTCTCGGCGAGCGGCATCCCGACTACGCGGTGCAGGTCAACAACGTCGCCTCGCTGCTGGAGGACCGCGGCCGGCTCGACGACGCGGCGCCGCTCTTCACGCAGTCGCTGGCAGTGCGTCGCGCCGCCTACGGCGAAGCGCACCCGGCGGTGGCCCGCGCGCTGCACAACCTCGCGCGCGTCGAGCTGGCGCGCGGCCGGGCGAGCGCGGCCGAGCCGCTGGCCTCCGAAGCCCTGGCGCTGCGCCGGCGCCTGCTGGCGGCCGGACATGCCGAGATCGGCGCGAGCCTGGCGCTGCTGGGCGAGATCCGCGCCCGCCAGGGACGGCCCGACGAGGGCGAGCGGCTGCTGGTGGAGGCGCTGGCCGTGCAGCGCACCGCCCTCGGCGCCACGCATCCGCAGGCGGCGACGACGCTGCTGCAGCTCGCCGCGCTGTGCCTCACGACGGCGCGGCCGGCGCAGGCCGAACTCTATGCAGCGGAGGCGGCGGCGATCCGCGCCGAGCGGCTGCCGGCCGGCCACTGGCTGCGCGCGATGGGCGACGTGACGCGGGCCGAGGCGCTGCTGGCCCTGGGGCGGAGCCGCGATGCCCGCGCCGCACTGGGCGATGCGCCGAGCGTGCTCGCCGAACGGCTCGGCGCGCAGGACCGCCGCGCGCTGCGGGCCGCGCGGCTGTCCGCTCGCCTCACGGGAGCGCCAATGCGGGCCGGAGCGTGAATTCTGGCTGGACGCGACCAACCGTGATGGAGGAACATGGTCGAGTAACGCTTCTGGGAGCGGGGCGATAGCCGCTTCTGGATGACTGCCGGAGGCTTCCCCCCTAAGTCCTCTGTTTTCAGTCGTTTACATATTCGTAAGCGCGACGGGCCCACGGCTGCGGAGGCAACTTTACCCGCGCCTTGGGGACAAAATGTTCTTGGTCCCGAATGACTATTCTCGGGACGACGAGCGTGCGGTGGCGTCCACCATGCGTTCCCGCCAGCGATTCCGGCGGCGATTGGCGCGAATTCCTGGGCCGATTGTTGTCAGGCGCGGGCCAGAACTTGATGGAGACGGAGCCATAGAAAATGTGTGGCCCCGCTTTTGCTGAACACCCCCTCGAACGGCGGTCCTGGCATTTCACGATGCCGTGACCGCTCAGTGAGGGGTCCAGCCAGATGAGCACTGCATCCACCGGTCCCGAGTCGAGGCACTCGATGATCACGGCCATGTCCGACGCCCAGCTCGTCGGCGACAGCCCGGCCATCTCCGAACTCCGTTTGGAGATCGAGCGCACGGCACGCTCCGAGGCCAAGGTGCTGATCACCGGCGAGAGCGGCGTCGGCAAGGAGCTGGTGGCTCGTGCGGTGCACGCACATTCGCCGCGGGCGCCGCGGCCGTTCGTGGCGGTCAACTGCGCCGGCCTGCCCGAGACACTGCTCGAGTCGGAGCTGTTCGGCCACGTCAAGGGCAGCTTCACCGGCGCCTACCGCGACAAACAGGGCAAGCTGGAGATGGCCGACGGCGGCACGCTGTTCCTCGACGAGGTCGGCGAGATGACCCTGCGCATGCAGGGCCTGCTGCTGCGCTTCCTCGAGACCGGCGAGCTGCAGAAGGTCGGCGCCGACCGGGTGCGCGCCACCGTCAACATCCGCGTCATCGCCGCGACCAACAAGAACCTGCGCGACCTGATCGCGCAGCAGGCCTTCCGCGAAGACCTGTTCTACCGCCTCAACGTCATCCACCTGGTGGTGCCGCCGCTGCGCGAGCGCCGCTCCGACATCCCGGCGCTGGTCGAGCGCTTCCTGTCGCGCAGCACCGCTACCGGCCACTACGCGCTGCGCGCCGTGGCCCCCGAGACGATGGACGCGCTGGTGAAGTACTCGTGGCCGGGCAACGTCCGCGAGCTGCAGAACCTGGTCGAGCGCCTGGCGGTGACCTGCCAGCGCGAGATCGCGCTGCCCGAGGATCTGCCGCCCGAGATTCGCCTGCTGCCCTTCGGCACCTACAAGCCGCGCCGCGAACGCCGCCGCACCGTGTCCGACGAGCTGTATCAGCGGCTGGTCGAAACCGGCGAGTCGTTCTGGACCGCCGTCTATCCGCTCTACATGAACCGCGAGATCACCCGCGGCAACCTGCGCGACCTGGTCAAGAAGGGGCTGCAGGAAGCGCGCGGCAACTACCGCATCGTCGTCCGGCTGTTCAACATGGATCCGGGCGACTACAAGCGGTTCCTCAACTTCCTGCGCACGCACGAGTGCCAGGTGTCGTTCAAGGAATTCAGATGAGACGAACTGGCGCCGGGCTGCTGATCGCACTGCTCGCCGCGGCGTCGCCGCTGGCGCAGTCGCAGACGCCCGCGCCAGTGGCGCCGCAACCGCCGCCGGCCGGCGCGGCCCAGGCGCCGACGCCGCCGGCGCCACCCGAGGGCATCGTTCCCCCGGCCGACTACGTGATCGGCGCCGAGGACGTGCTGAGCATCGTCGTCTGGCGTGAAAAAGAGCTGTCGGCCGAAGTGACGGTGCGCCCCGACGGCGTGGTGACCCTGCCGCTGCTGAACGACGTGCAGGCCGCCGGGCTGACGCCCGACCAGTTGCGCCAGCAGATCACCACGGCGGCCGCCAAGTTCGTCGCCGATCCCACGGTGACGGTGATCGTCCGGACCATCAACAGCCGCAAGGTCTACATCATGGGCGAGGTGCGGGCGCCGGGCCCGTATCCGCTCACCGCGCCGATGACCGTGCTGCAGTTGATCGCCCGGGCCGGCGGCCTCACCGAGTTCGCGGACGCGAAGGACATCGGCGTGATGCGCACCGACAACGGCCGCGCTACGCGCCTGAAGTTCAACTATCGCGACGTGTCGCGCGGGCGGCGCATCGAGCAGAACGTCCTGCTGCGGCCGGGCGACACGGTCATCGTCCCATGATCCCCGCCTGGCGGCGCGGCGCGGGCACATGGCTCGCGCTGGCGGGCTTCGTCATGGGCGCCGCGACCGCGCACGCACAACCCTCCGGCGCCACGTCGGGCCGTACGCCGGCCACGGTGCGCGTTTCGACCGACGTGTTCGGCGGCTGGGACGTGTCGCTCACGCCCAATACCGATCTGGCGACCGCGCCGGGGCGGCGCGACGTGACGTATGGCGGCGCCAACGCCGGTCTCAGCTACGCCAAGGCGTTCCGCCACGTGGCGTTCACGGCCGGGGCGAACGCGTCGGCGCGCTACTCGCCGCGCTTCACCGACGACCTGCTGCCGTTCTACGGCGCCTCGATCTCGCTGAGTTCGGTGAACGCCACCAAGTGGTCGTGGTCGCTCGCGCAGAACGTGGGCTACGGCCGCCAGAACGCCGGCGGGTTGTTCGCGGGCGGCTTCGGGGGCAGCTTCGGCGGCTTCGGCGGTGGCGGCATCGGCGGCTTGGGCGGCATGGGCGGCGGCATCGGCCTCGGCCGCAGCGGCGTGGGCCTCGGCTTGCCGACTACGTCGGTGGACTACCAATTGGCCGGCGTCGATGCGCTGACGTCGAACAGTTCCGCAATGGTCGGCTTCGGGCTGTCGCGGCGCGATCGGATCAACCTCGGCGCCAACGCCGGCACGGTCTTCAACCTCGATGGGGAGCAAGCCCAGTTCCTGCGCGTGGGCGGCTTCGCGAACTACACCCGACAGGTCACGCGCTATACGGGTCTGGTCGCCGGCTACAACTACTTCGAGAACCACGCACTCGGCGACACGCCGTCCAGCGATTACCGCCAGCAGATCTCCAGCGTCAACCTCGGCGTCAGTTACGCGCGGCCGCTGCCGTTCTCGCGTGAGACCTTCATCGCCCTCAACACCGGCATCGCCGGCACGCCGCGGCGCGACGGCTGGTTCTACACCGCCGTCGGCAGCGGCGGCCTGAGCCGCGACCTGGGCCGCACCTGGCGCGGCCAGCTGGTGGCCATGCGCGCCATCCAGTTCGTGCCGGCCTTCCCCGAGCCCACCCTGATCAACGCCGTGTCGGCCGGCCTGACCGGCAATCTGAGCCGCAAGCTGACGGCGTCCATGTCCGGCAACTACTCGGTCGGCGAATCGGGATTCCAGGTGACACCCGTCGAGTTCGACGCCTACTCGGCCTCGGTGCAGATGCGATACGCTGTCTTCAGACTCGCCGGGTTCTTCACGGAGTACTACTACTTCCTGGCGTCCCTGCGCGGGGCCGTCCCGACGGATTACCCCGCCGGCGAGTTGTCGCGGCACGGGGTGCGCGTCGGGTTGTCGTTCGGCACCGAACTGCTGGGAGGGCGAAGGTAGGCGCATGCTGCCCGGGCAGAAATACACCCCCGAAGACATCGGCCGCATCGTCTGGCGGGGCAAGTTCCTGCTGGTCGGGCCGCTGCTGCTCGCCGCCGTCGCGACGGCCGGGGTGCTGCGCTACCTGCCGGACATCTACCGCTCCGAGACCACCATCCTGGTGGTGCCGCAGCGGGTGCCCGACAGCTACGTCCAGTCCACCGTGTCGGCCCGCATCCAGGACCGCCTGCAGTCGATCAGCCAGCAACTGCTGAGCCGGTCGCGGCTGGAGCCGATCATCCTCGAGTTCGATCTCTACAAGGCGCGGCGCGCCGCGCAGCCGATGGAGGACGTGGTCAACGGCATGCGCGCGCTGATCGACGTCCGGACCGTGCGCGGCGATGCCTTCGTCCTCGGCTTCACGTCGGAAGACCCCGAGACCGCCCGGAAGGTCACCGAACGTCTGGCCTCGCTCTTCATCGACGAGAACCTGCGCGACCGCGAGGTGCTGGCCGATGCCACCAACCAGTTCCTGGAGTCGCAGCTCGAGGACGCCCGGCGGCGCCTGATCGAGAACGAGAAGCGCCTCGAAGGCTTCCGGCTGCGCTACTCGGGCGAGCTGCCGACGCAGGTGCAGAACAACCTGCAGGCGATGCAGAACCTGCAGTTGCGCGCGCAGGGGCTGACCGAATCGCTGGCCCGCGACCGCGAGCGCCGGCTGGTACTCGAGCGCCAGCTCGCCGACCTGCAGTCGCCGGCGGCGGCCTCGGCCGACAGCGGCTCCTCGCCGGCGCCATTGCCGGTGTCGCTCGACGCGGCGGATTCGACGCCGGCGCCGGGCTCGGCCGAACAGCAACTCGAGCAGCTGCGGGCGACGCTGAAGCTGATGCGCGGCCGCTTCACCGCCGAGCACCCCGACG